>DYSB01000090.1 GCA_020726405.1 Acetofilamentum sp. | reverse complement strand
GCGCAGCGCGCGAACCAGCGAGCATGGCTTCAGGAATCAGGACCCTCGGGCCGCTGAGAAAAAGCGCCTCTTTGGCTTGACTCTTTGGCTCCACCTTTCTGGCGCAAGCAGAAAGCGGTAAAACAAGACGTCCGGCAGTCTGCGCAATGGCAGGCATTTGGATTGCACGCCCCCATCCCATCGCGCCCCGGCGTTGCCGGGTCGCGCCTTCCCCCGCGGGGCGCGAGGGAAGGGAAGCGGCTTCGCCTCGCCCAAGCCGGGCAATGCAGGCAATTCGGCCAATCCGGGCTCAGCCCAGGGCGCGCCGGGGCCGGAACCAGCGCAGACTTTCGCAGAGGCGGCCCTGGACAATCTCTTCCGCCAGGCCCTGGGTGCAGCGCCAGGCCAGGCCGAAACCGTGTCCCGTGAAGCCCGCCGCCAGATACTGGCCCTGGCGGCCCGGAACCTCGCCCACCCAGGGCAGGCCGTCCCGGGAGAAGCCCATCACGCCGGTCCAGGCGCAGCGGATGGCCGCGCCCTCGAGCTTGGGAAAATGGCCCTGCAGGAAGGTGGTCAGCCCGGCGTGGATTTCCGGGTTGAGCGTCTCCGTCAGGACGCCGATCTCCTGCTCGCGCTGGGACCAGCGCCAACCGCCCAGCACCACTTCGCCGTTGGGGGCCTGGCGCCAGTACTCGTAGCCGTAGTTGGCGGCCATGGCCATCGGGATCACCTTGTGCAGGCGCTCCGTGGCCAGCATTTGGCCGCGCACCGGACTGATCAGGTCCGTGAAGGCGGGCAGCAACTGGAAGGTCCAGGCGTTGGTGCAGTGGATCACCACCGTGGCGCGCAAGCGGCGGGCGCCCTCCGGCGTGCGCAGTTCCAGGCGCCAACCTGCGGGATCGCTCTCCACCGCCAGCACCTCCGTGCGGCAGGCCAGCAGGCCGCCGGCCGCGCGCAGCTCGTCCGCCAGGGCCCAGACCACGCGAGCGGGCTGCACCTGCCCGTCATCCGGCGAGTAACGCGCTCCCAGGAAGGGACTGCGCCCGGTGCGCTTCAGCAGCTGCTCGGCGCTCCAGAACTCGCTCTCAAACCCGTCCTCGCGCAGTAGCTGGGCGGTCTGTTCCAGCTCGCGCCGCTCGTGCTCGGTGGTGGCGCAGGCCAGGTAGCCGCAGCGCTGGTAGCCCGTCTCCACGGGCAGGGAGAGCAGGTGGGCGGAGAAGTCCTGCTGGTTGGCCACGGTGAAGGCCCAGATCTCCCGGGCTTTTTCGCGTCCCAGCAGATCCACGGCGCGGTTGTAGTACTCGGAGGTCCCGGCCAGCAGATGGCCGGCGTTGCGACCGGAAGCGCCCGCCGCGGGATGCTCGCGCTCCAGCACGCAGACCTCCACCCCCAGCCGCCGCAGGTGCAGGGCCAGGGAAAGGCCGGCCAGACCGGCGCCCACCACCACGGCCTCCACGGCTTCGGGCAGCGGATCGCGAATCTCCGCGGGCCGGTCCTCCAGCCAGAGGACGCGCGTTGTGGGAAGCGGCGTGGTCGTCAATAGACCACTCCGTGCAACAACTGGGTCAGGCTGGGCGGCCGGTTGGTGGAATCCGCCGTGAAGGCCCGCGGGCGCCACGTGAGCGAAAGGCTGTCCAGTCCGTCCTGGGTGGCCGACAAGGGCCGGCCCCAGGTGAAGAGCAGGGCCAGGCTGCGCAGGATCTCCGTGTCCAGGGCCCCGCCGGTTTCCGCCCGGACCTGGGCGCTGAAGGATTGGGGCCGGCCGTCGTGGCGCAGCACCACGTCCAGCTCCAGCTCCGGCCAGCCCGCCGCTTCGGCCTTCTGGAAATCGTTGAGCAGCCATTCCAGCTGCGCCAGGCCGGGCTCGTAGCGGGCCGAGTCCGCCACGGAGACGGCGCACAGCACCTCGCTGAACAGCAGACCCTCGGCCATCGCTTTGGCCGCCCGGCGGAACTGCCGGCGATCGAAGCGCAGGCGCTGGGTCACCTGGAGATGGTCGCCCGGAGCGGCCCGCAGGCTGTCGGGCAGACGCATGCCCAGCTTGGGCAGGATTCTCAGCGCATGGCTGCCGAAGTCGTAGCGCTCGTCGGATTCCCAGAGCACGCGCGGCTCCAGCAGGGCGCCCAGCGAATCCATCCCGTACTCCAGCGCCACGTCCCCTTCCCAGACAAAGCGCTTGGCCTTGCGCGGGAAGCCCAGCGCCTTGACCAGCGCCTTGGGCGCCAGCGGGCTGAAGGGCCGCGGCTGCCGCTGCAGCAGGCTGTCCAGCAGCAGGGTGGCCTCGCTCTCGCCTTTGACCCAGCTCAGGTGGTCCGCCGGTACCCCGGCTAACACCACCGGGAACAGCAGGCGCGACTGCACCATGCCGGATTTGCGGAAGCCCGGCGTGAAGGTGAGTCCCTCCGCCAGTCGGCGGGCCTGCTTGCCCAGCCCCAGCTCGGGGGGCCACTCGTCCAGCACCTGCACGCTGTCCAGCGTGCCGCGGGCATCCACGTCCAGGGCCAGCATCACGCGTCCCGGAGCGCCCAGCCAGCGCATGTGGTTGAGCGAGCGCTCCAGCTGCCGCAGCCGCGTGGGCGGCGTGGTGCAGCGCGTGTCCGTGTCCAGCACGTTCTGGAAATAGCGCGCGCCATCCAGCGCCACCTCGGCGCTTCCGACGGAGTCTGCCCGCGGAGCCTCGCCCGCGCCCAACTGGACATCCTCCGTGTCGGTGGCGGGCAGGGCGACAGAGAGCGCATGCTGCAGCAGGCGCGGTCCCGCCTCGCCCGGCTGCCACTGGGCCAGTGTGTTCCAGGCGCCACTGAGCAGCAGGCCACCCTTCCAGGGGAGCATCCCGGAAACCACCGTGGGCAGCGGCAAGCGCTGAGCCAGCCACTGGCCCGTGGCCACGTCCAGCAGGGCCAGCCGACCGCCCTCCCCGCCCACGGCCCAGCCGCCCGGCGCGGGCACGAGGTGCCGGGCCGCGCCCACGGGCGCCGTGCCCAGCTCACAACGGCCACCCGGCCCCCGCACATGCAGGGCGCCGGAGCGCTCCAGCACCAAGAGCGAGCCGTCGGGCAACTCGGCCAGATCCACCACGGCGCTGGCGCCGCGCTCCGCCTCACTCCAGTCCAGGCCGCGATTGGTGCTGCGGTACAGGCGCCCGCCCGCACCGCCCGCCCACCAGACACTGTCCTGGCAGAGCACGGCGTGGAAGCGCATGGGCAGCGGGGCCGACAGGGTGTCCCAGGTCGTGCCGCCGTCCAGGGAGCGGGCCAGCAGGCCCTCGTCCCCGCCCAGCAGGCCCAGCCGGCCGCGGAAGTCGAGGTCGCGCACGGCGCGCTGGCCAGGCAGTTGCGCCTGTGTGACACGGCCGCCCGCCACGCGCAGCACGCGGGCACTGTCCCCGGCGCAGACCAGGGCCTCGTCCCACCAGACGGCGCAGTGCAGGGCCGCCCGGCCGGGCTGGGCCACCCGCCGCAGCAGGCTGTCCGAAGGGCCGCAGGCGATGAAGCCCGAGTCCCCGACCGCCCACAGTTCCTTGCCGGAATTCACCAGGGTAGAGATGAAAAGCCCGCCCGGCGCCGGCCGGCGAGTCAGCGGCAGGAAGGGATCCACCTGCGCACTGTCGCGGGCCAGCGTGTCCTTCGGGGCCGTCAGGGAGCGCCCTGGCTGCGGCCCTGCCAGACTGGCCGCGCCCTGGATCAATAGCCAGAGGAGGATCAATCCCGCCCAGACGGGCAGGCGATGGGTGGCAAGTCGACTCAAAAGGAATGCCCCTGTCCGATCTGGATCATGGCTCCATGCGTGGGCGACCAGGCCAGGTCCACGCGTCCCACTTCCACAAACGGCGCATAGAGACGCAGGCCCACGCCCACGCCACCCGCCGCCAGCCGCTGGCCCTGGAACACGCCGCTCCAGACCAGGCCCCCGTCCAGGAAGGCCACGGCGCCCAGCCCGAAGTCCACGTGCTGAAAGAAGACCTGCCTGGGCAGCAGGGTCATCCGCAGCTCGGCGCTGCCGTGCCACAGACTCCAGCCCGGCCACTGGTCCACGCCGCCGGCCCGCACTCGGCCTCGTTGGCCAAGATAGTGCTTCATGTAATCCGCGCGCCGCCCGGCCAGCAGGTCGGCGGCGCCATGCAGGCCCAGCACCAGGTTGTTGCCCAGCGGCTGGAACCGGCTCAGGGCCAGCCCGGCGGCCAGGCCCGCCGGCATCTCGGAGCCCCCCAGCCCGAAGGCGCTCAGCCCCGCGCTCTGCACCATGCCCTGGCGCGGACTGGCGTGGAAGTCCGTGGTGTTGCGCTCCACCAGAAGTCCCAACCCGCCGAACACGTCCACACCCAGCGGATTGCTGGTGACCGGCTTCGCCAGTGGCCGGCGGTCGTGCACGGTGACTTCTTTCCAGGAGGGATGGACTCCCACCAGGGTTTCCCGGTCGAAGTAGTGCCGCCAGCCCAGTCGCACTTCCTTGTTGACCTTGCGGTAGTCGCCATCGGCCGAATCGCTGCGCCGCTGGTTGACATAGAACGAGACCGGTTGGCGCCGTCCCAGGAACCAGGGATCCTGCAGGAAAAACGAGTAGCTGAGATGTTCGCCGAATTCGGCCTGCAGGTCCAGCCGACGCCCCATCCCGCCCTGGTTGCGGTTCATCAAGGCGAAACCGTAGACCCAGCCCAGCCGGTCGGTGGGTGTCAGGATGGGATAGGCCAGCCAGCTCGGCCGCTCGCTGACCGCGTAGACGATGTCCACCGCCTCTTCGCTGCTGTCCGGGTTGACCGAGACCACCAGCCGCGCGAACAGGTTGGTGTTTTTCACGGCGCGCGCGTCCTCCTGCAGGACGCGGTCGCTGTAGCCCACGCCGGGCTGCAGTTCCAGCTCGCGCAGGATGACCGAGGAGTCCGTGTGCATGAGGCCCATGCAGTGCAGACTGCGCACGCGCCATTCGGTCCAGTCGCCCGGGGCCGCCCCCGCACCCTCGTCAGGCTCCTCCTGGGCCAGGGCGGCCAGGCAGGCCAGCAACAAGGCGGAGAGCCAACGCATGCTCATTCTCAGATCCTGGCTAGCAGCGCGGACAACAGGGCGGAGAAGCGCTCACGGGCCTGTTCGGCCACGTCCGTGACCTCGGCATGGTTAAGCGTCCCGGCGCCCAGTCCAGCGGCGAAATTGGTCACGCAGCTGATGGCGGCCATGGGCAGGCCCAAGTGGCGGGCGGCGATGGCCTCGGGGATGGTGCTCATGCCCACGACGTCGGCCTCCAGCCGCGCCAGCATGCGGATCTCCGCCGGCGTCTCGTAACTGGGTCCCAGCAGCCCGGCCATCACGCCGCTCTTCAGGTCCAGGCCCAGTTCCCGGGCGGTCTCCCGCGCACACTGGTTCAGCGCTGTGTCGTAGGCTGCACTCATGTCGGGAAAGCGCGGACCCAGGGTCTCGTCGTTGGGGCCGCGCAGGGGATTGCGGAACATCAGGTTGAGCTGGTCCGTCAGCAGCACGAGGTCGCCCGGCCGCAACAGCCGGTTGACGCAGCCCACCGCGTTGGTGGTGAGCAGGGCCCGCACGCCCAGCGCGGCGAACAGGCGGACGGGAAAGACCACCTGCTCCTGGCTGTAGCCCTCGTAGGCGTGGACCCGGCCCTTGAGCGCCAGCACGGGCGTGCCGTCCAGCCGTCCGGCCACCAGCCGGCCCGCGTGGCCGGGCACAGTGGAGACGGGGAAGTGCGGAATCGCCGCCGTGGGCAATTCGCGGGCGCCATCCATGTGGTCCACCAGGACACCCAGGCCGCTGCCCAGCACCACCGCACGCGGCGGGATCTCGCCCAGTTCCTGTCTCACGAACGCCGCGGCCTGCCGGATCTGCTCATGCATGGATTCGCTGATCCCTCGTTGCATCCCGGCGCATGCCGGGATCCGTGATTGCCAACTCCTGCCGATTTTTCGGCGCCCGACCCGGGTGGGAACTCAGCTCATCATGCCGGCGATGCAGGCCGTGATCCAGGAGGCGATGGCGCCGCCGAACATGGCCTTCAGTCCAAGCCGGGCCAGATCCCCGCGCCGCTCGGGCGCAAGCGCGCCGATCCCGCCGATTTGGATCCCGATGCTGCTGAAATTGGCGAAGCCGCACATGGCGTAGGTGGCGATCACCTGCGCGCGCGGCGTGATGCTCTGGGTCTGGATCAACTCCGCCAGCGTGGAGTAGCCCACGAACTCGTTGATGCTGAGCTTGATGCCCAGCAGGTTGCCCACGGCGCCCGCGTCCTGCCAGGGCACTCCCATCAGGAAGGCCAGCGGCGCGAGCAGCGTGCCGAAGAAGGTGCGCAGACTGCCCGGGAACCAGCCGGCGAATTCGCCCGAGGGTAGCGCCACGCCGCCCAGCAGGCGCCCGTCGATCAGCGCGTCCGCCCCGCCCAGCATCCAGTCCACCAGCGCGATGAGCGAGATGAAAGCGATGAGCATGGCGGCCACGTTGGCGGCCAGTTTGAGCCCATCGGTGGTGCCGCGGGCGGCGGCGTCCACCACATTGTCGCCCACGTCGATGACCGGCAATTCCGTCTTGCCCGCCGTCTGGGAGATGCCGGTCTCCGGCTGAATGATCTTCCCCACCACCAGAGCCGCCGGACAGCTCAACACGCTGGCCACAATCAGGTGCCCGGCGTTGACGCCCATGGCGATGTAGCCGGCCATCACGCCGCCGGCGATGGTGGCGAAGCCGCCCACCATCACGGTCAGCAACTCGGAGTTGGTCATGCCCTTGAGGAAGGGCTTGATCAGCAGCGGGGCCTCGGTCTGGCCCACGAAAATATTGGCCGTGCAGCTCAGGGTCTCCGAGCCGCTGGTGCCCATCACCTTCTGCACCGCGCGGGCCATTCCCTTGATGATGACCTGCATGATGCCCAGGTAATACATGATGGACATCACAGCGGAGAAAAAGATGATCGTGGGCAGGACCTTGAAGGCGAATTGGAAGCCAAATCCCGGCCAGAAGCCGCCGCCGGGAAAGAAGTGCTCGGGCCGGGTAAGGTTGCCGAACAGGAACTCGGCACCCTTGTCGGACAGCGCCAGGAACGAGGCCACACCGTCGGAGAACCACTGGAAGCCCGCCCGCCCGGGGGCCCAGGCCAGCAGCAGGCCGCCCAGCGCCAGCTGCAACAGCATGCCGTAGAGAATCGGTTTGGCTTTCACACGTTTGCGGTCGTTGGACATCAGCCAGGCGATGCCGAGCAGGGCGAAGATGCCCGCGAAGCTCATCAGACGTTCCAGCATGGACGCTCCTTGTTCCGGTCCGCCAATGGATCAATCCAATTCCGGGCTGTGGTCGAACAACCGCAGCTGCTCCTCGCTGGGCACCTGGAAACAGTGCCGGCAACGGGCCTCGTAGACGTCCCCCGCGCCCAGCAGCACCTGCTCGCGGGCCAGGGTCTTGCGCTGGGAGAAGTTGGCCGGGTTGCCGCAGATCACGCAGATTGCGTGTTGCTTGGTGACGAATTCCGCCACGGCCATCAGCCGCGGCATCAGGCCGAAGGGTTCGCCGCGCCAGTCCTTGTCCAGCCCGGCCGCCACCACGCGCCGTCCGGCCCGGGCCAGCTCCTCGCAAACGGGCACCAGCTCGTCATCGAAGAACTGGGCCTCGTCCACGCCGATCACCTCGGCATCGCCGGCTAGCTCGGTTATCTGCCGGGCCCGCGCGACCACCAGGCTGCCCAGGCTCTGCTCGTTGTGGCTGACGATGCCCGTGCTCGAGTAGCGCGTATCCAGCTCGGGTTTGAAGACTTGCACGCTCTTGCGGGCGATGCGCGCCAGGCGCAGGCGGCGGATCAGCTCCTCGGTCTTGCCGCTGTACATGCTGCCGCAGATCACTTCGATCCAGCCGCTGCCGGGCCTCATGAATAGCATGCCGTCCCTCTCCCGCATCGCTTTGTTGATCTGCTCCCTCAGCCCGGGAAAGGTCGCGGCCGCAGCAGCGCCGGCGCGCGCGGCGTCAGTCCTTGAGCAGGCTGGCGATCTTGGTCTGCAGCAGGTCGATGGCCACCAGATTCTGGCCGCCCTGGGGGATGATGATGTCGGCGAAACGCTTGGTGGGCTCCGCGAACTGCAGGTGCATGGGCGCCACCACGGTCTCGTACTGCTCGATGACCCCGTCCAGCGAGCGCCCGCGCTCCTTCACGTCCCGCCGCAGGCGCCGGATGAAGCGCACGTCGGCGTCCGTGTCCACGAAAACCTTGATGTCCATTTTGCGGCGCAGCACGGGATCGTGCAGCACCAGGATGCCCTCCAGGAGCACGCAGAGGTGGTTTTCCACCCGGACGGCGCGCTCCCGGCAGCGGGCGTGCTGCACGTAGTCATAGACCGGCATGTCTACGCCCTCGCCCTTGAGCAGCTTGCGCACGTGGTCCAGCAGCAGATCGTGGTCGAAGGCGTCGGGGTGGTCGTAATTGACCTTGGCGCGCTCCTCGAAGGGCAGTTCCCAATTGGCCTTGTAGTAGCTGTCCTGCTCCATCACGGCCACGCGGTCGCTGCCCAGGCGCTCCACCAGGGTCCGGGCCACCAGGGTCTTGCCCGAGCCCGTGCCACCGGCGATGCCAATGAGGATGGGGCGCCGCTTCATGGGCGGACCAGGAACTGCTGGTCGAAGCCGTAGGGAAAGAGCTCGGCGAAGGGCAGGTCCAGGCGCTCCCGGGCGTTGGCCATCAGCACGCGAACATGGGGCGCGTAGTCCGCCAGCAGCTGGCGGCAGGCCCCGCAGGGCGGGCAGACCTGGGGCGCGTCCGTCACCACGGCGATGCGCGTGAACTCTGCGGCGCCCTCGGAGAGCGCCTTGAAGAGCGCCACGCGCTCGGCGCAGCAGGACAGGCCGTAGGAACTGGATTCCACGTTGCAGCCACTGAAGACGCGGCCATCGGCGGCCTCCAAGGCCGCCCCCACCGCAAATCCGCTGTAGCCGCAGCGGGCGGCCTTGCGGGCCTCCCAGGCCTTGCCCAGCAGATCCTCGTCCGTGATTCCGCTCATGCCGCGCACCTCCTGCCGCTGTTCCTCCTGCCAAACCGCCGCGCAAGGTAGCAATGCAGGCGTCCCGGCCTCAGCACCCGGGCCGGGGATCTGCGGATTCCTCGCGCAACACCTGGGCCTCGAAGACCTCCAGGCGGCAGTCCTCCCGGCGCCAGGCGTCCGCCGCCAGCCCGGCCTTGCGGGCCAGCTGGGTGAGGGTCTCCTCCAGCGTCCAGCCCTGTTCCGGAGCCACCTGGGGCAGGAAGACAGCCCGCCGGCCGCACGCCGCCAGAATCACGCCGTGCCGGCCCAGCCGGATTTCCTCCGGGCCCGTCACCGGCCGGGCGGGCTCCAACACGGTGATCTCCACGGCGCATTGGGCCAGCTCCTCCAGGCGCAGGGCCGGAAAGCGCGGATCGTCGAAGGCCGCGTTGCGCGCCACGTGGCGCAACACGGCCTTGAGGGGCTGGTCGGCCTCCAGCCAGCCCATGCACCCGCGCAGGTGGCCGGCCTTGTGCAGGCTGACGAAAGCCCCGGCCAGCTGCTCCAATTCCGGCTCGGAGGGCAGCTCCGGCTCCGGCCGCTGCTCCAGGTCGGCCAGCAGCAGCTCGCGCACGTAGTGCAGCGCGGCCGCGCAACTGCCCGGCGCGAGGCCCGGCATCGTTTCCTTCATGCTTCCTCCCGGCACGCCGCAGGTCCGCACCATGCGATCGTCAGACTCAACCCGGCAGAATCCGGTCGATGGCCGCATCCTCAGGGGATGTCATGGCTACGGCCCGGCCCCCAACGGCCATCGGTCAGTGGCTGGATCTGCTGCTCGGCCCGGGCCCGGGCGATCAGCATGTCCCGGTCGATCACGCCCGTATACCGAGGCTGGACCAGACTGTCCGCAGGCTGGCGGACCTGGTTCCAGAGATAGTCGCTCAGCGCCACGCTGAAGGTCTTGTCGGTGGCCAGGGGCTGCGTGCCCACCAGGATGCTGCCCACCCCGCCCTGCTCGTCCACGCCCACCCGCAACCCATCGAAATGCAGATGCAAGGAGCCGCGGGCCACTTCGTCCACGAAGAACTTGCGCAGCTGCCCGCCGCTCATGGGCACCACCAGGATCTCGTTGCCGAAGGGCGAGATCTCCCAGAAGTCCCGCACGCGGAGCGGCCCGGCGGCCATGCCCTTGCGAATCCCGCCGCTGTTCCAGAGCCCGATCTGCGCGCCGCTCTCCTGGCGGATGGCCGCGCACAGCCAGTTGCCCAGCGCGGATTCGTTGTGCGCGTCCGACGGCCAGTCCCCCAGCAGAGTGGCCACCTGTCCGCCCAGTTGCTCGTTGACCAGCCGCTCGTGACCCTCCACCACGGCCGCCACGTCCGCGGCAGGCTCCGCGGCACCTTCCAGCACGGGCACAAGACTGCCCGAACAGCGCTGCAGACCCTTGCCCGGCTTGACCCAGAGGGTGTCCACTCCCAGATAGCGGCCTTTGTCGCCAGCCTGGACGATCCAGGTTCCGCCCACCTTGACCGGATGGGCCAGCGCCGTGTGGCTGTGTCCGCCCACGATCAGGTCGATCCCGGGCACGGCCAGGGCCAGTAGGCTGTCGGCCTCGAAGCCATTGTGGGACAGCAGGATTTTCACATCGGCAGTCACGCGGGTCAACCACTTGCGGGTCACGGCCTGGCTGGAATCCACCTTGAAGCCGCTGGTCAGGCGCGGGTCGCAGACCCGATGGAGTTGGTCCGTGTTCAGGCCCAACACGGCCACCTGCAGGCCGTTGCGGTTGATCAGCAGGTCCGACGGGCAGTAGGGCTGGGCATGTCCGACCATCCGCACGTTGCCCTGCAGGTAGGGAAACGTGGCGTTGATCAAGGCTTTGCGCTGGGCTTCCATGCCGTAGTCGAACTCGTGGTTGCCCAGTTCGAAGGCATCCGGCGCCAGCAGGTTCAGCACTTCCACGCAAGCTCGGCCCTCGGTAAGAGTGCTGATGGGCGTGCCCTGGAAGACGTCGCCGGCATCCAGATAGAGCACCTGGCCCGGATTGTCGGCCCGGAACTGGCGCACCAGGCCCGCCAGGACAGGCGCGCCGCCGAAGCGGGCGGGTTCTCCACCCTCCAGCTGGCCGTCATAGGCGGCAAACCAGGAGTGGATATCATTGGTGTGCAGAACAATCAGCATCGAATCACGGGTGCCGCAACCGGCCGTGAACGCAGTCAGCAGACCCGCCATCGCCAGCAGGAGGCCAAGACGGGCCGGCGTGGACGGCAGCAGTGAACGGGGATGGATGGAGAGCATGAGGGAGCCCTTCGTTGTCAGCCTTGAGTGTCGCAGCCAAGGTAGAAAGGACTTGCTAG
>DYSB01000089.1 GCA_020726405.1 Acetofilamentum sp. | reverse complement strand
AAGTCATTTGTCCGCCGGGGATGACTAGTCGTGGCAGAATGCCAGCCATGGCCGGAACTTGTGCCAGTTCTGGCAGGCCAGAGTTCACTCCGGGGGACGCAGGGCATTGGTCATGGCGAAACCGCCTTCCATGATTAGTTCGGCACGCAGCCAGCAGCGGCCGGCCCAGGGATCGGCCAGGCGCAAGTCCCACTCGCCAGCGGCCCCCTCCCACTCGGTCAGCAGCTGCTCGCCTCGCCCATCACCCGCCCAGATCCGCACTTGCGCGCGCGGACCGCTGGCCGCGGGCAGGACGGCCCGCAAATGCAAGGCCCCCGTGCTCTCCACCCGGCCACCCAGCCGGGGAAGTCCCTGTTCATCCTCGAACCAGAGCAGTGGACCATTGCCCAACAGCGTGCGCCCGGCCCGCAGTTCTTCCAGCAGCAGAGCCGCACGCGGGTCGGCCCCGGCGCTCGCGGGCTGGTTGAGCGTGCCCGCCGGGAGCAGCACGCTGCTGCGATAGCCGCCGAATTGCCGCTCGCGGTCCCAGCCGACGCGTAGCAGGGGCGCCGTCAGTTGGCGGCCCAGGCTGAAGGAACCGTGGCTGTCCGAGCCTGCTAGCACGGCACTGGATTGTCCTGTCGAAAGCAGCTTCAGCCACTGGGCCCGGCCTCGGCGGAAGTCCGCTCCGGTCCCGCCGGAGAGGATCTGCTGAGCCGGCACGAGGGCCATCTCGCGAGGCGTCCAGGCCCGGCGGCGCAGCAGCCAGCGCTCCGCACGTCCCGGCTGCTCGGCCGTGTGGGCGGAGACCGGCAGGCAGGGCTGGCCGGCCAGCGCCTCCAGCAGCTCGGGCAAGCGCCACTCCGACCGCCAGGGCCGCCAGGATTCACCGCCGTCGGCGGATCCATGGAAGAAGCGCGGCGGCTCCAGGAGCAGCAGGTGCAGCACGCCGCCGCCCAGTCCGCCCACGGAGCACTCTTCGCCGCTGACGACAAAGGGTCCGGGCACGGCGTTGGCCTGCCGGATCCACTCTCGTTGCGCGTGCCAGACCGGCAGAGCGGGATCCTGGCGCGCCCAGTCGTCCGGCGCGTCGTCCAGATCATAACTGTGGTCGGTCAGGGCGAACCAGTCCAGCTCCAGGGCGAGGGTGGCGGCGCGCAGCAGCTCGGGGGGCGGGCCGAACTCCACCATGTCGCGCGTGGCCGAACTGTGCACGTGTGGATCGCCCTGGACCATTCCGGGCAGGCGCGGCAGAGGCTGCTCGTCCACCCGTACACGCAGCGGCTCTTCGGGCAGACCCGGCGCGAGGTGGTTGCGGAAGCGCAGGCGCTGGCCAGCCGCCCCCGTCCGGCCGGGTAGGCGTTCCAGGCCCACGTCGCCCCAGATTTCCCAGAGTCCCGGATGCTCCAGTTCGAGCTGGGCGAGGACGGCCCCGCCCACCACGCTCTCCACGCGCAGGTCCAGCTCGATGTGCTGCCGACTGACCTGCCCGGTGGGACTGCAGAGCAGCAGATCCAGTTCGCGCAGTCGCACGGGGAAGCGTTGGCCGTCCGCCCAGGCTAGCAGGAGGGGTAGGGGTCGGCCTCGGGTCACGCGCCAGGGCAGGTCCAGATAGAGTTCGGGCCAGGGCTGCCAGACGCGGGAGAGACGCCGGCCCAGCGGGGCATAGTGCAGTTCCGCGTAGGCCGGCACGGGCCGGGGCCAATGGGCCAGACTCATGGGCGGGATCCCCGGCCGGCGCCGCCACTCAGGAAGGCCCAACCGGCCAGCAGTCCCAGGACGGGCAGCAGCAGCAGGTACTCGGCGCACTCCGCCGGTCCAGTGCTCTCTTCCTCCAGATAGGCCGCCAACCCGCTGAGCAGGGCATTCAGGGCCTGGCCCGCCACCAGCAGCAGCAGCAGGCCCAGCAGCGGTTTCAACAGGAGGATCAGCAGCAGGGCGCCCAGCCAGAGCAGGACGGCCAGTCCCAGCAGGCGCTGGCCGAACGAGAGGCGGCTCAGGCCGGTGGCCCAGCGGGCCAGTTGCCGCGCGCTGCCCGCCCAGCTCACGGGGTGCGTGCGCACGCGCAGGGTCCGCGGCCAGAGGCGCAGGGCGACGGGTTGACCAGCCTGTGCCAGCCGGCGGGTCAGTTCTAGATCTTCGTTGCGGTTGCCTGTGGAGCAGGCCGTGTAGCCGCCCAGCGCCTCCACGGCCCGGCGGCGCACGGCCAGGTTGCCGCCCCAGAGCGAGGGCGTCGTGGGCCGCTCACTGCCTCCACGGGCGGAGAGCGCGGCCCCCAGCCCCGAGAGCAGAATCCAGTGCAGGCGCTGCCAACGGGCCGCCCGATCGCCGCCGGTTGTGGGCAGCAGCAGGACGGGTCCGCCGCCCGCTTCCAGGCCCTCTCGGGTCAACAGCTCTTCCAGGGCCAGGCTCCAGTGCCGGGACAGGCGGCAGTCCGCGTCGCTGAACAGCAGGAGTTCGCCTTGTCCCAGGGGCACCGCCCGGCGCAGCCAGGCGGCCTTGCCGCGGATGTCGGCGCGCTCCAGCAGCCGGGCGCGGGATTGTGTGTCACAAAAGTCCTGCAGCAGGCGGCGCGTGCCGTCGCCGGACTGGTCGTCCGCCAGCAGGATCTCCAGCCCCTCGTCCTGGTCCAGCAGCGCCTCCAGATCCTGCAGCAGGTCGGGCAGGCGCGGCTCCTCGTTGCGGGCCACGATGAACAGGCTGCGCCGGATGCCGCCCGCCGACTCCCCGTCTGCCGGGCTGACGGAGTCCAGCGTGCGGAGCCGGCTGTCCTCCAGATCGGAGAGCCAGCGGCGCCGCGCCCAGAGCAGGGCCAGGATCCCCGCACCCACCACGGTCACCAGCAGGCGTGGCCAGCCTTCGGGCAGCAGCAGCAGGTCAGTCATGGCCGGTCTCCAGCAGACAGAGAGGATCCAAGGGCGCCAGGCCGCGGTCTCGCAGCCGGGCCAATAGTTCGGGCAGCGCCGCACGGGTCATCTCCTGGCCGGCGCCCGTGCAGTGCAGCAGCAGGATGTCCCCGCCCTGCAGGCCCTGACCGGCCAGCCGGGCCAGCTCGTGCGGATCCCGGGGTCGATAGTCGAAGGGATTGTAGCTCCAGAACACCAGTTGCAGGTCCAGGCGCCGGGGGATGCGGTGCAGCCAGGGTCCCCAGGAACCATAGGGCGGCCGCATCTGCCGGGGCGCGAATCCGCAGGCGGCCTGGATGCGCTCGGCGGCCTGGGAGAAGTCCCGTGTCACGGCCGCGGCCGGGCGCCAGGCCTGCCGCCGGTGGAACAAGCCGTGGACGGCTGGCAGGTGGCCGGCGCGCAGCAGCTCGCGCGTGATCCGCCCGGCCTCGGCTTGTTGTGGTGTGACGGGTTGGGGATCCCCGGGCAGCCGCTCCCCTAGCAGGAAGAACAGGGCCCGCGCCTCGTGGGTCTGCAGGGTCTCGGCGATCCGCGCCGTGGACGGACTGGGTCCGTCGTCGAAACTGAGCAGCACGCGCCTGCATCCACCCAGCTGGGCCAGCGCGGCGGGCAGGCGCCACAGGCCGCCATGCCAGGGCGGCCGCCAGGGCGGGGTCCGGTGCAGCCAGTCCATCAGCTCGACTCCTTCCAGCGCACGCGTCCCAGGGTGCCAAACCAGGGCGCCAGCAGGCCGTAGGCCAGCTGCCCCAGCCAGACGACGGCGAAGTCACCTGGCCGCCACTCCACACCCAGCCGCCGGGCGGCCAGCCGCACCAGCCGGGCGTCGGAGAGCAATTTGAGCAGCAGGAGCAGCAGGGCTAGCGTGCCGTCAATCCACCCGAAGCCAGCAGCCAAGGGCGCCAGCGCGCAGGTCAGGAACACGAGGTAGAGGCCCACGGCGGCGGCCAGCGCGCCCTTGTCGGGGAAGTGGCGCTCCGTGGAGGTCCAGCGCACACGTTGCCGCCAGAAGGCCCGCAGAGTGGTGGGCGCCCGGCTGGTCACCCGCGCCCGGGGGTCCAGCAGGGCCGCCAGCCGCCAATGCGTGCGTTGGCTCAGCCGTTGGATGAGCAGCGTGTCGTCGGCGCTGGCGATCTCCTCCAGCCCGCGGTAGCCGCCCGCTTCCTCGAAGGCCGCGCGCCGCCAGCACAGGTTGGCCCCGCTGGCATAGAGCGGACGGCCCAGCGCGAAACTGGCCAGACCCGCTCCCAGCACGCCGGCGTACTCCAGCCGCACCCAGCGCGCGAAGCGACCCTCGCCTTCAAAGACCACGGGACCGGCCAACAGGCCCAGGTCGGGGCGCACCTGTTCGGCTAGGCAGGCCAGCCAATCGGCGACCGGGCGCGAGTCTGCGTCCAGGACGGCGACCCAGTCGTGACATGCCGCTCGCTGGGCCAGCTCCAGCGCGCGTTTCTTGCCCCCCGGCGGCGGGGCAGTCAGCAGGCAGCCGCGGATGCCCACCGCCGCCAGTTCGGCCAGGGCCTCCCGGGCCACGCGCGCCGTGCCGTCCCGGCTGCTGTCGTCCACCAGCAGCACCTCCCACCGCGCGGGCGCCAGGGTCTGGACCTGCAGCGCGCGCAGAGTGGCGCTCAGCCAGGCTTCCTCGTCCCGCGCCGAGATCAGCACGCTGATGCCGACGGGGGATTCGGACGGTGCGGATTCCTCGCCTGCCACCGGGTCCGGAACGTCCAGCCGCTCTCGCTGGTCGGCCAGGGCGCTGCCCAGCCGCCAAACGAAGATCGCGTAGGCCGCCGGCAGCGGCAGCAGGAGCAGCCAGAGCGGATTCACGCGGACTCCCGCGAGCGCTGGCCTCGGGGCGCAGGGGTGAACCAGCCGCCGATCAGCGAGGGCAGTCCCATGTTGATCAGGAAAAGCAGGAAGGCCGCGCTCACCGCGCGCTCCGGCGCGCCGCCCAGACTCTCGAAGAGGTTGGCGGCGAACAGCTCGCGCACGCCCAGATCGCCCAGGCTGACGGGGAACAGGCTCTTCAGGAACATGGTGCCGGCGGCCGCCGCGGGCACCAGCGGCGAGGACAGCCCCAGCCCGCGCGCCAGCAGGCTGAACTGCAGGATGAACGTGGCATAGAAAGTCAGGGCCGTGGCCAGCACGGCGGCGCGGCGCGGCCGGCTCACGGCGGCCATGGCGACATGCACGCGCTGGAAGCGCAGATTGGCCGCCAGCCAGCGCCAGCGACCCAACAGGCTGGTGACCCGCGCCGGGGCCAGCAGCAGGGCCAGACCGGCCAGGGTCCAGAGCAGCACGGCGGCGGCGTAGACGCCCAGCACGGCCAGCACGAGGGGAGCGGCCCGCCCGAACAGGCTGAGGTCCCAACGCGGCAGGGCCAGCAAGCCCAGGGCGCCGAACAGGCTGGTCACAGCGGCGGAGCTGAATTTGTCCAGCAGCGAGAGCGCGGTCAGCTCGGTGGTGTTCCCGCTGAAGCAGGCGGCCCGGGCGTGTTCGCCCACCCGGCCCGGCGTGACGGTGCCCAGGGCCAGGCCACCCAGGAAGGAGCGGAAGATCAGACTCGCGCCCGCGTCCGGCCGCTGGGTACGGACCAACAGGCCCCACTTGAGCGCCTGGAAGCCCAGGTTGGCGGGCAGCAGGGCCAGGGCGGCCCAGAGGTTGGGTCGTGACACATGCAGCAAGGTCTCGCGCAAGCGCTCCAGATCCAGGCGCCCCAGCAGCCAGCCACAGAGGGCGGCCGCGGCCAGCGCCTTCAGCAGCAGGAGCGTGTGTCGCGAGGTCATGACGGTTCCCGCTCCTGGAGGTCCTCAATGGGCCGGGGGCCCTGGCCCAGGGACATGCCCGCCACGCCGCTGCGGCCCTCGCGCCGGCTCTCCTTGTCGCCCGCTTCGCGCGGACGGCTGGCTCGGGCGGCCTGCAGGCGGCGTTCGATCTCCGCCGGGGAGGGCAGTGTCCAGCCGCGCCGGCCCAGGCTGGCGGCCAATGGACGGCGCAGGTCCACGCACAGGTCACGCTGCTGGATGGTGAGCTTCACGCCCTCGCCGCAATTGCGGCACATCTCGAATTGGCTACGCTTCTGGAACACGGCTCGGCGGAAGGCCATGTAGGGACGGCTGGTCCAGATGGAGCGGAAGTCCGTCTCCGACAGGCGGCCCATGGCGAAGTCGCTGTCCTTGTCGAAGCAGCAAACCGCGATCTCGGAGCCCGCGTTGAGCACGGGCTGGTTCCAGAGCCGTTTGCAGCGGTCGGGGTAGCCGTTCTTCATGGCGAAGTGGCGCCCCTGCCCGTTATCCACCACCTGATAGCGGCGTACGGCCGGGTCGTCGGGCAGCCAGACATCGATGTCGCCGTCGTCGTAGATCTGCACGGTTTTCAGTGTCAGGCGGTCCACGCCGCAGGCCCGGGCCAGCCGATCGATCTCGGGGATCTCGTGCTCGTTGTGTTTCATCACGATGAACTGCAAGTGAACCACGGGCGTGGCGCTGCCCAGCCGGCGCTTGGTCTCCATCAGGCGCGTCAGGCCCTCCACCACCAGTTCGAAATTGCCGCTGCGCCGGTAGGCCTCGTAGGTGGCGGCGCTGGCGCCGTCCACGGAGACCAGCAACGTGCCCAGCCCGCTCCGCACCAAGGCCTCGGGATCGTCCAGGTAGTGGCCGTTGGTGGAACCGTAGGTCCAGAGCCCCTGGGACGAGGCATGACGCACCATTTCCAAGAAGTCCGGGTGCAGGAAGCTCTCGCCCTGGTTCCAGAGCAGGACCATGAAGGAATCCCGCGCCAGCTCGTTCACCAGCTTCTTGTAGACGGCCAGCTCCAGGAAGCGTGTGGGCCGCTTGAGCGTGCCCGCGCCCGTGGGGCAAAGCGGGCACTTGAGGTTGCAGGCGTTGGTGGGCTCCACCATGAAGACCGGCGGCAGGCCCCAAACCACGGGGCGCCGCAGCAGCACGGAGAAACCGTAGCTGCCGTAGCTTTTGAGCACGTTCCAGCAGCGGCGCAGGGTCAGCGTGTGCCGCAAAAAGAGCAGGGACTCGTTCATGCCTTCCTTTCCCGTTCTCCGTCCGGTGGGAACGCCGCCGGAGCGGGTTTCCACTCGTAGCCGCGCAGGAGGCCCAGGCCCGTGTGACGCAACGCGTGCAAGGCCAGACCCAGGGCGGCGCTCAGTGGCCGCGCGGCCAGCTCGGGCTCGCCCAGCAGCCGTAAGCCGTGGGCCAGCAGCGTGCGGGCGGCCAGCGTCAACAGACCCAGCAGGCCCAGCGGTAGCGCCACTCGGGGTTCGGGCAGCCAGAGCAGCAGGAGCGTCACCTGCAGGCCCAGCGCGCCGAACAGCCCCGTCTGGCGGGCCACTTCGCCCAGGGGCAGGTCGCGCAGCTTGCCGTAGCGCCGGCGGGCCTGGCGCTGCACGTCGCGCGGCCGGGCGCTCTCCATCGTGTCGACCCCCGCCTCCGGCTGGAGCAGGAACTGCGCGCGCGCGCCGCAGCGCACCAGCCGGCGCACCAGATGGACGTCGTCGCCGCTGCCCAGGTGCTCCAATCCGCCCAGGGCGCCGGCCCGCCGCAGCAGCTCCACGCGCGTGGACCAGTTGCCGCCCCGCGCGTAGCCCGGGTTGCCCAGCGCGCAGCCCAACGCGCACTGCAGGCTGCTGACGGTGTTCTCGAAGCGCCGCGCGGTGCTCAGCCCGGCGGGGCCTTCCAGCAGGATGCGCACGTGTCCGCAGACCAGCCCGGCGCCACGCGCGTGGGCGGCCCGGTGGGCGGCCAGCCAACCTGTGGCGGGTTGGCAATCGGCATCAGTGAAGCAGACGCGATCCGCCGCGTCGGCCTGTGCCAGGATGTACGCGAGCCCGTTCTGCAGCGCGGCCAGTTTGCCGGTTGCCGGCTGGCGGAGGATCCGCGCGCCCGGCCCGTGGGCGAACAGCTGTTCGGCCAGCTCGGCCGTGCCGTCCCGGGAACCGTCGTCCACCAGCACCAGCCGGAGGGGTACCGCCTGCCGCTCCAGCGCCCGGGCCAGCGCCGGCAGTCGCTGCGCCTCGTTCCGTGCCGCCACCAGCACCCAGTCTGTGCCTGCAAGTTGGGCGATCGCCCCGCCCGCCCGCCTGTCCACTGGAAGCGGACCGGCCTCGAGACGGCGCAGCCCGCGCCACCAGCGGGCTGTCTGCCAGAGCAGCAGCAGGGCCGCTGGCAGCCAGAACGTCCAGGTGATCAGCATGGGCGGAATTCTCTCACGTCCGCAACCTAACAACGGAGGCCGCCCCATCCCAGCCGTGGCGGTCCCGGGGACAACCCGGTCCGAGCGGCCCGTTGGCGAGAAACTCCGCTAGTTGAGTGCGATCACCCGGTAGAGCCGCAAGTCGTTCGTGTTTGGGGAGGGCAGGCTCCACCCCACCGTGCTTTGCACCCAGAGCGAGATCCAGGGCGCGTCCAGGCTGAGCCGCTGCTCCAGTCGGTAATTGGTGGCCCCGCTGACGGGGTCCCAGAGCAGACTCAGGCTTCCATTCGCTTGGCGTTCAATGCGCAGGGCGGGAGGGTCCAGGGTGGTAACAAGCCTCCGGAAATCCCCCCAGACCGCGAAGTGGTCGCTGGCCGTCCAGGCGTCGCCGGACTGCAGGCCCCAGTCGCTGAGCTGGGTGGCCGTCAGGAAAGGTGTGGCCACGATGCCCGAGCGCAGGTTTTCGAGCACGCTGTCCGTGTAAAGAATCAGGTCCAGCCGGCCTGGTGAGAAAGTGGAGCCGTTGTCCCACCAGGTGGCGGATTCGGGCAGGCCGGGGAAGAGCGGCGTCAGGTCGGCCAGGGCGCTGCCGTCCCAGTCGGGCGGACTGTCCGGGCCGTAGCTGGCGTTGTCCACGATGTCCCCCGTGGTCAGCGTGACGTACTGCTGGCGCTCGCCCACGAGGTTGAAGTCGCCGGCCAGCACCATGGGCGTCCCGGCCCGCAGCGTGATGGCCCCGCCCACGTTGCGCGCATTGTGCAGGAACTGGATCAACCCATCCGCCTCGTCCTGGCGCTGGGCGTCCGCCGTGCAGCAGCGCAGGTGGTTGGCGATGAACAACAGGCTGTCCCCCAGCACGGCACTCACATCGATCAGGGCGGCCGTCTCGCGATAGCCACTCTGCACCAGCCAGGACTGGCGGATGGGGTAGCGCGCGGCGATGATGTTGCCCGAGTCGAGCTTGACCGCTGTCCAGGGACCCAGCTCGGGCACCAGCTGCCCCAGCCTGGTCTGCAGCTGGGCCGCGCTCTGGTCCCAGATCTCTTCAAAGGAGATGACGTCCGGCGCCAGGGCCGTCAGAATGCGGTCGTAAGCGGCGGTGGTGGCCGCGGCCGTGTTGAAGATGTTGCCGTAGAGGACGTTCCAGGCGGCGATGCGCAGGCTGCCGTCGCCGGGCCGCAGCGGGGAAGTCACGGGCAATGCGGGCAGACTGCCCGTACCCAGCTGCACGGTGACGAAGCCCGTGCCGGGCAGACGATCGCCGCCCGGGGTGTAGAAGACCACGCGCAGGGAATCCATGGGGAAGAGCAGGTGGCTGCCATCCGGTCGGGCCCCCAGGTCCAGGCGGATCTCGAAGTCGCTCTGACTCCAGGCCGGCAGGGCGCGCAGAGCCAGGTCGTCGTGATGCACCGTGGTGGAGGTGGCGCCGCTGCGGTAGATGCCGCTCTTGCTGTTGAAGGTCCAGACCAGTTCGGCCCCCAGGCCCTCGGTCAGCGTGCCCGTGGCCGGGTTGCAATCCGTGTCCAGCACCATCTTCAGCGCGTAGTCGTCCTGCAGCAGGAACTCCGTCCCGCAGAGCAGGCGGAAACTCAGGGCGCTCTCGTCCCGTGCGGCCTGCAGACTGCGCAAGTCCGGAGTGCCATCGCCGGCCGGATCTGAGGCCGACAGGGGCCAATCCGTCCAGTCGGCGGTGAAGCCATCGTTGACGGTGCGCAGCCAATCGGCGTGGGACGGGGGGTTCAGCAGGAGCAGGGCTCCCGCGAGGAGGAGGAATCGTGCAGTGTTCATGCGGAAGTGTGGCACTTCCAACGCTGAAAAACCCACTCTGCAAAGCTAAAAACCGGCTGCACGCGGGAGCCAGCGGCCGCCGGTGGAGCCTCGCCTGCGCATGTCATACGTTGAACGCAAAGAGGGGGAGTCGCCGTGAGGTCGCAAACCGACGTGGTGCTGGACGTGCGCGGACTGGGCAAGAGCTACGGTCGGCGCCGCGTGCTGGAGGCCCTGGACTTCCGCCTCCACGCCGGCGAGGTGCTGGGATTCCTGGGACCCAACGGGGCCGGCAAGAGCACGACTCTGCGGATCCTCACCAGCCTGGTGCGGCCGGACGAGGGGGAGTTCCTGCTGCTGGGCGAGCGTTTCCCCGGCGGCCACCGCGGCGCGTTCCTCGAGGTGGGCGCCCTGATCGAGCGCGCCGATCTCTATCCCCAGCTCAGCGCCCGGCGCAACCTGCGCATGCTGGGCCGCCTGCAGGGCGTGGACGATCAGGCCCGGGTGGAGGAGGTCCTCCATCTGGTGGGCCTGGCCCGCCGGGCCGACGAGCCCGTGCGCGTGTTCTCCCAAGGCATGAAGCAGCGGCTGGGGCTGGCCCAGGCCATTCTGCACCGGCCGCGCGTGCTGCTGCTGGACGAGCCGATGACGGGCCTGGATCCCGGCGGCATGCGCCGGATGCGCGACTGGATCCGCCATCTGGCCCACGATCAGGGTATGGCTGTGCTGTTCTCCAGCCATATGCTGTCCGAGGTGGAGCAGCTGGCGGACCGGCTGCTGGTGCTGCACCGGGGCCGCAAAGTGGCCGAGGGCGCCGCGGGCGACCTGTTCGAACAGGCCGGCGGCCGGCGCTGGGAGCTGGTCTGCGACCAGCCGGCGCGGGCGGCCGAACTGCTGCGGCCCTGGCTGGAGGAGGGCCGGGCGGTGGAAGAGCACGGCGCGCGGCTGAGTTTCCGGGCTGCGTGGCTGCCCGCGGAGCGCGTGCTGGCGGAACTGGCGCTCGCGAACATCGGTCTGCGCGAATTCCGCTCGCTGGATTCCCTCGAAGACCTGCTGCTGGCCGTGGCCGGCGAGGAGGAGTTGTGCTGACTCTGATCGGCGCCGAACTGGGCAAAACCCTGCGCCTTTGGCGGACGGGGATCGGCTACGCGGCCCTGCTGGTGGTGATTCCCCTGGTGCTCTGGGGGCTGGCCGCCGGAGGCCAGCAGCTCAGCCGGGAATTCACCCGCGGCCTGGAGGACCAGTTCTTCGTGGTGGGCGACGTGATTAACGGCCACACGGCGGCGGTCCTGGTGATGAACTTCCTCTGGGTACACGTCCCCTTCCTGATCACCCTGGTGGCCGGCGATATTCTCTCCGGCGAGTCCGTGCGCGGCACTTGGCGCGTCTGGCTCACGCGCCGGCCGGGCCGCCTGCGCGTGGTGGTCGCCAAATACGTGGTGGCCCAGCTCTA
>DYSB01000088.1 GCA_020726405.1 Acetofilamentum sp. | reverse complement strand
GGCCTCGACTGGGACGCGAATCCCATCCAAGGTCCAAGCCCGACAGACTCCTAGAGGCGCAGCGGCATCGCGGTCACCGAGAGGCTGTCCGTCCAGCTGGTGTCCGGCGTGGCCACCAACAATTGCGGCAGGGTGAACTGCCGCAGTGTGTCCGCTTCCACGTGGTACTGGGTAAGTTCGGTTGCGCCTGGAAGGCGATTCCAGTTGAGCTGGATCCGCTCAGTTTGTCCTTCGCTGCCCAGCACGCGGGCTGTCAGGCCGGTTACTTGCGGTGGGGCGGCGAAGATGGTGACATGCAACTTCTGATCCGCCCAGGGCTGCCAGAAGCCGTCGTGGTCGCCATCCAGCAGCAGGGTCCAATCGCCGGCGGGCAAGCTGCCCAGGCTGGCAGCCAACGTGCCGTCCAGGCCCACCGTGACGGAGAGCGTGTCCCCGCCGCTAAGGATCTCTTCCCACAGGCCGGGTTCCGTGCCGGGCACCAAACGTGCACCAGCACGCGACGCCCCGGCACGCCGGTGGTGCTGTGCAGCCAGACGCTCTCATTCGTGGTGAAGAGGCAGTCGGCATCGCTGTTCGAAAGGCCGGTCCAGGCCGCGCCGCCACCGATGACGGCGCAGGCAGGCGCGTCTTCAGGAATGCCAGAGCAGTAGCCGGGCTGGTCCATCTCCACGGCCTGCAGGGCGGCGGTGACACTGGCCAGGTACTCCGGATGCGTCCCGCCGTAGAGATCCTGGCAGGCCAGCTGCAGCCCGATAACGGCCTCGTTGAAGGTGACGGTGCGGGAGAAGAAGGCGGTCCAAGCGCGGTACCAAATCTGCAGCACGGCATCAAAGCCGATGGCGGGAATCACGCAGCCGTTGAAGAGGCCGCCCTCGGACATCAAGTAGGCGGCTTTGCTCGGCACGGTTGAGTTGCAGTGTACACCGCTGTTGTCACCACTACCGCAATAGATCGTGGTAGAGCCATATCGATCTGGGAAGGGCAACCCTGATGTGTTGTTAATTCTGATCGGCGGGAATTCCATATCTCTAATCAGGCCCGCGCTCGACTCTAGTGGACCGTCAGCGTGCGGATCAGTTTTCCATCGCCGGCATCCACGTAGAAGCTCTCATCGCTGGCAGTTGCAATTGAACCCACGCGGACTTCCCAAGTAAGTGCGTCCTGCCCAGGCCATCCGTGTTGAGCAGCCCCTCGTCCAACAGTAGCAGGTTTGCCTCAAGGATGTCTGGCTCGTCGAAAGAGAGGAAGTCCGCTTGCCAGTTGGCCAAGCCGATGGCCAGCGCCTCCTCTTCATCGATGGTGGGAGTGGTTCCCGACAAGTCTGGACTGAGCTTGCCCGTCACGGCGTAGACCCGGCCCGCAGCATTCAGATGGACGTTGAGTTCCGCGCCCAGCACCGGCAGGCCCTGCTCCACCTGCACAAAACGAGGATGCGCCGCGCCGCGCAGATCATCGGGCACCAGCACCAGTTGGCTGGCCGGATCCTTCAGTCCCCACAACTCGCCGTGCTCGGCCAGGAAGTCCAGGGCCGTGGCGCGGGCGGCTTCGCGGGACAGGCCCTTGCCGCCGGGCGTGGCGGCCTCGCCTTTCACTTGCACGGCCACCACGCGGCCCGATGATCCGTCGCGCGTCACCTGCAGCTCCGCGGCCAGCGCGGCCATCGTCAGGCCCAAGCCGATCAGGATCAACATCAAACTGCGGTGTTTCATGGCCGCTCCGGGGAAATCCATGGGCCGCAAGGGTAGGTCAATCGGGCGGGAGAGGCAAGGGGTGGGCGGCTCGTGGCCTTGGCGCCTCAGGCCGCGCGCATCCATTGTTGCGCCAGGCCCCGACCGGCGCTGGGCGGCGGCAGAGGACGGCCATCCTGCTTGTACAACTCCACCGCCTCCTCCACGATCCGGCACAGCTCCTGGAACACCGCCAATTGGTCGGCACCGTGGCAGCCGCCCAGGATCAGGCCCGAAGCGCTGCCCACGTAGCGGTCGTCCTCAGTGGACCATTCCACCACCTTCAGATAGCGATCAGCATCGCTCATGGCCGAACCTCCTGCAAAGCCCGGCGGACCGCCGCCACTTGATAGGGCTTGGCGTCGTCCCCATCGGCCCCGGACATGGTGAGCACCCGCGGGCAGCGGGGGTGCGTGAAGTTGTGATGGCTGCCTCGGCCAGCGCGTCATGACAAATCAAGTCCCGGATGCGCGGCGGCATGGTTCCTCCCGCGACCAGCCTATCGCTTGGCGCGAGCTTTTGCGAGGCGCGCAGCGCAGAAATCCGCCCGATCCGCGAGGGCTGTCCGCCGGGCGTGACACAATGGGTTGCATCAAGGCAGCGATCCTGGCGAGGAGAGGCGCGCTTCTCTCGAGTTCCCCTATCCCGCAATTGGCATCGCCTCGCAGTGCCAAAGCAATCTGAGCCACCTGCACATCGTGTTCCTCTTTTCGGTCGCAAGAGCCTGGTTGCAGCGCAGACGTGTAGAAGGTGAGCTCTACCAGCAAAGGAAAAGCGCCTACGGCGCGACCCTATCCCATCCCGCCCCGGCTTTGCCGGGCCGCGCCTTCCCCCAAACCCACGCTTGCGTGGGCCGGGGCGCGGGGGAAGGGAGTCGGCTTCGCCTCGGTCGGCTTTCCGTGCAGGATCAACGCAGCAATGTCACGGTCCGAGTCAGGCTGCGGCCGTCGGCCCACAGAGTGACGAAGTAACTCCCGCTGCCCAGCTCCCCGGCATCATAGGACAGCTGATGCCTGCCCGCCGCCAGATCCTGGTCCAACAGCACAGCCACTTCCTGCCCGAGCAGGTTGTGCACCGCCAGACGCGCCCGGGCCGGGCGCCACAGGCGAAAGGGCAGTTGGATCACCGGATTGAAGGGATTGGGCCAGGCGCCCAGTTCCAGCTCAAGCTCCTGCGGACCCTCGCCCCGCTCCGCCGGCGGCAGCGCCGTGTCCGCCTCCAGGATGTAGAGCAGGCCCTCGTCCAGCGTGGCGCGCCAGAGGCCCCAGGAGTGACCCTCGTGATACAGGCGCGCCTGGTGCGGCACGCCGCGCTCCTCGAGCATGGCCACGCAGGGCTCGGAGGTCTCGATGATCTCCTCGATGTCGTAGCTGCCCCAGTTGAGGTAGAGGCGCAGGCTGTCGGGATCCAGGGCCTGGAGCGCGGCGCGGTTGGCGGACGGGATGTAGGGACTCATCAGCACGCCGCGCCCGAAGGCGGCCGGGAAGTGGCCCAACAGATAGGTGGAGATGTTGCCGCCATCGGAGGCGCCCAGGCTGATCCAACGCGCCGGATCGTCGTAGGTGGCCCACTGGGCGCGCACCGCCGGCAGGACGGTGTCCACGATGAAGTGCGCGAACAGGTCCTGCTGGGTGGTGTGGTACTCGGCGGTGCGGTTGACGGGCGGCACGCAGACGAAGATCGGCAGCTGCAGGCTGGGGTGCTGGTCCGCCAGCCAGGCCACCACGTTGCGCAGGGAGCCCAGCGTGAGATACTCCGAGCCGTCATGAACCACACAAACAGGCCGCGCCTGGCCTTCCTGGTAGCCGGGTGGCAGCAGGATCTGGATCGTCCGCGTGTTGTTCAGCTGGGGGCTGTGGAAGTTGGTCCAGCTCACCAGCGTGCCGCTCGGCAGCCCCAGGTTCTGGATCTCCACGGGCTGCACGTAATCCAGCATGGCCAGCTCGCTGTTGGGGCCGAAACCGCCCGAGCAGGTGTGCGGATTGTTCGGGTCCAGCAGCCACTCCGAGCCGTTGCGCACCAGCTTGTAGTCCAGCCGGGCGTCGCCCTCGCAGAGGAAGTGCCGCTCCCATAGGTTGGTGCCCGCGATGAGCGTCAGGCTGAGATTGGGCGACCAGCCCGTCATGTCCCCGGCCACAGCCAGGCTGGAGGCCGTTCCCCGCCAGATGAACCAGGCCCCGTCGGCCTCGCGAATCGGCGTCTCGCCAGCGGGCAAGTGGGCGAACAGGCTGTCCACCGCGGCCTGGCGCTCGCCCACGGGACGCCCCAGCAGATCCGTCAGGAAGTCGGCGAAGCCCTGGGCGCGCAGGGGGACCCAGAGCAGCAGGGTGAGCAGGAGTCCGATGAAGTGCTTCATGGCAAGTCCTTGATTGGTGCTGGATTCAAGGAGCCATATCCGCGCCCGGACCTCAAGTCGAACCGTGATCCAGACGATGATTCAATTTACAACCCTATCCCCCCGGAGGTGTCATGGCTCGCAGCATCCATCAACGCATCATCCGTCTGGCCGTCCTCTGCGCCCTGGTGCCCGTTTTGATGATTCTCATCACCTCTGGTGGCGCGAGCAGAGCGTGGGCCGGGCCATCGACGCCGACTTGCGCGCCCAGTTGGAGTCCGAGCTGAACCACATCGACTACGGCATCCTGCAGACCTGCCGGTGCAGACCTGCCGGGCTTCGGACGAGCTGATCCGGCGCCTGGTGGAGGCCAATCTGCTGGTGGCCCGCCAGACCTTGAGCGCCCGCGGCTTCGGCCCGGCGGGTGGCAGCGTGAGTTGGCCGGCGGAGAACCAGCTCAGCAAGGAAAAGGGCAGCGTCAATCTGCCTGCGCTGCGGATTGGCGGCCAGACCCTGGCACCCAACATCTTCTTCGAGCGGACGACGCCGCTGGTGGACGAGGTCACGAAGGCCGTGGGCGGGACGGTGACCCTGTTCCAGCGCATGAACGAACAGGGCGACATGCTGCGCGTGGCCACCACCGTCAAGAAGAAGGACGGCAACCGGGCCATTGGCCCTATATCCCGGCCACCCAGCCCGACGGGCAGGCCAATCCCGTGCTGGAGCAGATTCTCAAGGGCAAAGAGTACCGCGGGCGGGCCTTCGTGGTGGACGCCTGGTACATCACGGCCTACTCGCCGCTCAAGGACTCAGCGGGTCGGGTGACGGGCATGCTCTACGTGGGCATCCTGCAGGAGGCCCTGCCCGCCCTGCGCCAGGGGATTCTGGACATCGTGGTGGGCCGCACGGGCTATGTCTTCGTGCTCGGCGGCTCGGGTGAGCAGGAGGGCGTCTACATCATCTCGCAGAAGGGCAAGCGCGACGGCGAGTCGATCCTCAAGGCCAAGGACGCCGAAGGCAAAAAGGTGATCCGCGACATGGTCAGCCGGGCCAAGGCCGCCCAGGGCGAGTTCGTCCAGGTGCGCTACCTCTGGACAGACACGGTGAGCGGGCGGACGGCGCCCAAAGTGGCCAGCGTGGTCTACTTCGAACCCTGGGACTGGGTGATCGGCGCCAGCTGCTGGGAGGACGACTTCATGAGTCCACTGAAGCGCCTCAAATCCCAATTGCTGGTCACGTTGCTCTGGGTGGCGGCCATCGGCGGATTGGCCTTCGGCCTGGCGGCCTGGCTGGCCCGCAGTCAGGGCCGGCGTCTCACGGCGCCCTTGAACCGCCTGACCGAGATCACCCAGGGTGCCATGGCCGGAGACCTGAACCAGGACGAAGCCCTGAAGGCCCGCGAGATGCGCGAGTACTCGGAGCTGGCCCTGCTCTCGGAGGGCTTGGAACGGATCGCCGGGCAGCTGCGCCAGATCTCGGGTGATACACGCGCCCAGGCCCAGGGCGCCACGGCCAGCCTGGGCCAGGTGGACGGCGGCATGCAGGCCATGGCGGCCGCCACAGAGGAGATGTCCACCACCATCGAGGCGGCGCGGGCCGGTGAGGCGGGCAAGGGCTTCGCTGTGGTGGCGGGGGACGTGAAGGAGTTGGCGGCCGGGACTTCCCGGGCCACCGAGGACATCCGGCGGATGATCGACGCCATCCAGCGCGACACCACGCGCACGGTGGCGGAGATCGGCCATATCCTGGAGGTGGTGACACGAATCCGCGATCTGCAAGGCAGCATCACCGGCGCCATCGAGGAGCAGTCAGCCACCACACGCGAACTGAGCCGGCAGATCGGTCACGTGGCCGGAGACACCACCCAAGCCACCCGGGCCATCGAGGGCGTGATGAACGGCACCGATTCCACCGGCCGCGGCGCAGTCGACACCTTCGACTCCGCCGCCCAACCGGCCAAGCTGGCCCAGGCGTTGAAGAGCCAGGTGGGGCAGTTCAAATACTGACCGCCTGACGAACCGGCTTCAGGCCTTGAGCGCCAGTCGCAGCCGCAGTTGATCTGGACGCAGGGTGTCCGCCGGGCGGCCACCCTGCTCCACCAGTAGGGCCAGCCCGGGGCCCAGTGTCTCAACTGTGGCATGCCGGCCCTGAGCCTCGCCCAGCGGCAGGCCGTCGGCGGGAATGCGCCGGGCCTGCCCGTTCTGCTCCAGCCACAGACGGCCCTCCCCCGCACAGACCAGATCCGCATGGCCGCGGCCGGGACCGCGGGAGTCCGGATGCACCAGGGCCAGACCGAGCGCGCGCACCACGGCGGGCTGGGGCAGGGCGCCCTGGCGGCGGGCCTCGCGCAGGCGCTGCTCCACGGCCTCGAGCACGCGGGCCGGATGCCGGGCGGTGGCGGCCTGCTGCAGCAGCCAGCCACGCAGGGTGAGCAACAGGCGCAGGGCGGCCTCCGACTCCCCTTCGCATTCCAGCGCACAGAGCAGCACGCGCTCCTGTCCCACGCGCCAAAGGTTGATCAGGCTGGCGCCCCCGTCCCGGGGCGGATGCCACTCCAGCGCCAGCCGTCCGGGCAGCGGGTTCTCCTCCACGTCCAGCAGCTGGCGCAAGCGCTGCAGACCGGGTGCGGAACTCTCCAGCGGCAGCGGTCGGGCGCCCAGCCCGGGCAGCAGCGGCTCCAGCATGTCCAGCAGGCGCAGTTGCAACTCCACCTCGGGCACCAGGCTTTCCAGAAAGGCGAAGAGCAGGTCGTCGAAGAAGCGCGGTGTGTCCGCCGAGAACCAGAGGAAACCGCGCCGGTCCAGGCTGAACCAGGGCAGGCGCACGTTGGAGCGCACACCTTCGCGCAGGGCCACCTGGGTGGACAGGGAAACGCCCCGCTGCTCCAGGTGAACCGCCAGGTCGTCGATGCGATCCCCGCGCCGCCGCTCCAGCAAAGGCCCCAGACTGGTGGCCCGCAGGGGCATCACGTGGAATTGGTCGATGAACAGCGACCCCGGCCGGGCGCGCGGGAAGGGCACGGGCACCACCAGGCCGTCCTCGCTGACGAAGGCCAGGCCGATGCGGAACACGCGGCCGCGGGGCGGATCCCCAGCGGGACGCAGTGCGGCGGCGACCTCGTTGACGTGGATCAACAGGGCCTGCGAATACTCGTCCAGGCTGCGCACCTGCGATTGCCGCTCACGGAAGCGGCGCCGTGAGGCGTCCAGGCGCTCTTGGCTGTCCGCGGAGGAAGTGTTCATAGGTGGAAAGAGGGAGCGACCGCCGGGCGTCCGGCGGACTCCCGAGAATCGCGCCCGCAATCTCAATACTTGGGTTGCACGCCGGCCTGGTTCATCATGTAATGGATGGCGTCGTAGAGATCCTTCTCCTGGCAATCCATGCACATGCCCTTGGCGGGCAGCGTGCCGAAGGTGCCGGTGAAGCCCTCGGTGACGTGCTTGATCAGAGTGGGCATGCCCTTGTCGGCCTGGGTCTGCCAGCGAGTCTTGTCCGTCAGGGGCGCGGCGCCGGAGACGCCGGTCGTGTGGCAGGCGTAGCAGGCCTTGTCATAGACCAGCTTGCCGTTGGCCAGGTCCACCGGATAGGCGGGACCAGCGGGAGCCACCGCGGGAGTCGCGGTCTCGGCGGGCTTGTCGCCGCCGCCGCAGCCCAGCATGAACAGGACGCCCAGACAGGCTCCCAGGGAGCTCATGTTCTTCATCAGGATCCTCACGTTGTTGGACAATGGACTGCGCGCAAGGTAGAAATAACCGCCTGTCCGCCGCCCCGGCCCCGGGCCGCCGATGCCATCTTCCGCCCGCGCCTGGACCTGACGCTCCAGCAGCCCGAGCGGGACTGGCCGCCCATCGATCCCCAGGGCAGGGTGCGCACCCGGGCCTACACAGGAACGCGCGTTGGACGCGGTGCTGGAGGCTGCTTTGCACCGTGCCCGAGGCCGCCCAGGCCGCGACCTTGCTGGCCTCGCGGGTGAAGAAGACGGCCATGTAGGCCTGCAGCAGGCCGGTCAACGCGAACAGGATCCCATGGAACAGGCGGCCCGCGGCCGCCTGCGGGGTTTTGTCTCACATGATCCGCGGAACGAGCGGCTCGGCTCAGGGGCAGAACTCGTCCACCTGGCCGTCTCAGTTGTTGTCGACCCCGGCAATCCAGTGCTTCCTGACAACTCCTGATTTGGTTGGGGTGGAACGAAGGCAATCGGCTGGCACAGCTTCCACTCTGGAGCTGTGAAAGAACGGACAGCTCCCCCGCGGCAGGAATCCGCTGGAACCGAGAACGGGGGGCCTGGGCCCCCCGCTTGTGGTTGAGTTCGGGAATCCCGCGCTGGGCGATTCGCCGCGTCGCACGACGCGCCTCAGTTCAGGGTGCGGACCCGATAGAGGCGCAGGGAGTCTGTGGGCGTGCCGCTGCTCCAGGTCGGGCTGACCGTCACGGCCTCGCTCGTCCAGGGCCCGCCCAGACCGGCGCTGCTCTCCACTCGGTAACCACTGGCCCCCACCTCGGGCGACCAGCTCAGCTGCACGAGTCCGCCCTCCACGGCGATGACCAGGTCCGCCACCGGTCCGGGCAGCAGGCCGGTGGTGAACAACACGGCCAGGCCCGCCACCGGCGCCACGTTGCTGGCGGGCAGCGTCCCGCCCGGGGTGTTCAGCCCGTTGCCGCGGCCGTAGAAGTACTGCAGGCCGGCGCTGCCGGCGGGGTTCTCGATGCCCACGGTGGCGTTGTCGCTCTCGCCCACTTCCTGCCATTGCATCAAGATGGCCCCATCGCCCGTCACGGTGGGATGGACGGCGGGATCCAGCAGGATCACCTGGAAGGTCTCGAAGGCCGTGATCGGCGTGTATTGGCGGATGGTGTGGAACTCCACCACGAAGCGCCCGCCCGCTGCGTCGTGCCAGGTGCTGATGGCCCCGCTGGCCACCTGTTGCGGGGAGAGGTCCTCCCAGAGCGCCGCCAGCACGGCGTTGGGCGCCGCGGCGGTGGGGATGGCTTGCCCGCGGTACTCCGTGCTGCCGGTGGTGCCCAGCGCCAGCCAGCCGTTGCCACAGATCGACAGGCTGCTGAAGTCCTGCCCGTACATGCGGAAGGAAAAGGGCAGGGCCAGCGCCAGAGTCTGGTCTTCGCCGGTGAAGTTCAGAGCCGTGCCGGCGCCCCCCTGTTCCGGGCTGATGGTGTTCCACTGGAACTGCACGCGGTTGACGCCTTGCAGTACGCGCTGCTCGCCGTCGGCGTCCAGCGTCACCAGGCTGGAGCTCCAGTCGGAGTCGCCGGAATCAAACGCGCGGTAGCCGTAGGAGTCCGCAGCCTGGGGATCGTGCGACTCGCCGGCGGCCCCACGGGCGATCAGCGTGTAGGTCTCGTCCACGGGCAGCAGGAAATCGAAGGCGCCGTCCAGCCCGGTGAGCTGGGCGGGCACGTCCAGGGCATGGATCAGGACCTCGGCGCCGGGAAGCGGCTGGCCCTGGCCGTCCAGCACCACGCCGCTCAAGTGGGCGCGGGGCACGGGCGACAGCATGAAGTCCTGGCTGAGGTCTCCCTCCTCCGGCATCACGAGCTCGGCAACCCCGGCTTGGTAGCCGTAGGCCGTGACCGTGAGCGTGTAGCTGCCGGGTTGCAGGGCCAGCGAGTACGCGCCCTGGTCGTCCGTCCGTGCACTGCGCGCACTGGGCTGGGCCGTCACGCTGGCTCCCGCCAGCGGCAGGCCCGTATCTTGGCCGAGCACCACGCCCCTGAGCAGGCCGCCGCCGTAAATGGAGATGGCCTGGGCCGCGGCAAACAGGTTCAGGCGCCCGCCGGAGACGGTGATCCCCTGCAGGCCGGGCTTGGGATCCACCGTGCCGAGCAGGATCTCCTTCAGCACCAGCGCGGCGCCGGCGGGATCGGCGTTGTAGAGCGCCGTGAAGTCCGGGCTGGCCACGGAATGCAGGAAGGCGATGGCACCCGCCACGTGGGGCGTGGCCATGGAGGTACCCGTCAGCGTGGCCGTGCTGTTGCCCGTGTAGGTCGAGAACACGCTGGTCCCTGGAGCCCCCAGGTCGATGCTGATGACGCCATAACCCGCGCTGCTGTTCTTGGTGTCGGTGTTGGTCGTGTTGGTGACGGAGACCAGCCAATCGCTTGAGCAGCTGGTGGGCACGTCGCCCTGGGTGTCCACGTTGTAGTTGGCGTTGGCCGTGGCGCCGGCGGAGAGGATGCCCACCTGGCCCAGGGCATCGTAGAGGTCGTTCCAGATGGGATAACTGCCGCTGTTGCAGAAGGCCAGATCCACGCCGAAGCTGGAGTTGGTGGCCACCACGTTGGCTCCCTGGCTGCCGCCCGACTGGAGCCAGCGGGTTTTCTCCATCAGCACATAGTTGTAGCCCGCGCTGACGACGGACGTGTTGCTGGACGAGGCAGCCACAGGCATCAGCTTGACGTTCCAGTTGACGCCGGTCACCTGGCTGCCGTCGTTGCCGCGCGCACCCACCGTGCCGGCCACGTGCGTGCCGTGCGCGTGGACGGGAATCCCGCCGTCGTTGCCGTAGGCGTCCCAGCCGTTCAGGTCGTCCACATACCCGTTGCCGTCGTCGTCCACGCCCGCGCTGCCACCCAGCTCACCGGCGTTCACCCACAAGTTGGGCGCCAGATTGGAGTGCGTCAGCTCCATGCCGCCGTCCACCACGGCCACCACGAGGGGATCGCCGTTGCCGTCCATGCCGCCCGTGCCCAGGTCCCAGGCCTCCGGCGCGTCGATGTCCGCGTCCGCTGTGCCCGATTGTCCCGTGTTGTGCAGGTCCCACTGGCTGCCCCAGCTGGGATCGTCGGGAAAGGTGGCGCGCAGCTCGAGTTTGTGGTCCGCCTGGGCCCAGCGCAGGGCCTTGTTCCCCTCGAGTTCGGCCAGTGCCCGCTCCACCCCAAGGCCGTCCTTCAGCTCCACCAGCCAGATGCCCAGGCTGGGCACCAGCTCGCGGCTGGCCTGCAGGCGGGCGTCGCCCAGCAGCAGGTCCGCCTCCGGGACCGAGCGGACAGGGTAATCGAAGCGGACCAGCAGGCGGCCCTCCACCACGGGCGTGCCGCCGGTGGTCCAGGCCAGGGCGGTACCGGCCAACAGGGTCTGCACGGCCAGCAGGGCAACAGCGCGACGCATCTTCACCACTCCTCCTTCCGACTCTCGCCGGGGGCGACATTACAATTCCCCCGGCCGCTGTTGGCGTGGGGTGAACACAAGCTGCTTGAGTAGTATCGGGCGAACCGAAGCTACTGTTTGCCTCCCGGCCAGGGAAGTGAAAACCCACCGCCGGCAAATTGCAGGGCGCGGATCGGAAAAGCCCTCCGGCCGCGCGGGCAGCCGGAGGGCCGGGGTGTTCAGGTGGGCCGAGCCCGACCCGCGTTTATTTGACCAGCACCAGCCGCTGGCTCTCCAGCCGGCCTTCGCCCTGCAGGCGGCCACGCGCAATGCCTCGCGCCTGCTGCGACGCG
>DYSB01000087.1 GCA_020726405.1 Acetofilamentum sp. | reverse complement strand
AATTCCTCCTGGTTGCAACGTGACGCATTCAACCAGGAAGAGCAAAAAAGTTCCAACAATTCAGGCGTACTACACTAGTCGCGCAGGCGCTCCAGGGCGGCCACCCGGCGCTCAAGATCCGTCACACGCGCCTCCAACTCCGGTTTGGCGGACGAACCTGCCAGGCGCCGCTTGAGATGCTGCACCACGTCCAGCGATTCAAACAGCAGGATGACCACCACCACCGCTGCGACGACGGAAACGATGCCCCACATGGTTCCTCCCTTGGCCGGGTCCAGCCTGTCGAATAGGTGGACATTTGTGCCTGTCTGAGTGCTGAGGGCCGGTCGGTGTCCGGCGGATCAGCCGGGACTTCGAACTTTCAGCAATTCAATGCCGGAATGCCGGGAACCTGCTGCTCGCGCTCTCCGTTTGGCCGCGGCGCCCCCGGAACCTCCCTTCTAGGGGCGGGCGGGGGGAAAGTGGGAGGGCGCGACTGTTCATAATTCAGGATCAGCGCTCAGGCCTCCGGCAACCGCAGCTTCTTCCCGTCAACATCCACCCGCACAAAACTCACGGTCGTGGAGAAGATGGCCTCGCCAATGGCTGCGCCGCCACTCTGCCCATGGGGCGCCGCGCCTTCGCTGCCCGCCCGGCTCACGTCCACCTGGTAATCCACCGACGTGGTGCCGCGCCGCACGCGATGGATGTCCAGTTTGAGCAGACTACCCGCCCGCACGTTGTGGCGGAACTCCACCCGGTTCATAGCCACCGTGACGAAGCGGCAGCCCGGGTAGTCCAGGCTGGCGGCAATCCAGGCGGTCTCGTCCACCCACATCAGCAGGTAGCCGCCGAACAGAAAGCCATACTGGTTGAGGTGCTCGGGTCGAACCAGGACATGATGCTCCATTACCTCTCCCTCGACCCGCCGGGTCGAACCAGGACGTGGTGTTCCATCTGCGAATCTTTGGCTATCCGGGTGCGCTACTTGAAGACCCAGCGGTTCTGCTGCCGCTGCAGTTGGCGATTGCGCAACACGCGATTCAGGCTCTGATTCAGCGCCGTCCGGCAGACGATGCCCAGTAGGCGGCCCTCGTCATCCAGGACGGGCAGGTAGTCGAAGCCCACCTTATCGAAGGCCTCCTTCAGATCCCCCAGCGAGGTGGCGGGCGTGATCCGGGGCGTGGGCTCCGCCACTTCCCGCGTGCGGATGATCGAGAGCGCACGCTCCTGGCCGATGATGAAGCGCAGGTCGGCGAAGTTCACCATGCCCACCACTCGGCCCTGTTCGTCCACGGCCACCAGATCCTTCAGGTCGTGCTCCGTGAAGGCCGGCAGGATCTCCTCCAGCGAGCTGGCCGCCGGCACCAGGGGCCGCCGCTTGTCCAGCAGCTCGTCCGCCCGGCGCTCGTTGAGTTCCTGTGCCGGGTCGTTCTCGTCCAGCAGATTGGCCTTGCGCAGTTTGTAGAGGTAGAGCGAGCGGTCGCCCACCAGCAGCTGGATCACCAACGTACTGGCGGCGACGCTGATCATCAGCGGCAGGGTCATGTCGTAGTTGTTGGTCATCTCGATGAGCAGCAAGAGGGCCGTCAGCGGGATGCCGTTGATGCCGGCCAGCACCGTGCCCATTCCCGCCAGAATGAAAATCACGGGATTGCTGATAATCTGGAGTTGGACCATGACCAGGCCCAGCGCGCCGCCCAGCATGGCGCCGATGAACAAGCTGGGGGCGATGATGCCGCCGAAGCCGCCCAGCTCGATGTTGAGCGCGGTGAGCAGGACCTTCAGGGCGAGCAGGCCCAGCGCCAGCAGCAGGGGAATCTCGCCGGCCAGCAGCTGGTTGATGCCGTGATACCCCACACCCAGCACCTGGGGCAGACGCATGGCCACCAGTCCCAGCACCAGGCCCGCGAGCGGCGGGAACATCCAGCGCGGCCAGGCGCGCAGGCGCCCCCAGACCAGCTTGGCCAGCAGGCCCGACCAGCGGCTGAATCCCACGGAGACCAGCCCGCCCGCCACGCCCAGCAGCAGAAACCAGGGCAGTGTGGCGGCGCCGGGCACCTGGAAGGCCGGGATCACGAAAACCTGGTGCTGACCCGTCAAGGTGTGGCTGACCACGTTGGCCACCACCGAGGCCATGATCAGCACGCCGAAGGTCACGTCCTTCAGGTCGTTGAGCAGGATGATCTCCAGCGTGAAAAAGACCCCCCCCAGCGGCGCGTTGAACATGGCGCTGATGGCCGCGCCCGCCCCGGCGGCCACCATCACTTTCATGCGGGCCGGTGAGACATGGAAGAACTGCCCCATCCACGAGGCCACGCCCGCGCCGAATTGGACGGCCGGGCCCTCCGGCCCCACGCTGCCGCCCGTGCCGATGTTGAGCGCCGGGGCGAAGAAGTGGAACAGTGTCGTGCGGGGCTCGATCAGGCCGTCGCGCTGCTTGAGCGATTTCATCACCTCCACCACGCCCTTGCGCGCGGCGACCTCGGGGAAGAAGTGCGCCAACAGAGCCTGCAGCACACCGCCCAACACGGGCACCAGCAGCAGCACGCTCCAGGGCAGGGCGGAGAACCCGCTCTCGCTGGTGTGGAAGAAGAGGTACTGGAAGGCCCACATCAGCCGGTGGAAGAAAGCACCCAGCAGGCCGGCCCCCAGGCCGATGATCACGCTGTAAAACAGGGTCAGGCCGTATTCCGAGTGCTCCTGGGTGCGCAACCAGGACCGGAGCCGGGTGAGGCGGGGCAGAAGTCGGTGTCGCAGATCCATGCCGGAATGTAGGATAGACGTGCGAGCGCCCCGGTAGGCCTCCAACGGCCGAGCGGGCGTTTTCGTGGCTGGGTCGAATTGGTAGGTTCGAAGTGCGGGAAGTCGGAGCAGGGATTGGAAGCAAGCGGGAGAAGTCGTGGGCCGCAGTCGAGTCAAGGGCAGCCTGAAACGCGCCGTATACGACCACCCCGGCGAGATCCTCACGGACAGTGGCCAGATGCGTCAGCGCCGCGGCCGCTGGGCCGAGGCCTTTGGCGAGGCCGCGCCCCTGCACTTGGAGGTGGGCATGGGCCGCGGCCGCTTCCTGGCGGAGCTGGCGGCCCGGGACGAACCGGTCAATTACGTGGGTGTGGAGATCAAGCCCGACCGCTGTGTGACGGCGCGGGAGAAGATCCGCCGCCGGGCCCGCCGGCCCTTTGTCGTGCTAAACGCCGCCGTGGAGATCCTGCCCCAGCTCTTCCTGCCGGGCGAGGTCCAACGGATCTACCTCAACTTCCCCGATCCCTGGCCCTCGTACGTCTACCGCGGCCGGCGCCTGTTCAACACGGCCTTCCTGCGGCTCTACCAGGGCCTTTTGCCTGTGGGAGGCGAACTTTGGTTCCGCAGCGACCAGGCCGCCTGCTACGAAGAGTTGCTGGCCAGTCTGCCGCCGCGCCTGCGGGTTGAGGAGCACGGCTGCGACTTTCACGCCGGCGGCCACGAGTTCACCATCTTCCAGACCGAGTACGAGCGCCGCTACCGGGCCGCGGGCGCCACCATCCATCACGCACGGCTGGTCAAGACCGGGTCGGGGATTCTGGAGATCCGCGCCGGTTGCTGAAAGGAGATCCCATGCACGCAGAGTTCCGGGCCCGCTTCTTCGAGGCCATGGGCGACGGCATCGCCCTGCTGGCCGCACCCGGGGAGGTTCTGCGCAACAACGACACGGAGTACCGCTACCGGCCGGAGAGTGCCTTCTGGCAGCTGACGGGCCTGGACGAGCCCGACGCCGTGGCCGTGCTCTGGAGGCGCGGCCGGGAGCGGCGCTTCCTGCTCTTCGTACGCCCGCGGGATCCCCAGCTGGAGATGTGGAGCGGCCGGCGGCTGGGGCCGGAGGGCGCCCGTCGGGAACTGGGTGCCCAGGAGGCCCATCCCCTGGCCGAGTTTTCCACCCGACTGGACGACCTGCTCAAGGGCCACACCCGCCTCTTTCTACCCCTGGACGGCGGTGCGCTGCAGGGCCAGGCACTGGGCGCGCTGAACCGCCTGCTGCGGCGCCGCAAGCAGCCGGGCGCGCTACCCGAGGAACTGCGCGACGTGAAGCGCGTGCTGGCCGAGTTGCGCCTGCGCAAGACCCCGCCGGAGCTGGCGCGGATGGAGCACGCTTCACGGATCACGGGGGAGGCCTTCCGCGAGGTCTTCCGCCATACCCGACCGGGCGTGGCCGAGTACCAGCTGCGGGCCGTCTTCCCTTACATCTATGGAGTGCTGGGCGGCGACTGGGCCTTCGAGACCATCGTGGCAGCGGGCGCCAACGCTTGCACGCTGCATTACGTCAGTTGCCGTGACACGTTGCAGGATGGCCAGCTCGTGCTCTTCGACGCGGGCGCGGAGTTGGACTATTACGCGGCCGACGTCACGCGCACCATTCCGGTCAACGGCCGCTTCAGCAAGGACCAGGAGCTGCTCTACCGCCTCGTGCTAAAGGCGCATCAGGCCGCCGTGGCGGCCGCTGGCCCGGGCGTATCCGTGGACGACGTGCACGCCGCCGCCTTGCGCGAGACCACCGAGGGCCTGCTGCAGTTGGGCCTGCTCAAGGGCCGGTTGGAGACGAACCTCAAGAAGCAGGCGTACAAGCGCTGGTTTCCCCATGGCACTTCGCACTGGCTGGGCCTGGACGTGCACGACGCCGGCGACTACGCCCTGGACCACGGGCCGCGCCTGCTGGAGGAGGGCATGGTGATCACGGTGGAGCCGGGCCTCTACCTGCCAGCCGCCGACAGGAAAGTGCCCGAGCGCTTCCGCGGCATCGGAATTCGCATCGAGGACGACGTGCTGATCACGGCCGATGGCCGCCGGGTGCTGACGGAGGGCATTCCCCGCGAGCCGCGCGAGATCGAGGCCGCCATGCAAACCCGGCCCAAGTACCTGAAGGCCCTGCCTGGATTGAAGTAGGCGAGCCGGGATTTCACCAACCGCAGGAGTTCCGGCCCACGACGGGAGGACGGCCGCGGGCTGCGAAACGTCCGGCTGCGAGGGAGAATCATGCGCTTCGTGTTGACCGGCGCCACGGGCTTCCTGGGCAGCGCCCTGCTGGCGAGACTGTTGCAGGAGGGCGCTTCCGTCCTGGCCCTGGGGCGTGACCCGGAGCGGCTGCGGCGCGCGCTACCCGCCAGCGTGGAGGTGGCGGCCTTTGACCTGGAGGCTCCGCTGGCCCCGGCGGGTCTGCAACCGGGCGATGTGCTGATCCACTGCGCGGCCCTGCTGGGCAACGCCGAGGCCGATCGCGAGACCTACCTGCGCTGCAACACGGAGTCCGTGCTGGTGCTGGCCCGGGCCGGCCGGGACGCGGGCGCCGCGCTGTTCCAGTTCATCAGCTCCGTCTCCGCCTGCGGGCCCACGGCCTCAGCCGAGCTGCCGCTGCGTGCGGAAAGTCCCTTCCAGCCTGCCTCCCTTTACGGCGAAAGCAAAGCCCGGGCCGAGGAGCAGTTGGCGACCCTGACGGACCTGCACGTGCAGGTGTTGCGCCCGCCGGTGATCTACGGCCCGGGGGCTAATCGCCACAGCTCGGCCTCCAAGGTCTTCCGCCTGCTGCAGGGGCCGCTGTTCTTCCGCCGGGGCGGCGGTCACCACTTCTTCAACGTGATGGCCCGGGAGAACCTGGTGGACGCCCAGCTCTTCCTGGCCCGCCGGGCGCTGGCCGGTGCGACGCTGCCTCCTTCCACCCAGCCGGGACGGCCCCCCGTGGCCGACACCTGGATGTTGCGCGACGATCCCTGTCCGAGCATGCGCCAATTGCAGGACTGGATCGTGGAAGTCTACGGCCGGCGACCGCTGATCCTGCCGCTGCCCTGGTGCCTGCTGGCCGGGCTGGGCGTCGTGGGCGACGCGCTGCGCGCCCGGGGTTGGGCTTTCCCCTTCAGCCGGGAGATCGCCCGGGGCTTTGGTACCAGCGGTTATTATTCCGACATCAGTCCGCTGCGCGCCGCCGGCTGGACTCCGCCTCTGGAGCCCCGGGAGGCCATCCAGCGCACGGCCCGGGCCTATCTGGCGGCCCGTGCGGCGACCCCTAAGCAATAATCCCGCCCGCGATCCGTTCCAGGGTAGGTGATGACCGACGCCGAACTCATCCAAGCCTGGCGCGACGGAGGCACCTGGGCCATGACCCGGCTGGTGGAGCGCTGGCGCGGCCCCTTGTACGGTTATCTACTGAAGTACACGGGTCGGCCGGCGGACGCCGAGGACTTGTTCCAGGACACCTGGGTGCGGGTGCTGGGCGCACTGCCGCGTTACGAAGAGCGCCAGCAGTTCAAGGCCCTGCTGTTCACGGTGGCCTCGCGGCTGGCCATCGACCACGCCCGCCTGCGCGGCCACAACCGCACCCGGCACGTGGAAGAGCAGGATGACGAGCCGCTGTTGGAGACCTTGCCCGCCGGCCTGGACAGCTGTCCGGAGTGGCGTCTGGCGGAGCGCCAGCGTGGCGAGACCTTGCGCCGGGCCATCGACGCGCTGCCCGATCTCCAGCGCCAGGTGGTGTTGTTGCGGCTGGAGGCGGAGATGAGTTTCCAGGAGATTTCCACCGCCCAGGACGCGCCCCTGGGCACTGTGCTGCCGCGCATGCACCGCGCGGTGAAGAGCATCCGGCGCTATTTCAAGGAGCGTGGCCATGAGCTGCCCTGAACCGCTCGCCCGTGAGATCCTGCAGGACGCTGTGGAGCGGGACTTCGCCGAACTGGGCACGGCCTGGGAGCGCTTGCCCGAGTCCAGCCTGCCAGCGGGCCTGACGGAGCGCACGCTGGCCCGCCTGCGCACAGAGGGATTGTTGGAACCGCGCGTGGTGCGTGTGGACTGGCGCCGGCGACTGGCCGGCCTGTCCGGTGTGGCGGCCGCCCTGCTGCTGGTGGCCGGGCTGCACGTCTGGCCGTGCGGCGAATCCGGCCGACCCGTGGCAGGCAGCCCCGCGCCAATCCAGGACTGGGCCGCCGGGTTGGAGCTGCCGGAACTCTTCGAGAGTCCGCAGCAGGAATTGCAAGTGCGCCTGGAGCGGGTGAACCATCTGCTGCCCGCGGCAGAGGAACCGGAGGTGGTCGACGGGGCCGGCGAGCTGCGCTCCCGCCTGGACCGCCTCTCCGAGGAACTGGAGGCCTTCTGATGATCACGCGACATTCCCATTCCGGCGCCCAGTTGCGCGGCCTGCTGCCCCTGTTGTTGGGCCTGTTGCTGGCGTTGCCCATCCCGGCTGTGGCCCAGCGGACTCGGCCCCGGGAGCGGCAGGAGGCCCGCCAGGCGTCCCGGGACGCCTTCCAGGAGCAGCGAGACGAGGTCGTGCAATTCGTCCGCCAACACTTTCCGGAGAAGGCCCGCTTGCTGGAGGATCTGCGCAAGCGGAACCCGGCGGAGTTCCAGCGGCGGCGCCAGAAGCTCGCCGAGGAAGTGCGACGACTGATGGAACTCGAGCGCGAGAATCCCGGGCTCTTCAAACTCCAGGTGGAGGAGATGCGTCTTCGGGACGAGTTGAACCGCCAGGCCCGGGAGCTGCGCCGGCAGCGCGAGGGCAGCCGCGAACGCCAGGAGTCGGCCCAGCAACTGCGGGACTCCCTGGAGCGGTCCTTCGACCTGCGGCAGAAGATCAAGCAGGGAGAGCTGGAAGACCTGCAGCAACGGCTGCGCGAGCTGGAATCCTCCCTCAAGCGGCGTGCCGAGCGCCGTGCCCAGTTGATCGAGGAACGCTTCCAGCAGCTGAGCGCCTCCGGCGAAGAGGACTGGTAGCCCGTTCGCGTGGCAGATCCGCGTCGCGTTCACCACACTGGGGACATGAAAAGCAGCCTGTCGGACTTGTCCACTTCGCGGTCTTCATCACCCAGTTCGGCCCGGATTTTTCGGAGCTTTCTTACACATGCCACCAGTATGCACTGCGAAATCTCCCAAAAACCGGTCTCGTCCTGGGCGCGAATCCCGTCGAAGGCCCAAGCCCGGCAGGCTGCCAGGTGTCCCCTTCTCTTTTTACACGGCATTCGCGGCTCCCGGCTGGCCATCCAGTCGGAGCTGGGCCCGCGGATCATCTGGCAGCTGGCCGACGAAGAGAATCCCCTGGGTCACCTGATGGCGCTCCACCACGACGGCGAGGCCCCGCCGCGCCCGGTGGATCCTGCCCGGCCCGTCTTTCCCCTGGATCTGGAGCCCGACGTGCACGGCCGCTTCGTGGAGTGGGCCCGGGCGCGCGGTGAGCTGTTCGCTCCGGTCTGGGACTGGCGCCTGCCGCCCTCCGCGGTGGTGGATGACCTGGCCGTGGGACTGCCCGCCGGCGAGTTGGACGTGGTTGTGCACAGCATGGGCCTGCACATTCTGGCCGAACTGGTGGCGCGCGGGTTGCTGCCCCTGGAGCGCGTCCGCCGGCTGGCCCTGGTGGCGCCGGCTTTCGGCGGTGCCCTGGACATCCTGCACGTGCTGCTCTCGGGTTGTGATCGCGAATACGATGGCGCCGACGCCACCGGCCGCTCCTACGGTTCCGCGGTCCGCGGATTACCCGCCTTGTATCACCTGCTGCCGGTTCCGGGCCACGGGCTGCTGCAGGACGCCGCCGGCCAGGAGCTGGATCCGTTGGAGTTGGAGCGCTGGCCGCTGGACGGCTGTGTTCCCGGCGAACAGCAACGCGAGATCCTGGGCCGTCTGCTGGCGCGGGCCCGGCACGAACGCGGCACTCTGCAGGACTTCGCAAGGACTCTGCCCAGCCTGGGCATGCGCCTGCGCATCCTGGCGGGCTGCGGTGTGCCCACGCCCGCCCTCTGCCGCATGGACGGCCCGGGCATGAGCTGCGCCTCCTCGCACGTGGAGATGCGCCGCGATGGGGACGGCCGCCTGGCCCTATCCGCCCAGCTGCCCCTGGGCTTCAGTCTGCCGCACCGCGTGTTCGGCGACGAGGGCGACCCGGTGGCCCATGGCGAGATCCTGCGCCGGCCTGAAGTGCTGGCCTGTCTGGCTTCCTTCCTCGACTCCTGAGCGATTCCCTCAAGCGGCATCCGACGTCTCGTACCTGCCAGCGGCTCCTGGGCCGGCCGGGAATTCTGGCTTGCGGGTTAGATATCATGATGATATCAACCAGCTATCAAACCAGGAGGACCCTTGGTCAAGGACAAGATGATCGTCTCAACCAGCGGCTACGGCATGCTGGGTCTCTGCTTGTTGATCGTGTTGGGGGGCGTGGGCATGGTGATCGGGGGCGCCATGGCGGACATGCCACTGCCCATCGTGGGCGGCTTCCTGCTCATCCTGGCCGGCATGCTGCTGATGGCCGGGCTGTTCATCGTCAACCCCAATGAGGCCCGCGTCCTGCAGCTCTTCGGCAACTACACGGGCACGGTGCGCGAGCCCGGACTGCGCTGGGCCAATCCCTTCTTCTCCAAGGTCAAGGTCTCCTTGCGGGTGCGCAACTTCGAAACCAACAAGATCAAGGTGAACGACAACCACGGCAATCCGGTGGAGATCGCCGCCGTGGTGGTCTGGCAGGTGGTGGACAGCGCCGAGGCGATTTTCGAGGTGGACGACTTCAACAACTACGTCCACGTGCAGAGCGAGTCCGCCGTGCGCAGCATGGCCACCAACTATCCCTACGACGCCCACGGCGGCACGGAGATCAGCCTGTCGGGCAACACGGCGGAGGTGTCCACGCGCCTGCAGGACGAGATCCAGGAGCGGTTGGAGAAGGCGGGCGTGCGGGTGATCGAGGGGCGGATCAGCCACTTGGCCTATGCCCAGGAGATCGCTGCCGCCATGCTGCAGCGCCAGCAGGCCGCCGCGGTGGTAGCCGCCCGGCAGCAGATCGTGGAAGGCGCAGTGGGCATGGTGGACATGGCCCTGGCCAAGCTCGCGGAGCGCGGCATTGTGCGGTTGGACGAGGAGCGGAAGGCTGCCATGGTCAGCAACCTGCTGGTGGTGCTCTGCAGTGACCGCCACGCGCAGCCGGTGATCAACACGGGAACATTGTACAACTAGGCGGCGCGGGGTAGGGACACGATGCATCGTGTCCCTACGCGAAACACGAGAGAGAGGGGAGCCCCCATGGCCGAACGCAAGGCCTTCCTGCTCCGGTTGGACCCGGCGCTGCACGCCGCCCTGCAGCGCTGGGCCGACGACGAGCTGCGCTCCCTCAACGGCCAGCTCGAGTTCCTGTTGCGGCGCGAGCTCCAGCGCGCCGGCCGTCCGCTGTCCCCCATTCCCGGCAAGGAGGAAACATGAACAACCGCGCCATCCGGATCCTGTTCGCTGGAACCGTCCTGCTGCTTGTGGCGGGAATTTTCTTCTGGCGCACCGCCGGCCGTGGCGTAGGACTCTCGCCGGCCCTGCCCGCGGTGCTGATTGCCGGGCTCGGTCTGGTGGTCGCCCGGCTAAGGGTCCGCAAACGCCTCCAGAGCGGGCGGACCCCACGCCACAACCGGTCTCCGGTTCAGCGGCTGGTGGGCGGCTTGATCGCCGCCTGCCTGTTGCTGGGGGCCTTCACCTGGAATCATCTGCACCAACCGGGTGGACGCCTGGCGGAGGTGGACGACGCCCAGGCGCTCTGGCTGGTGCTGGGCCTGCTGATACTGGTGGCCGCCGTCATGGTCGTCGTCAAGCACCTGCAGCGCGACCGTGATCGCCAGGCCCGCTGAGTTGAGCTTGCTCCCGGCCTCCTTCCACGCCACCTTGCAGCGGCGCCCCATCTTCATCCATGCCGCATCGGAGGTTTCCATGACTGCTTCCCGCTCCCTTGCTCTGCTGGCGTTGGCCCTGCTCTTCGCCAGCCCGTCCCCGGCCAGCTACTTCATCGGGGACGAACCCCCGGACTTCACTTGCGACGACACAGCGGGCACTCCCTGGACCCTCTCCGAGCAGCGCGGCAAGGTGGTCCTGATCAATTTCGGCCAAACCGCCAGCCAGCCCTGCGACTCGTCCTTCGCCCACCTGCAGCCGGACTTCGTCGCGGCCTACGACCCGGCGGTCTTCAGCTTGGTCCACATCGACGCCGCCAACCAGTCCGCCCAGGCACTGATCGACTACTGGGCCGCCTACGATCCCGAGTTCCCGATCCTCACCCAGTGTGGCGAGCTGCTCACGGAGTGGGGCGACGGATTCGTACCACACACGGTCATCCTGGACCCGCTGGGCATCGTGCGCGGCAACTGGATCGGATTCTATCCCGCCTTCTGGCCCCAGATGCACACGGTGATCGAAGCCGCCATCAATCCCACCGGCCTGCATGTGGCGGAGTGGGAATTGAGCCTGACCACGGGCGACGGCGACGAGAACCTTGAGCCCGGCGAGGCAGGCGATCTGCTGATCACGCTGGAGAACCTGGGCGGCCTGGCCGTGGGCGCTGTGCAGGCCACGTTGCTGAGCGAATCCGAGTGGGCCACCGTCACCCAATCCGCCAGCGCTTTTCCTGACTTCGCGCTGGGCGCCAGCCACGCGGGCGACACGGCCTTCAGCCTGATTATCGACGCGGATGCCCCCGCCGCCCTGGACGCCCCCTTCCGTCTCCACCTGAGTACCAGCCTGGGCGAGGCCGAGCTGCGCTTCCACCTGGAGGTGGGACGGCGCACTCCCTACTGGAGCCACGACGCGGAATCCGCCACGGACGAGTGGACGCA
>DYSB01000086.1 GCA_020726405.1 Acetofilamentum sp. | reverse complement strand
CATGCCGGGTGGTGTGGCAGGGGATGCCGGGGATTCCCGGCACCCCTATGCCGATGAGCATCAGGCTGGGGGGGAGTGGATCAGGACAAGGCGCGGCTCAAGGCAGGCACCACCTCGAACAGGTCGCCCACAATGCCATAGTCGGCCAGCTTGAAGATCGGCGCCTCGGGGTCTTTGTTGATGGCCACGATGTAGCGCGAGTTCTTCATTCCGGCCAGGTGCTGGATGGCTCCCGAGATGCCGCAGGCGATGTACAGGGTGGGGTTGACCACCCTGCCTGTCTGGCCCACCTGCTGGCTGTGCGGACGCCAGCCGGCATCCACGGCCGCGCGCGAGGCGCCCACCGCGGCGCCCAGTTTGGCAGCCAGCTCCTCCAGCGGGGCGAAGCCCTCCGGCCCGCCCACGCCGCGCCCGCCGCTGACGATGATGTCCGCCTCGCTCAGGTCCAGCTTGCCGCCGGCCGCGGCCAGGATCTCCTCCACCACGGCCTTCATTTCCCGTCCGGCCAGGCTCGCCTGCTCCACGCGGGCGGCCGGGCCGCCTTCCTGCACGGCAAAGACCTTGGCCCGCAGGGACACCAGGGCCGGTTTGGTGTTGACCGGCGCCGTCACCAGCACCTTGCCCGCGAAAATCGGTCGGGTAGCCAGCCACTGCCCGTCCTGCCAGGCCAACTCCGTGCATTCTGCCACCAGCCCCGTGCCCAGCCGGGCGGCCAGCCGAGGACCCAGCTCGCGCCCCGTGGCGCTGGCGGAGAGCAGGATCAGGTCGGGAGCCAGTGGATCCAACGCATCGGCCAAACCCGCGGACCAGGCATCGCTGGAGCCCGGGCCGTCCAGGGCCGGCAGTTCCACCACGCGGTCGGCACCCCAGGCGCCCAGGGTCGCCGGATCGCGCAGACTGCCCAGGACCAGGCCCGTGACCTGCCCGCCCGCGGCGTCCGCCAAGCGACGCGCCAGACCCAGGGCCTCGCGGGCGCTGCCACGCTCCAGGCCGCCCGTTTGTTCGATCAGACAGACGATGTTCATGCTCATTCTCCTACAGCACCCGGGCTTCTTCCTTGAGCAGCCGCAGGAGTTCCCCCGCCGCCTGCGCACCTTCGCCAATCACGCGTCCCGCCGGCCGGGCCGGCGGCAGGGCCAGGCGTCCCGCCTCCGCCTCGGCGGTCGCCTGGCTCTCCAGCACTTCGAGGGGCTTCTTCTTGGCCATCATGATGCCTTTGAGGCTGGCGTAGCGCGGCTCGTTCAGGCCCTTGTCGGCGCTGAGCACGCAGGGCAGCGGCAGGCGGATCCGCTCGCGCCCGGCCTCCACCTCGCGCTCCACGCGCACGCCGTCCGCCACGCGCTCCAGCGCGCAGATGGCCGTGGCCGAGGGCAGCCCGAGCAACTCGGCCAGCATGCCGGGCACGGCGCCATGGTCGTAGTCCACGCCCTGCTTGCCCGCCAGGATCAGATCCGCCGGGTGGGCGCGCAGCCAGTCCGCCAGCAGGCGGGCCGTGCTCCAGGGGTCCCGCAGTTCCTGCGGCACCTGCAGCAGGACGGCCTCGTCGGCCCCCATCGCCAAGCCCTTGCGCAGGGTGCTGTCCGCCTCGGCCTCGCCGGCGCAGAGCAGCACGACCTCGCCGCCCTCCGCCTCTTTCAGCTGCAGCGCAGCCTCCAGGGCATACTCGTCGTAGGGGTTGATGATGTAGTTCAAATCTCCGCGTTCGATGGTCGTCCCGTCCGGAGTCAGGCGGATCACGCTCTCCGTGTCCGGCACCCGTTTCAAGCACACAACAATGCGCATGCAGCCTCCCTGCCTTTCCGGTTTCCGTCGTTGTGAATGCACTGGTTCAAGTTCAAGACGCGGCCGCCCCCTCCGCCCCGCCCCCCTTAGGACGATGGTAGGGCGCCAGCGTCTGCTCCACATAGGCCGCGTAGCATCCCGCCCGGATGGCCTGCCGCGCCCCTTCCATCAGCTGCAGAAAGTAGCGCAGGTTGTGCAAGGTACCCAAGCGCATGGCGCTGAATTCCTCCACGTGGAAGAGGTGCCGCAGCTGGGCGCGGTCGTAGTGCCGGCAGGTGAAGCAGTCACAGGCCGGGTCCACGGGCTGGTCGAAGGACTCGCTATGCCGCGCCGAGCGCGCGGAATAGCGGCCCTGGCTGGTGAACAGCGTGCCCTTGCGCGCGTTGCGCGTGGGCAGCACGCAGTCGAACATGTCGATGCCCAGGGCCACGCTCTCCAGGATGTCCTCCGGCGTGCCCACACCCATCAGGTAGCGCGGCAGCCCGGCCGGCAGCTCGCGGCCGCAGAGATCGGTGATCCGCCGCATGTCCGGTTTGCCCTCCCCCACGCTCAGGCCGCCGATGGCCACGCCCGGCCAGTCCTGCTGCAGCAGCAGGTCCATGGAGCGCCGACGCTGGTCGTCGTAGACGCCGCCCTGGACGATGGGAAAGAGGGCCTGAGGATGGCCGTGCAGGGGCCGGCTCTCCTCCCAGGCCCGGCGAGCCCGGACAGCCCAGCGCGCGCTGCGTTCCAGGCTGGCCGCCGCGTATTCCTCGCTGCAGGTGCCGGGCGGGCACTCGTCCAGCTGCATCATCACGTCCGATCCCAGCCCGCGCTGGATGTCCACAACCGATTCCGGCGTGAACAGGTGCCGGCTGCCGTCCAGGTGGCTGCGGAAATCCGCGCCCTCCTCGCGCAGCTTGCGCAGGTCCCCCAGACTGAAGACCTGGAAGCCCCCGGAGTCCGTCAGGAGCGGACCCGGCCAGCGCATGAAGGCGTGCAGGCCGCCAGCCCGGGTCAGCAGCTCGATGCCCGGCCGCAGGTAGAGATGGTAGCTGTTTCCCAGCAGCATGCTGATCTCCAGCTCCTGCAGGTCGCGGCAATCCAAGGTCTTTACGCTGGCCCGGGTGCCCACGGGCATGAAGACGGGGGTTGGCACCTCGCCGTGGGGCAGGATCAAGCGGCCGGCCCGGGCGCGGCCGTCCCGGGCTTCCAGCTCAAAAATGCGGGCCAGTTCCATGAGTCTCCGGATTGAGGTTGGAAATGGGCACGGGCGAGTAAAAAAAGTGCCCGCCCGACGAATCGGGTGGGCGCCTTCTCCAGAGCGGGCGTGCTTCCACGCCCTTAGGGCAAACCGAAAGGGTTCTGCCGTAGCGGGGCAGATCCAGTCGGCACCTGTCATTCATCCGTTCCCGCTTGTATCCCCACATTCAGGAACCGATGAACAGGGTCGCAACAAGTGCCATGGGTTTGCCCAGCAGCAATCGTGCCAATGTCAAACAAGGCATAAGGCCTTGATCAGCAATTGATTCAAAAACTCGCACTGTTTCCTGTTGCCCGAAATCCGGCGCCCCTGTTCAAGTTCCGGCGAGCAGGGGATCCTCGTGCTGTTCGTCGGGCCGCCAGCAGGCCAGCGCCATGTCCACCTGCTCGCCCGCCCGGAACGGCACGTCCTCCAGCCAGAGCCGCTCGAACTGCTCGCGCCGAGTCGGGCCATCGGGTATCCGCGAGCGGCCGTCGGCGGAGAGCACGCGATGCCAAGGCATCGTCGGGTCCGGCAAGTGTCGGCACAGCCAAGCCGCCAGCCGAGCCTGGCCCGGCGCGCCCGCCAGTTCGGCCAACTGGCCATAGGACAACACCCGGCCGGGCGGAATGGCGGCCAAAATGGCGCACATGCGTTCCAGCACGGCCAGGCGCTCCATGCTCAGCGCACCAGCAGCAGGCGCCGCACGTCCTGCTGGTCTCCCTGCCGGGCGGTCAGCAAATAGAGGCCGCTGGCCAGCCCGGCGCCGTCCACGCGGAACAGGCGGGTACCTGCGGGCAGCGGGCCGTCGTGCAGGCGTGCCACCTCCTGGCCCAGCAGGTTATGCAGGGTCAAGGTCAGGGGTAGCCCGCCCGGGTTGACCACCTCCACGTGGCAGACCGGATTGAAGGGGTTGGGCCAGGGCTCGCCCAGCCGGAAGCCGCGAGTGAGCGACGCCGGTTCGTCCACCGCGACGCCCGACTGGTTCACCAGCCGGACATCGTCGGCGAAGTAGCCGATGTGCAGGCCGTCGCTGTCGTCGTCGGCCTGGAAGCCGATGCGCAGTTTCAAATCCGCCACGCCCACCCAGGGCGCCAGGGAGAGGCGGGTTTCCAGCCAGCCGCGGCCGTTGGTGCGCGTGGCCAGCAGGCTCCATTCTTCGCCGCCGTCCGGCGAGACCTCGATCCAGGTTTCGTCGTCGCCGTTCTCCAGGAACCAGGTCTCCCAGAGCACCAGGGCGGGATCCGTCACTTGGCGCAGATCCAGGCTGCCCGTCCAGGTGGCCCGACCCGTGCTGCCCGGCTCGTAGAAACCGTCCTCCCCGGTGCCCAGGGCGTAGTCGCCGCCGTGCACGCGCGTGGTCTGGGCTGTGAAGACACCCTCCATGTTCCAGTCCGGCAGCAGGGGCTGCTCAAAGGTCGCGATGCTCTGCTCGGAACCCAGGCTGATCGTCAGGTCGGCGGTGGCGGCCTCCAAGTGCTGGGTGGAGGCGTCCCGCGCCAGGGCGCGCAGCTCCACTACAGGCAGCTGCTGGCCGGGGCTGAAGTCCACGTAGCTGCTGAACTGCCCCACGCTCTCCTCCTGCAGGTCCGCCAGCTCGGCCCACTGGCCGCCCGGCGTGCGCCACTCCAGCCAGACCCGCGCCAGCGGCAGATCCAGGTTGTCCTCCGCCGCCACGGTCACGGTCCAGAGCGCCGACCAGCCCGCGGCGTCCGTGGGCATCTGCAGGAAGCTCAGCTGCGGCGGAGTCTGGTCCACGCCCACGCGGAACTGGAACCACTCCGCCGGACTGGCGGGCAGGAAGGCCATGAAGCCACCCTCGCCCTGGGCTTCCAGGCGGTACTCGATGCTCTGCTCCCAGAAGGGACCGGGGATTACGGCCACGTGGCCCTCGTCGCCGGCCTGCATGGGCAGGGTCTGGAGCACGCCGCCGTCCACGCGGTAGAGCAGGTCGAAGCGGGTCAGGGCGGCGGGCGTGTTGACGCGGGCCTCCACCGGGAAGCCGGTCTGCGCGTCGTCCTCACTGTCGCCCAGCGCCTCGTGCTCGATCTGGGACGGGGCGGCAAAGCCCAGGTACTCCAGCAGGTCCACGTACCAGCCCGCTTCGGTCACCGCGGTGTCGCTGAACAGGTTGAGCCGCAGACGCACCCGGTCGCCCGGGACCGTCAGCTCGGTCAGGTCGAAGACCAGGCTCTCCCAGCCCGCGCTGGCCCCGGTCAGGGCCGGCGTGAAGGGCAGGACGTTGTTGTCCGGCGTGGTGAAATCGTAGCCGCTGAGCGGGGTCAGCAGATTCCAGCTGGCCACGCCGTTCAGCGCGTATTCCACGTTGACGCCGTCCCAGCCCTCCTCCACGCTCAGCCAGTGCCGGAAGCGCACGATGACCTGCTCCTCGTCGTCCACCACTTGCTCGGCCAGCACCAGCCGCGCGAGGCTCATGTCGGGATAATTGCCCGTCAAGTTCGTGCCCCAGCAGCGCGTGCCGTCATAGGCCGCGCCGGGTCCGTCCTCGGGCTCGCCCCACTGCCAGACCTCGTTCAGGGTCTCCCCGCCGGCGGCGAGCTCGAAGCTCTCCGTCAAACCGGCGCTCCAGACGAACCGCGTGCGGAAGACTTGCTCCGGCGCGCCCACCGGGCTGGTGATCTCCACGCCGGCGGAGTTCTGCACCCGGGCGTAGTATTTGAGCACAGTGTTCCAGGGCTGGCCGGGCAGCGCGCCCGTCCAATTCCCGTCGGGCTGTTGCTCCAGCAGGAGGCTCTGGGGCGTCTCCTCTCCGACCCAGTACAGCAGCTCAACGGCATCCAGGGTGACGAAGGCCGGCGCGCTGAGCGTGGCCGTCAGGGGCAGGTTTTCGGAGGGCGCCCAAGTCTGGGGCGGATCGCCCAGGCTGAAATCCGTGCCCATCCAGGCCAGGACGCTGCCGATGCCGTGCAGGTTGAAGGCGGCGTTGATCTCCGGGTAGTGCGGGGTCAAGTTGCTCAGGTCTTCGTCGTCGTCGTCCACCACCAGCAGTTCCAGAAAGTACTCGAACCCGGCCCGTCCCAGGTCGGCGTCGTCGGGCGTGCCCCAGCGGGCGAAGTGATGCAGCGGACGGACGGCCTCCAGGCCCAGGGCCTGGCGCAGGTCGTACATGGTGCCGCCGATGATCTCGCCGTCGTAATGCACCTCGCCTTGGATGTCCTCGGGATAGCGCTGGTCGTTGTCCAGCTCGCGGATGTTCCAGCCCGGCGCCACGTAGTGCTCGTCCTGGAGATAGATCGAGGTCACGTCCGCCAGCCCCTCGTGCAGGGCGCCGTTGGTCATGCCCCAGGTCGCCCCGGCTTGGCGGTACTGGCGGTCGTTGATCCCATGGCCGTACTCGTGGTAGACCACGCCCGCCACCCGGCCCGTGTTGGGGCAGCCGCCGCCCTCCTGGAAGAAGTTGATGCTGCTGCCGTCCCAATAGGCGTTGCAGGTTTGGCCGATGTTCACGCGCACGGTCAGGGGTTCGTCCAACCCCGTGAAACTGGGATCCATATCGGTGATGAAATCGTGGACCCGCGTGGTGTGGTGGTAGGCATCCAGCTCTACCACCTGGGCATCCTCCAGACCCACGGTCAGGATCTGGCCGCTGGCGTCCATCAGCAGTCTGAAGAAGCCGTCGGCCCCGTCCAGGCGGTACACGGCGGCGAAGCGTCCGTCCAGCGCGCCCGTGACGATCCAGGGCGGCGTGGCGCTGGTCTCCAGGCTGAAGTTGCCCTCGGCGTCGGCGTAGACTTCCTCTCCGGCGAAGGAGAAGCGCAGGTGCGGCAGGGCGTGCGGGCTGTCCGGGTCGCTGGGCTGCTGCTCTTCCAGCAGGCCCTGCAGCTGGCCCTCCACCTGAATGTGGCGCACCTCATTCCAGCTCCAGAGCACTTCACCGCTCGCGCCGTCCAGAAAGACCCTCCAGATCTGTTCGGGATCGTCCAAAACCACACGCACGGGCCACGCGCTGTGGTATTCGTAGCCCTTGGCGCCCAGCCGGGGCAGGACCACCCAGTCCGCCGCCTCCACCGTGCGCACGGCGGGCGAGCGGGACAGGCCGCGGGCTGCTGCCAGCGCCTGTTCGCGGCTCAGCCGCGGCTCGCTGACATCCATCTGCCCGTGCAGGTCGCTGCCGGCCAACAAGAGACGGCCGGCGGGGGAAACGCGGAACACCAGTTCGGCCTCCTCCACGCGCTGACCCTTCCAGGTCTGCTGGTAGTTCGCGTACCAGACCTGGCCATGGCGCTCGACGTGCAGGGCCTGCAGGTCCTTGAGCTGGGCGTCGCGCCCGCCGCACAAGAGGCCCGGATGAGTCTTGAGGAAGGCGCGTAGCCGATGGTCCAGATCCGCGGCGTCCACAACCGGGCCGCCCGGCAGCTCCAAGCCGGGACCCAAGGCGCGATGGGGAAAGGCGTGATGGCGGTCCCAGTCCGCCACGCGCCAGCCGCTCTGCGCGGCGAAGTCCGTCCAGGCCGGGCTGGCCGCGAAGCGGTCCTGCTCCAGCAGGCGTGCCTGGGCCTGGGGCAGATCCACCTGGGCCAGTTGGGCTCGGGCCGTCAGCACGCTCAGGCTGAGGCCAAGAAGTGCAAGGGAGTGGCCAAGCCGCATGGGTCTGCCTTCCATTACGAAGTGTCAATTGCTGTGAGTTTCAGACCGGGTTCACCCCCGGACAGGCCGGCACCGACGCCGGCTCAGGTGCCGCGGCGCTGGAATCGAATCACCCGTCAATTATATGCAAATCTCACGCCAGCGAAGCCAGGATGGGCGACGCCGTCAACGCCCGGCCGCGCAGCCACTCCCCACGATCCTCGAGCAACTCCACCGGCAACAGGCGGTTGATCCAGTCGCCGGTCCCGCCGGTGGTGCCGTCCCCGGCCGGCAGCGGAATCTCCACCCGCAGGTAGTCGGCCGTGTAGCCGAACAGCGCGCCGTCCTGTTCGCGCTGCTCGGGCAGAACCTCCACCACCCGTCCCAGCGCCTGGGCGTGGGCTGCCGCCTGCAGGCGCCGGCCCAGCTCCAACAGTTGGCGGCTGCGCTCCTTGCGCAGCTCCCGGGGCACGGGGTCGGACAGGCCGGCGGCCCGGGTTCCGGCGCGCACGCTGTAGGGGAAAACGTGTAGATAGCTCAGGGGCAGGCGCGCGACCAGTTCCAGGGTCTGGGCGAAATCCGCCTCCGTCTCGCCGGGAAAACCAGTGATCAAGTCGGTGCCCAGACCGGCCCCGGGCAGGTGGCGCTGGATGCGCTCGAACAGCTCCTCCAGGCCCCGCCGGTCGATACGCCGGTGCATGGCCTTGAGTACGGCGTCCGAGCCGGACTGCAGGGCCGTGTGCAGATGGGGGCAGAAGCGCGGATCGGCGGCCATTACGCCCAGCAGTTCGTCATCCACGTTCCAAGGTTCGATGGAGGACAGCCGCAGGCGCAGCAGGTCGGGCAGCTCCAGCAGGCGCCGGCAGAGCCAGGCCAGGCTGCGGGCCGGCTGCAGGTCCCGTCCGAAATCGCCGATGTGCACGCCGGTCAGCACCAGCTCGCGGAAGCCCGCCTCCAGCAGTCGGCGCGCCTGCTCCAGCACGTCCTCCGGCCGCATGCTGCGGCTGCGCCCCCGGGTGAAGGGAATGATGCAGAAACTGCAGAAGACGTCGCAGCCGTCCTGGATCTTCAGCCAGGCGCGGGTTTGGTGCTCGAACCCGCTCAGGGTGAGCAATTCGCGGTCCTGGACTCCACCGGGGCGGGACACGCGGATCAGCGGCTCGGGCTGCTTCTCCAGTCCGTTCACCAACGCGGGCAGGTCGCGCTTCTCGCGCGTGCCCACCACGTAGTCCACGCCTGGGATGCGCGCCACCTCGGCCGCTGCGGCCTGGCTGTAGCAGCCCATCACCACCACCACGGCCAGGGGATTTCGGTGGATCATCCGGCGGATCAGCGCCCGGGCCTTGCGGTCCGCCCGGTCAGTCACGGTGCAGGTGTCCACTAGCAGCAGGTCGGCATCATCGGCGGGCGCTACGCGCGTCCAGCCCAGGCGCTGGAACTGGCCCACCACGGCTTCGGTCTCGTAGTGGTTCAGCTTGCAGCCAAGCGTGGCAGCGGCAATCCGTGGCGCCTGGCCCGCCACTGTGCCTGGATCTGCGCTTTCGGTTGAGATGGCTTCGAGGTTCCTGTTGTCCATCTATACTTTTGGTCGCTTTCCGATGGCGCTTGAGTTGCCATGTTTTCCACCTTTCTGCTTGCGCCAGAAAGGTGGAGCCAAAGAGGCGCTTTTTCTCACCCACCAGAGTCAGCCCGCCTCCCGGCGGACTTCCGCTGGCGGCAGCGGCTCCTTCCTGACACCACGTAGTTGGTTCGCGCTTTGCGCTTCACCCATTTTCCGGCTCAGCCCTGACGGGCTTCACCTCACTCGACCACCGACTCCCACTGCTCACGATCTCACTGTGCCTCTGTGGTGAGAGTCCCCCGCCGGCGCGGGTCAAGAAAAAAGGGCGGCCCGGGCATTCCCGAGCCGCCCTGTCAGGGACGAAGGACCGGACCTACTCCGGATCGCTGCCGAAGCCGGCTTCGCGGAACGCGTCAGCGATGGCGCCGCCGCCGACGCCCCGGACGGGCTTCTTGGTGTACTCGGCCACCGACTTGGCCTCCTCGCTCTGCACGCGGGGCGTGGCCAGGATGACCTTCTTGTTGTCGCGGTCGTACTCGATGACCTTGAAGGTGGCCGTGTCGCCTTCCTTCAGAGCCACCTTGTTGCCGTCCACTTCCATCGGGCGCAGCTTGCTGTTGGGCACGAAGCCTTCCAGGCCGTGGGGCAGCGTGACCACCACGCCCTTGTCGATGACCTTGGCCACCTCGCACTCCACTTCGCTGCCCACGTCGAACTGCTGCTCGAAGGACTCCCAGGGGTTCTCTTCCAGCTGCTTGACGCCCAGGGCGATGCGCCGCTCGTCGCGGTCGAAGGAAAGCACCTGCACCTGCAGCTTCTCGTCCTTCTTCACCATCTCGCCCGGATGGCGCAGTTTGCGCGTCCAGCTCAGGTCGCTGATATGCACGAGGCCCTCGATGCCCGGCTCCAGCTCCACAAAGACGCCGAAGGGCACCAGGTCGCGCACGAGACCTTCGTGCACGGAACCCACCACGTACTTCTCGGCCAGGGCTTCCCAGGGATTGGCCTCGGTCTGCTTCAGGCCCAGACTGATCTTGCGCTCGTCCTTGCGGACCTCCAGCACCATGACTTCCACGTCCTGGCCCACGGAGAGGATCTGGGACGGGTGCTTGACGTGCTGGGTCCAGCTCATCTCGCTGATGTGGATCAGGCCCTCCACGCCGGCGGCCAGTTCCACGAAAGCGCCGTAACGCGTCAGGCTGACCACCTTGCCGGCCACGCGCGTGCTGATGGGGAAGCGGGCTTCCACGTCGTTCCAGGGGTGCTCCAGCAGCTGCTTCAAGCCGATGCTGATCCGGTTCCGCTCGCGATCGAAGTTGAGGACCTTGACCGTGATCTTCTGGTCCAGCTTGACCACGTCGGAGGGATGGTTCACGCGGCCCCAGCTCAAGTCCGTGATGTGCAGCAGTCCGTCCACGCCGCCCAGGTCCACGAAGACGCCGAAGTTGGTGATGTTCTTGACCACGCCCTCGCGGATCTGGCCGACTTCCAGCTCGGTCAGGACCTTGTCGCGGATCTCGCGCATATCCTCTTCGATGAGGACCTTGCGGCTGACCACGATGTTCTTGCGCACGTCGTTGATCTTGACGATACGGAAGTCCATCTTCTTGCCGATCAGGCTGTCGAAATCGCGCACCGGATGGATGTCGATCTGGCTGCCGGGCAGGAAGGCGTCGATGCCCATCAGGTCCACCACCAGGCCGCCCTTGATGCGCCGCACCACCTTGCCCTCGATCACCGCGCCTTCGGTCTCCAGATCCTTCAGGCTGATCCAAGTGCGCTCCACGTCGGCGCGCTTCTTGGACAGCTGCAGGGCGCCATTCACGCCTTCGAACTTCTCGATGAAGACATCCACCGGGTCGCCGATCTTGACACTGGAGGGATCCTCGAACTCGTCGATGGGAATCCAGCCTTCGGACTTGAAGCCGATGTCCACGGCCACGTCGCGCTCCGTGATGTTGACCACCGTGCCGCGGGTGATGGAGTTCTCTTCGTTGTTCGAGAAGGTCTTGTCGTAGAGCTTCTCCAGCTCGTCGCGCTCTTCCGTAGAATAGCTGAACTCGTCGCTGAAAATGGCCTCGTCGCCAAAACCGTCGGGGATCTTGCGGGAATCGTCGGACATGTTGGGTTCCTTGTGGTTGACTCTTACGCCCCTGGGTCGCGCCTCCGGCCGGACGTGCCGGAATGGCAAGCGCGCAAGGTAGGAGGAAACCTTTGCTATGACAAGTACATCGTGAAGTATTTGCCATTCTGAAGGGTATCTCGCTTGCAGTACGCTAATGGCTGCGGGTCGAGGCCCCTGCAGAGATGGAAGGTCAGAAGGGAATGGCCTTCCTCTACGGCGAATTCGTTTCCCGTTTGGTGATCGCCAGCTGGCCTGAACATGTGCGTAGCGACTTCTCCAGCGGCCCACCTGGACCCGCCCCACACCAAGCCGCT
>DYSB01000085.1 GCA_020726405.1 Acetofilamentum sp. | reverse complement strand
CACGGACAGCCCGACCGATTCCATCTCCTATGAACAGGCCCGGGAGGGCTGGGAGCGCGACCGCATGCGCCGCCTCACCCGCAAGCTCATTTTGCAGGAACAGGTCCTGACGGGCCGCCTGCAGGGCATCCTGGAGGAGGGGCAGCGCACGGGTCTCACGGACCTGCCGCTGGAATCCCTGCTGCAGGAGGAGCCCGGGCATTTGCTTAGCGCGCCCCGGCCGCCGGCCGCCGGCGCCGAACTCGCCGATCGGATGGAGTATTGGATTCTCCGCCAGCAGGAGATCCTGGCCACCAAACTCGCCAGTTCCGAGACCATCCGCCGCCGCCTGGCCGCCACTGCGGCGCCGGGCGCACTGGAGGACATGTTCCGCCGGGACTTGGGTCGCGCGGTGGACGCCTATGTCGCCGGCCAGTATGACCTGGCGGGCGCGCGCTTCCAGGACATCCTGGACCTCTACACGTACCAGAACCTCGACGACGTGCGCTTCTTCCGCGCCGAGGCCGCCCTGGCGGACGGCGCCTGGGACACGGCCGTGCAGCACTACCTCGTGCTGTTGCGCTCGCAGCCCACCAGCGCCTATCGCCCCCAGGCGTTTCGCCACCTGATCTACCTGCGCGCCATGTTCGGCCAGCATGCCACGGCGGTCTCCGAGTGCGACGAGTTCGCCGCGGACCTCGAGGCGGCCGCCGGCGACGTGGCCTACCTCTGCGGCCGCGAACTCTTCCTCAGCCAGCGCTATCCCGAGGCGCGCCGCGTGCTGGCCCGCGTGCCGGAGAAGGATCCCGCCCTGCTGCGCGCGCGGCATCTGGACGGGCTCTGCCTGATCCTGGAGAACCGCTACGAGGACGCCATCGGCGCCTTCGAGGCTCTGCTGACCCTGTCGGAGAGTTCCAGCGCGGACGCCCGGACGGACCAGACCTTCCGCGAGGACAGCCAGCTCAAACTGGGCTATCTCTATTTCGAGGCCGGCCGTTTCAGCCAGGCGGCGGAAATGTTCGAAGCCGTGGCCAAGGCCGGCAAGCGGCATCCCGAGGCCCTGCTGGGGCAGGCCTGGAGCGGGCTCAGCCTGGCCGACCACGAGCGCTCGCTGGCCCTCTCGCGGCAGTTGGTGGAGCACTTCCCCGCCTCGCCCTTCCGCTATGAGGCCATGACCCTGGCCGGCTACGCCTCGGAACAGCTGGAGCGCAAGGACGAATCCCGCGAATGGTACGGCAAGGTGCTCGAGGAGGCCGAGCGCAGCGAGGCGCTGCGCGAACTGGCCGTGGAGCGCCGGCAGATCCTGGTCATGATGCGCCGGCTGGTGGAGATGGAGCCACGCGTGTTCGGCGAGGGGCGCTCCGAGCAGTTCGGCGAGTACCTGGATCTGCGGGCCCGCAGCCGATTGCTGATGAACCGCGTCAAGTACACCGAGCTGCAGACGGCTAACCGCTCCATGGACGAGTACATCGAAGAGCGCCGGGAAATCGGCAACCTGGCCCGCCAGTTCAAGAGCCTGGCGCGGCGCGCTCAGGCGGCGGCCAGCCCAACCGAGCAGCAGGAAGTGGCGCTGCTGGACCGTGAAGTCCGCAGCCTGATGAAGCGCATCCGCCTCTCGGGCCTGATGGAGATCCAGCGCCAGCCCTTGATGATCCATGAGCGCACCCTGGCCTCGGTCAACGCCATGCTCGATTCCCTGGCCATGTCCTCCACGGTGGAATTCAATCGGCTTGAACAGCGCCGGGAGGGGCTGAAGGAGCACGGCACGGAACCCGCGGATTTCACTCGGGCCCTCTATCGCGAGCGTTTCCAGCGCCTGGGCGGCGAGGTGGAACAGCTGCGCAGCCACGCAGCCAATCTCAAGCGCAAGCCGGTCACCAGCGACTTGCCGCGCTGGAGCGAACTGGCCTTCTCGCGCCTGGCCATCGGCGACATCGATTTCGAAGAACTGCAGCGCATCGAGGAACGGCTGCACGAACTGGACGGATACCTGGAACGGATCGACGGGCTGCTGAAGGATGGAACAGGTCTCGCCGCCGGGGCCGAAGGAGTGCAGCCATGAGGTCGATCCTGCTGCTGTGGGCCTTGCTGCTCGGCTGCGGCGCCTTGTCCGCACAGGAAGCTCCGGCCCTGGGCGAGCGCGTGCGCATCGAGGACGAGGTGTTGGCCCGCTGGAACACGATTTCCCGGCTCGAGGTCGGGGAGAAGAGCAAAGCCTGGATCGCCGAGGGCCGCGAGGTGCTGGCCCGCTACCAGGAACTGCTGGGGCTGGAGACCAAGGCGGACGCCGACGAGCGCGGCGATCTGAACATCGAGATCAGCAAGCTCAAGCTGAAACTGATCCACCTGCTGCGCTCCATCGAGGAAGCGCGGCTCTTCGACATGAGCCCGGCCCAGTTGGAGGCCCTGCGCCAGCAATACGAGACGGAGCGCGGCCAGTTGCTGGCCCGGCGCTCCCTGGTGCGGGACTCTGTCCTCGATGAGGGCGAGCGCTTCCTGACCACCTACCGGCGCGACCGCAACCTGCAGAAGTTCAGCCAGCGCGACGTGGTGGCCAAGCTTTGCCTGCAGTTGGCCGAGTTGTATTACAGCCGCGCCGAGGAGGAATACTTCGGTGCCCAGGACAGCCTGCTGGCCCGCGCCGAGCGCGGCCTGCCCGCGGGCCTCGATCCGGTGAAGAACTTCGAGGACGCCGTGCGCAAGTACCAGCGCGTCATCGACGAGTTCCCCTTCTCCGACTTCATGGACGACGCGCTCTACAACGTGGCCTACATCCGCGAGAATTCGCCCAATCCCGTCGAGGTGGAGGAGAGCCGCCGGCTCTACGAACACCTGGTGCGCGACTTCCCGGCTTCCGTCTACGCGCCCGAGGCCTGGATGCGGTTGGGCGAGTACTGGTTCCGCCAGGACGGTGAGGAGTCCCTCCGCGCGGCCATCGCCGCCTACCAGAAGATCCTCGACTACCCGGACTACCCCTCGCGCGAGAAAGCGCTCTACAAGCTGGGTTGGTGTCACTACCGCCTGCAGGAGCACGAGACCAGCGTGCAGTACTTCGCCGAGGCGGCCAAGTACGCGGCCCGCAAGCAGGAGTCCGGCGACGCGCTGGGCGCGGACCTGCTGGACGAGTCCATCGCCTACTTGGCCGTGAACTACGCCGATCCCAACTGGGCCGACGCCAACATCGGCAAGCTCGCGCAGCGCGTGCGCCAGGACGAGGAGCTGCGCCGCACGGTGGGCTTCCGCCTGCTGGACCGCTACGGCGATCTCTTCCACCAGGAGACCCAGGATTTCCCGCGGGCCGTGACGGCCTACGACAGCCTGCTGGCGCTCTATCCCGACAGCCCCCAGGCGCCCTTCATCCAGGAGAAGGTGATCGAGTGCTACGCGCCCGGCGCCCTGGCCGACGCGCAGATCGCCTACCAGGAGAAGAATCAGCTCTTCGAACTCTACGGCGGCGCCGGGTCCTGGCAGGGCGCGGGCGCGGACAGCTCCCAGGTCACGGCGCTGCTTGAACAGCACCTGGAGGAGAACGTCCGGATCGCCATGAACCACGCCTACGCGGGCAAGCGCCGCGAGGCCTTCGACGAGTACATCCTGCAGAGCCGGCGCTACTTGAGCTCCTTCCCCCAGGACAGCGCGGCCTTCCAGATCCACTGGAACCTGGCCAAGACCCTCGAGGCCGAACTGCAGGACTACGGCACGGCCTACGACGAGTATCTGGGCATCAGCCGCGGCTATCCGGAGCGCGACCGCCACGACGCGGCCTACAACGCCATCGTCATCTCGCAGATCCTGGTGGACCAGGAAGCCGCGCCGGCGGCAACCGCGGACAGCGCGCTGACGGTCACGCTGCTGACTCCGATGGAGGAGAAGAAGCGCGCGGCCTTGCAGAACTTCGTCAGCCTGTTCGCCGAGGACACTCGCTCCCCCGGCTACAGCCTGCTGGAGGGCAAGCTCTTCTACGCGCACCATGACTTCGACCAGGCCACGGCGGTCTTCGACACGCTGATCACGCGCTGGCCCCAGGCGCCGGAAGTGGCCGAGGCCTACCAACTCAAGTTGGAGGGCTTGTTCGCCCTGGGCCGCTTCTCCGAGGCGGAGGCCATCGCGCGGGAGATCCAGGGCATGGATCTGCCGGCGGAAGCCCTGCAACGGGCCCGCACGCGCCAGGCGGAGTCGGTCTATTCCAACGCGGCCAACCTGAAGAAGGGCGAAGATCATCTCAAAGCGGCCCAGGAATTCCGGCGCATGGCGCTGGACGTGCCCGACGCGCCCTTTGCCGATGCCTCCCTCTTGGACGCGGCGGCGGAGTTCACCCTGGCCGGCCAGCCCGCTGAGGCCTCGGACACCTACATCTATCTGGCCGACCACTACCCGCAGAGCCAGTACGCGGACCAGGCCCTTTCCCAAGCCGGCTTCCTGGCGCTGAACGAGAGCAAGGACCTGGCCAAGGCCGGCGCGATTTTCGAGCGCCTGGCCAACCAGTACCCCGAGTCCCAGTACGCCCGCTCCTCGATCACCAACGCGTCCTACTGTTACGGCAAGGTCGAGGACTGGAACTCCACCATCCGCATGAACGCGCTTTACGTGGAGCGCCATCCCGACGCGGACGACGCCTCGGCCGTGCTGTTCGAGAACGCCGGCCTCTGGCTCAAGCTGAACAACGTGCCGGCGGCCAACGCCATCTACGCCGACTTCGCCGCCCGCTATCCCGATGATTCCCGCACGGTGCAGGCCTTCGTGGAGCGCGCCGAGTACTTCATGCGCCAGCAGGACGCTGCCGCGGCCCGGGTGGAGTACCGCCAGGCCGTGGAGCGCAACCGCCAACTGCTCAACCGCGGGACCGAGGGCAACGCCATCTATGCTTCCCGCGCCCTGCGCAAGCTGGTGGGCGGGCGGTTCGAGGAATACCGCGCGTTGAACCTGCAGCAGCCCGCGGGGCAGTTCGAGCGCGATCTGGCGGCCAAGAAGGCGGCGCGCGACGGCCTGCTGACCGAACTGAACGAGCTGGCCCAGTTGGGCACGGGCGACGTGTTCTATGCGCGCCACCTGATCGCCGCCACCCACGAGGAATTCGCGCGGGCCTACCGCGAACAGGAGCGTCCCGCCTGGCGCAGCCCGGAAGAGCGCGTCAAGGGCGAGGTGACCCTGCAGGACGCCGCCCACGAGCTGGCCCGCGTGGCCGCGCGGTCCTACATCGGCACCACCCAGGAGCTGGATCTGGCCGTGGAGAGCCTGCGCAAGGAGAAGCTGCTGGTGGCCCGGCGCCTGGAAGGGCTGGACGCCTGGTTGGCCGCCGCGCCCGACAGCAGCAACACGCGCGCGGGGCTGGACGACAGCCTGGCGGCCAAGTTCGCGCTCACCCGGGCCGCGGACCTGCTGGACAGCTCGCTGATCGAAAGCACCGTCTGGACGGGCCGCAGCCGCGAGCGCGTGCCGGAGCTGATGCTGGCCTCGCTGGCGGTCTTCGAGCAACGCGTGGACCAGACCCTGGTGCTCAAGAGTCAGCAGACGGGGGACGCGTTCCTGCGCCTGGCCGATGTGGACCGCAACCTGCTGGGCGGCGCCTCCATGGTGGCCTTGCGGAGCGTGATCGGCGCCTACCGCGAGGCGCTGGAGATCATCGGCCAAGTGGGCCTTGACCGGCTCTGGCGCTCGCGCCTGGAAGAGCGGCTGCGCGTGCAAGTCCTCAAGCTGCCCCAGGCCGCCCAGGCCTTCCGGGCGGACTGCGGCGGCGAGTTCGACGCCCAGGTGAAGCGCTTCCTGGAGACCGTGGACAAGGGCGAGAACTTCGTCGACCGCGCCGGCCTGACCGAAGAGGACTACGGCAGCGACGTGCTGGACATGGCCGACTTCAACCAGGGCTACGCGATCAACAGCTTGCTGCTCACCGACCGCATCCTGCAGAGCCTGGATGAGAACGAGTTGGCGGGCAACCTGGCCGGTGAGTTGAGTGACACGCTGGCCAGCCACGCCTTGCGCTTCTCCCAGGAGACCAACACGCGCCGCGCCGGCACGCTGGGCATGAAAGAGGACTACTGGAAGCGCTTCGAGCAGTCCGCCAGCTACGTGCATCGCGACGCCCACACCACGCTGGACGACGCCTCCTACTTCCTGCTGCAGACGGCCAAGGAAGTGCTGGTGCAGTCCGAGCCGCTGGTTTCCCGCGTCCGCGCGGGCAGCGTTCCGGCCCGCCGCATGCTGCTGGCGCTGGCCGAGCTGGATCCCGCCACGTTTGGCAACCGTTTCGGCCTAAGTGAGGAAGTGCTGGTCCTGCCGGGCTTGGAGGGCTGGAAGACCCACCGCGGCTACGTGGAAGGGTTCGAGAAGCCCGACTATCCGGACACGGACTGGGCCGGCGCGCGCAGCACGGCGCTGCCCGGCCTGGGGGGACTGGGCGCCGGCGCCGCCATCGTCTGGTCCGCCGTGCCGCTGAGCGCGCCCCAGCGCCTGGATACCCTGGCCGTCGCGCTGGGCGACAGCACGGGCCTGGCCGTCGCGCTGGCTGCGGGCGCCACGCCACTGGACACCCTGGCCAGCGCCGACGGCACGTGGCTGCGCCTGCTGCAGGCTGCGGCGGGAAGTTCAGCCACGGCCTCGCCGGATACGCTGTTCTTCCGTTATACTTTCGACCTGCCGGGCACGCCGGTGGGGGCCACCATCCAAGTGGCGGCCGACGACGCCTTCTTCCTGTTCTTCAATGGCGAGTACATTGACGAGCAGGCGGGCGGCGCCGAGGAGCAGCCGGCCCTGACGGAACTGAAGACCTACACCTTGAACGAGTTCCTGCGCACGGGCCGCAACGTGCTGGCCGTCGAGGCGCGGGACCGGGACGGCTCCGGCGGCGGTCTGGCCGTGGACCTGCAGGTGCGGCAGATCGCGCGCCTGACGCCGGAGATGCTCGAGCAGCAGATTCAACGCGAACTGGAGGAGCAGCGCAAGCTGGACTTCCAGCGCAAAGTGAGCCGGATCCATGTCAAGAATCGGATGGATTAGCCTCGTCCTGTTCCTGGCGTCGGGCTTGGCCGCCCAGGAAGACGTGTTCATGTTGGACGAGCTGGAAATCACTGGCAAGGTGAAAGAGCCCGCCGTGGCGATCATCTCGGCGCGCATGATGCCCCAGATCACGGGCTTCCGGCTGGAGAAGTCCTTCTTCGACCAGGTGCGGGCGCCGGACGAGGAACTGGTGGACCTGGACCGGGAGATGGCCCGCGAGGCGTGCATCCTGGACCGGGAGGCGCTGCTGGCACGCGCGCGCGTGCTACAGACGGCGGCCTGGCCTCTCAAGGGCGGGCCCGCGGCGGCCGATGATGTCAAGTCAGGTGGGGAGGGTCAGCGTGGCAACTGACAAAACGGATCCCGTTGCGTCCAACATCCGCCACATCGGCGAACGCCTGATTGAGTGCTGCCATGATCCGGCCCTGTTCAGCGCGGAATTGAAAAAGCTCAAGCCGCGCGAAGTGCTGGAGGCCCAGGTCTTCCTGTGGAGCTTCCTGCTCAGGCTGGCCCAGGAGAAGGCCCTGAATCTGTCACGCGATGAGATCACGGCGCGCATGATGCCCACCACCACGTACCAATACAACGTGGGCTGCAACGAGCGCCTGGATTATTGCCGGGCCAACATCTGTGTCTACACGAACCCGGTGTGCGCCTCCAACAAGCTGCGCGGGCAGATGGAGGCCATTCGTCATCTGATCTCGCAATTGTTGGGTTAATGGATAGCGGAGGATTTGAAATGCGGCACAAGCTTGCGACTCCCATCCTGGCGCTGGCCGGCCTGCTGATGGCTGGAACCGCGGCGGCACAGGAGACGGGACAACAACTGGTCAACCCCATGGTCGTGCTGCTCAAGGCCACTGCGGACACGAGCCAGTCCAGCTTCTGGTTCTACTGGCTGATCTGGCTCTGCGGCCTGGCGATCATGGTGATCTTCGTGGAGCGGTTGATCTCCGTCAACTTCAAGTCGAACATCGATTCGGCGAAGTTCTCCGCGGACATCTTCAAGCTGATCAAGAGCGGCGAAGTGGGCAAGGCCTACAAGCTGGCGGAGAGCATGTCCGAGAAGGCCCTGGCCTACATCTACGCCCGTGCCCTGAAAGAGGCGGCGGAGCGCGAGGTGGTGGACTACCGCAACATCCAGAACGCCGTGGATGAGGCCGCCCTGGAGATCATCCCGCGGCTGGAGAAGCGCACAGGCTGGCTGCAGACCCTCTCCAACGTCGCCACTCTGCTCGGTCTGATGGGTACGATCTACGGTCTGATCCAGGCCTTCACGGCCCTGGAGAACGCCGACGCCGCCAGCAAGGGCGCGCTGCTGGCCAAGGCCATCGGCACCGCCATGCTCACCACCCTGCACGGTCTGGTGGTGGCGGTTCCCGGCACTCTGGCCTTCGCGTTCATCAACAACAAGACCAAGTCCATTCTCAACGACGTGGACGAGTACTCGGTGAAGCTCATCCACCTGATCACCGGGAGCAAATAAGTGGCCTTCAAGCCCAGCGACAAGCGGAAGTACGTGTCGGAAGAGGCGGAACTGAATCTCCTCCCGATCCTCAACATGATCGTGGTGTTGATTCCGCTCTTGCTCACTTCTTCCGAGTGGGTCAGGCTGGGTCTGCTGGAGACCCGCCTTCCCCCCGCGGCCGCCGGCGGCGGCGGCGGCATGGCGACCGAACAGGAACAACCCCTGCCCAAGCTCTCCCTGCTGGTGGCGGTGGATCAGGAAGGCGTGGCTGTCTCGGTCTTCGGCGCCACCTCCACCAGCACGGAGCCGGGCCGCTACAAGTACTTCCCGCGAAACCCGACGGGAGAGCTGGACTTCGCCGGGGTCAATCAAGAGCTGCTGCGCATCCGGCGCGAGATCGTCAAGCCCAGCATCAAGGGCAAGGAGCAGGCCTTCGACGCGGCGGGCAACCTGCGCTACAACAGCGACGGCTCGCCCATCATGGTCGACGCCTACGGCTTCGACGACGCCGAGACGGTGATCATCAGCGCGCCGAACGAATTGCCCTTCCAGCAACTGGTGTCCCTGCTGGACGCCACTCGCCGCTGGAAGGACCCCAATTCCAACGAGATCGAGAAGCTCTTCCCCACCCCCATGATGGGCAAGATCAACTAGGAGTGCGGGATGGCGGCACCCACCAATATGCGGAAGCTGTCCGCGCGGAGCGCCAAGGAGGAGAACATCCCCCTGGCCTCCATGATGGACATCTTCACCAACATGCTGCTCTTCCTGATCATGAGTTATTCGGCCACCGGCCTGCTCGTGAACCAGGTGGACCAGCTGGAGCTTCCGCAATCGAACATCGACACCTCGCCCCGCTCCACGGTCTCCATCGTGGTGGACTCGGGCCAGCTCAGCGGGACGCCGGGCGTGTACGCGGAAAACAAGGGCAAGCGCGTGCAACTGCTGGACGAGGGGAGCACGCTGCTGGCCGTGGCCAGCGGCGCGGCGGCCCAGGATCCGGCGGCCATGACCCTGCCGGGCCTGCAGCAATACCTGCGGGGCGTGGCCGTCGAGCTGCGGGCCCGCGAGCAGCAGCTGGGCATCCCGTTTGACGGGCAGATCTCCATTCAGGCGGACGCGGCCGTGGACTACAACTCGATTCTCAAGGTCCTGAAAACCTGTGGGGACGAGCAGTTTGTCATGACCCAGTTCGTCGTGATCAAGAGCGAATAGGAGGGGCAGCGTGTCCACTTCCCACACGGCCCTTGCCGACTACCGACGCAAGCCCTTTGCCAATCTGGACGGGCTGACCATCGGGCTGGCCGTCCTGTTCGGCCTGATCGAGCTGGTGCTGATTTATCTGGGCAGCCAGATTGAAATCCCGGTACTCAGCCAGAAGGACATCCAGGAGCTGTTCGCCGCGCGCTACAAGATGCTCAAGGTGGAAATGGCTCCGGTGGAGACAGCGGCCGAGCCCCTCACCACGGCTACCGATCTGGCCGAAGAGGGCGCACCCGCCGAAGAGGAGGCCGCGCCGGCCCAGCAGGAGGCCCGCGAAGAGCTGGAGCGGCCCGCGGAACGGCAGCAGGGCAGCGCCCAGGCCTCGGCCGAACGGCGCACTGCCGCCTCCGAGCGGCGGGCCAACCGGCGCGCGGCCATCAGTCAGCAGGTGATCAATTCCACCGGCGGCATCTCGCTGGTGACGGGCTCCAGCGGCGGCAACGCCGCGCGCGGCTTGGTGGACGCCGCCCAGGTGACCTCCGGCGGATCCGTCAGCACCAAAGGTCTGGTGGGCATGGTGACGGGCCAGGCCGCCGAGAACGTCAAGCGGCTGAAGACCGATGGCGCCAAGGCGGGCGCGGGTGGCTCGGGCGGCGTGGATCTGCAGGGTGCGCTTACCAACGTGGACACGCGCGCCGGCGGCGGCGGCACCGTGGGCGCCCTGCTGGAAGGCGCGGTCCAGACCTACGACCGCAGCGGCAAATTCGCCGGCGAGAGCGCGCGCAGCAGCCAGGCCCTGCGGGCCGTGATCAACGGCTACTCGCCCGGCCTGAAGGACTGCTACGAGCGCCAGCTTCAGCGCGATCGCGGCCTCAAGGGCTCGGTCCTGGCCAAGTTCACCATCAAGCCCGACGGCAGCGTGACCGACGTGGAGATGAGCCAGTCCAACTGGTCCGACCCCACCGCCGGCCGCCGCGTGGAGAGCTGCCTCAAGCAGAAGATCTCCAGCTGGCGCTTCGATCCCATCGATCCCAAACTGGGCGATTTCAAGATGGGACAGAAGATGGCCTTCGGTGCCTGATCCTGCCGCGAGCGATCGTTGGGTCGCCAGCGGTCTGACCTGAAACCCCCACGCAGGCGGAGACCCTCTCCGCCTGCGTCGTTGAACCCCAAATCGCCGCCGCCCGGTGAGGGCGCCGGCCCCAGCGTGAACGGACATCCGGTGCTTCGGCCGCTCCTTTGGCTGCTCGTCCTGGTCTGTAGCGGACTGCTGCAGGCAGCCCCAGTTTTCCAGCCCGATTCGTCCCAGCCGCTGGCTCCCGCCTGGCGACCGCGGCTGGACAGCCTGGATGCCCGCCTGCACGAACTGGGCGGCAACTGGAGCTGGGAGACGGAGAACGGGCAGAACGGCACGTGTCGTGTCCCCTCCTGCTGGTCGGGTCATCAAGGCGAGGTGCGGTTCACGCGCGTCTTCACCCTGCCTGACGCGGGCGTGCAGTCCGTCTGGCGGCTCTGGTTCGGCGGTGTCTCCTATTCCTGCCGCATCCATATCAACGGCAAATTCCTCGAGCGCCACGAAGGCAGCTCGGGCTCCTTCCAGATCGAGATCCCCGAACGCTTCCTGCACTTTGGCGGCCGCAACGAGCTGGACGTCCGGGTGGACAACCGGCTCTCCGCCCACCAGACCGTGCCCCTCAAGACCCAGAGCGGCGACCCGCGCAACTACGGCGGGATCTACCGCGAGGTCTACCTGCTGGAGGGTCCGCGCCTGCGCTGCGAGGACGTCCAGTGGCAACTGCGGCGGGGCGCCCAGGAGGCGCTGGACCTGAATCTGCGCGTGCGCAGCACCGAGTTGCTGGGCCTGGACAGCCTGCGGGCGGCGCCGGATGTCTGGCTGGACGCCATCCTGCGCCGGCCGGAGGGCGCCGTGCTGGCCGCGGGCCGCTTGGCCGTGAAAGT
>DYSB01000084.1 GCA_020726405.1 Acetofilamentum sp. | reverse complement strand
AGGGTGGTGAGTGCGTCGTTGATCACCAGCTGGGCATCGGCGCCCGTATCTTCACCGGTAAGCACCAAATGCCATGCCGTGGCGCCGCCGGAGCCGTCGTTGAGCAGCGTGGCGCGCACGCCCGGATTGGCGGCGTCCTGGTTGATCAGGTCGCGCAGATCCTGCAGGGTGGCGCCGTCGGGCACGTTCAGGGCGATATTCACCTGGTCGTCCCCCGTGCCGTAGCTGTAGGCGAAGACCTGATCGGCGCCCGAGGAGTTTAGCGCCGTCGTGTTTTCGTCGGCCCAGCCCTGATGCACCAGCCGGGCGGACCCGGCCAGCCGCTCCACCAGGACGGAGTAGTTGCCGGGCTGGGCGCTGGAGTCGGCGCTGGCCGAGACCTTGGTGGAGTCGCTGGTGGAGGTCGTGTACTTCAGGAAGGAGTTGGCCTCCTCCAGGCTGTCCATCGACGTTTTGAGCGCGAGCAGGCGCGTGTTGAGGTTGCGCCAGGCGTTGAGCTTGTTCTGCTGCTCGGCCTGACGGTTCTCCAGCAGGGTGACTTTGCGCTGCTCGACTTCCATCAGCGCGTCCACCGTGGCTTGCCAGTCGATGCCGGAAGCCACGCCGCTGATCGTTGTGCTGGAAGCCATCCTTCCGCTCCTTTCTCCCGCCGGACCGCTGGCTGGGCGGCAGGCTTTGCCGGGTTCTTGTCCCCTCGGCCGCATTTTTGCCCGCTCTGTCCCCCGGAGTCCGGCGAATTCCGAAGTGAGCAAGTCCCATGACAGTTTTAACCCGCTCCCGGGCGCGGGCGGTCTGGACGGAGTTCCGGCCTGCCGGGAGTGATTCCCCTGGAGTGTCGGCAGCTTTCCATAAATCTGGAGCGAGCGGGCGCCGAGGCGGTGGATTCCGCCCGGCAACGCGGCCATCCAGGCCCGGGCAGCGGGCCGGCGGCAGTGGGTCGGCGGGTCCGGCGCCGACCGGTACCGCACACCGGGCAACCCGGAACTGAGGAAGTCCCGGAATCCGGCTGGGCGCCCATCCGAGCCCGGCCGCACTTGATCAAAGCTGGACCATTTTTGTACGTTATCGACCGAACTGGCAAGTCACGGGAGTCCGGCATGAGCAAAGCACCGCCCACCCTCCAGCAACAGGCCGCCGACCAGGCCATGCGCGACGATGTCCGCCTGCTGGGGGATCTGCTGGGCCAGGTTCTCTCCGACCTGGGGGGGCCGCCCCTGCTGGAACGAGTGGAAGAGGCACGCCGACTGGCCCGGGACCGGCGCGGGGGCATTCCCGGCGCGGAGGCGGAACTGGGACGGCAACTGGCCGGGCTGAGCCCCGCGGCGGCACGGGAACTCACCCGGGCCTTCTCGTCCTTCTTTGCGCTGGCCAACCTGGCCGAGCAGGTGCATCGGATCCGGCGGCGGCGTGAGCAGTCCCGGGACGAGCGGGCGCCCCAGCCGGGCAGCCTGGCCGCCGTGCTGCGCGAGCTGGCGGGCCAGGGTCTGGGGCTGGCCCAGGTGCGCGAGACGCTCTCGCAGCTGGAGGTGATGCCAGTCTTCACGGCGCATCCCACCCGCGCCACGCGGCGCACGCTGCTGGTCAAGAGTCAGCGCATGGCGCGCTCGCTGCTCATCCGCCTGGATCAGGGCGACCCCACCCCGCGCGAGGCCGCCCGCACACGCGCCGAGCTGCGCCGGCAGATCGAACTGGCCTGGCAAACCGAGGAACAGCCCACCGCCCGGCCCACGGTGGCCGACGAAGTCGAGTACGTGCTGTTCCACCTGATCGAAGTGGTCTACCAGATCCTGCCGGGTTTCTACGAGTCCCTGGCACAGGCCCTGGAGGACGCGTACGGACCGGGCGCCGGCCAGGACCTGCCCTGCCCGCTGATCCGCTTCGGCAGTTGGGTGGGCGGCGACATGGACGGCAATCCCAACGTGGGCCCGGAGACCATCCGCGCCACGCTGGAGCGCCAGCGCCGGCTGATCCTTGAGCTCTACCGGACGGACCTGGGGGAACTCTGCGAAGAGTTCAGCCAGAGCCAGCAGCGCGTGCGAGTGGCCCCGGCCGTGCTGGAGCGCGTGGCCGCCTACCGTGACCTGCTGCCCGAGCGCAGCGCCCGCCTGCCCCGGCGCAGCGCGGACATGCCCTACCGTCTGCTTTTCCATCTGATGCAGGCCCGCGTGGAGGCGGCGTTGGTCGACGGGCCGGGCGCCTACACCCAGGCCGCCGACCTGCTGGCCGACCTGGCCCTGATCCGCGCCAGCCTGCTGGCGCCGGGTGGCGGTCGGGGCGGCCTGCCATTGCTGCTGGCCCTCGAGCGCCGCGTCCTCACCTTCGGCTTCCATCTGGTCACACTGGACGTGCGGCAGGATTCCGAGCTGCACCGCCGGGTGGCCGGCCTCCTGCTCGGGGACGAATCCTTCGCCGGGCGCCGTCCCGAAGAGCGCGCCGGCGCCTTGCGACTTGCGCTGCAGGAGCCCGCGTCGGCCGCAGAGCCGGAGCCCGCGGACGAGGAGTGCCGGCGCAGCCTGGACGTGCTGCGCACGCTGGCCGAAATGCGCCGGCGCCACGGGCGGCGGGCCCTGGGACCCTACATCATTTCCATGGCCCAGGGCGCCAACGACCTGCTGGCCCTGCTCTATCTGGCCCGGCGGGCCGGCTTGCAGGACGGGCAAGGCGCCGTGGAACTGGACATCGCGCCGCTCTTCGAGACTGTGGACGACCTGCAACATTCCAGCGCCACCTTGGCCTCCATGCTCAAGGACGAGGTCTACCGGTCCCACCTGGCCACGCGGGACAACCGCCAGTTGGTGATGCTGGGCTACAGCGACTCGAGCAAGATTTCGGGGATCGCGGCCTCGCGCTGGGCGCTCTACCAGGTGCAGGAGGAGCTGGCCCGCCAGGCCGCCGAGGCCGGCGTGGAGCTCTCCTTCTTCCACGGCCGCGGCGGCACCGTGGGACGCGGCGGCAGCAAGCCCCGCAGCGCCATCCTGGCGGACCCCTGCGGCGCGCTGCGCGGACGGCTGCGACTGACGGAGCAAGGTGAGATCGTCCACGCCAAGTACGGCCTGCGCGGGATCGCCGAGCGCACGCTGGAGCTGCTGACGGGCGCCGTGCTGGAGACAACCACGCTCTGCAGCCCGCGCTCCCACCCGGAGCCCGACTGGGCCCGGGCCATGGAGGTGATCGCCGCCAGCGGCCGAGCGGACTACCAGATGCTGATCCACGACCACCCGGCCTTTCACGACTACTTCCGGCTGGCCACGCCCATCGACGTGATCGAGCGGCTGGAGATCGGCTCACGCCCCGCCTCCCGGCGCAGTGGCCGCGGCGTGGAGAACCTGCGCGCCATTCCCTGGGTCTTCGCCTGGACCCAGAATCGCCACCTGCTGCCCGCCTGGTTCGGGATCGGGCACGGGCTGGAGGAGGCGGCGCGCGCGCACGGCGAGGTCCAACTGGCGGAGATGGCCGCGCGCTGGCCCTTTTTCGCCAACCTGCTGGCGGACCTCTCCATGGTGCTGGCCAAGGCCGATCTGGAGATCGCCGCCCGCTACGCCGACCTGGCCGGCGACGCCGGACTGGAGATCTTCCCGATCATCCGCCAGCGCTGGCTGGAGACGCGCAACTGGGTGCTGAAACTGCGGGGTGAGGACGAACTACTGGACCGGGAGCCCGCCCTGCAGCGCAGCATCCGGCTGCGCAATCCCTACGTGGATCCCATGAGTCTGCTGCAGGTGGATTTGCTGGCGCGCTGGCGGGCGGGCAACCGGGAGGACGCGGAACTGGAGCGAGCGCTGTTCGAGACCGTGCGCGGCATCTCCCAGGGCCTGCAGAACACCGGCTAGGCAGATTCTCGCGTCGGACACCAGCTCAGCAGTCGACGAGGACGGGAGCGAGCAGGGCCTCCAGGCGCGCGCGCTGGGTGGCCACCATGGGCGAGATGGAGGCCAAGTTCTCCCCCGGATAGGCCGGGCCAGCGGCCAGGGTCAGCAGGCCGCTCATCTCGCGCTCGAGGTTCTGGGCCATTTCTTCCAGCCGGCGGCGGCTGGACTCTGTGCCGTCGTCCGCGGCGCGCAGCCGCTGCAGTTGATCCACGTTGAGCACCAGTTCCGCCGCCAGGTGGTGCGGACGCTCCGCGGGCGCGAGACAGATCCGCCCGTGGATGTGGTCCACCATCTCCTCCAGTGAGTATTCGCGATTGAACCAGGCCAGATTGGGACCCGGGCAGACCGCCACGGGCAGTGGCTCCTGGTCGGGATCCAGTTCCATCAGGGCCCCGTTGCCCAGGTGGTCGCAGATACAGGCCTTGTCCAGCACGGCCCGGCGGCCGCCCACATCCCCCGCGTCCAGCAGCTCCAGCTTGCGGCGCTGCCAGGCCGCGGAGGCCGTGCAGAGCGGGCGCGGACCGAACTCCACGCTGGAGACCAGGAAGCCTTTGGGGCAGTTGGAGCCCGGTTTCTGGTTCTTCTCGCGCGCCCGACTCCACGTCTCGGAGCTGGAGCGGCGCAGGTTGTGGAAGGGCACGCCCAGGGGCGAGGCGTCGGACAGATAGAGATCGTCCGGGCCGGCCTCGACCAGCAGGCGGCGCGTGTCCGGATCCAGTCGGGTCACATCAGGCACCAGCAGGAAGGGACTGGCCCAGCCCGTGGCATCCACCTGGTACTCGGCATGCATGCGGGCGGCCTCGCCGTGGACGCCCAGCCCGCCCTGGACCGTAAGCCGGCTGCGGCAGGCCTCGTCGGGCAGCTCGGCGCCCAGCCCGGCGGAACGCAGGCAGGATTCCACCAGCGGCCGCAGCTCGGCGCACAGCTGTTCGCGGCGCTCGCGGAACTCGGCCAACAGGCCGTTCAGCAGCCGGCCTCCGGAGCCGAACGCGTGGCCGCCGCAGTTCAGGCCCGATTCCACCCGGTACTCGAAGACTTCCAAGCCCAGCCCGGCCAGCAGCTTGCCCTGGGCCAGGGCGGAGCGGAAGTCGCTCACTTTGATGATGATCCGCTTGCGCGCGCGGCCCTCGGCATCGCGGTAGAAGTCCCGGAACTGGGCCATGTACTTGTAGAGGCGCTTGTTGAGGCCGGCGGAGACCACCACGGCGGCTTCCAGGCGACTGTTGGCGAAACCGCGCAGGGCGGCCAGCGCATCCCCCTGTTCCGGCGGGCCGGGCCGGCCCTCCGCGTCCACGGGCACGCGGTCCAGCTTGGCCATGATGTTGACGTCGATGGAGCCCGGCTTCATGCCCAGGGTGAGTTCCTGCTGGCGTTCCTCGCAGCCCGGCTGGCCGCGCCGGGCCAGCAGGGTCTCCCAGCTGCGGCGCAGGGCGGAGCCGTCCGGCAGCAGGCGGAAATAGCGCTCCTTCTGGTTGGGCTGGAAGAAAGGCTGCCGGCGGATCTCGTCGAAGGTCTCCTGCACCAGCTCGTGCAGCAGGTCCAGATAAGCCGTGATCCGGCGGGCGCGGCTGTCCTCGGCCTTGCGCGGGATGCTCTCATAGGGGCGCTGGAAGCGCAGGCAGAGGGCCTCGCGCATCTGCTCGATCAGCACGTCATCCACCAGCGACAGGCAGGAGTCGATCCCCAGCGGCGCCACGCGCAGGGGAGTATCAATGGTGAATCCCGTTCCCATCACGGGAATGTGAAAGCTCTGCTCGGTCACGGATCCGCCTTTCCAGGAGCCAGGACTCCCTCAGCGCGGCCCGCCAGAGGCATGCAGGGGGGCGGCCGCGGAGTAAATGGTACCGGGCTTAATGTCGTGATGTGTAGCCCACGCGCCAAGCCAAGGCCACGGCAAGACGGGAATTTATCTCCGTATCCCGCACGGATCATGTACTCGCCCGGGGTGGATTCGCCGGCCGGCCATGAGGAGCTCAGGGCGCATCCAGGGTATCCCGCACTTTTTGGAGCAGACCGACCAGGTCGAAGGGCTTCTGGATGAACTGCCCGCCCAGCTCCAGGATGCCGTGGCGCGCGACGGACTCCTCGGTGTAGCCCGACATGAAGATCACGCGCGGGGGCTGGGGCAGCCCGCGCAGCCGCTCGGCCAACTCGCGCCCGCCCATCACGGGCATGATCACGTCGGTAAGCACCAGCTGGATGGCCGGAGTCCCGCCCAGGATCTGCAGCGCCTGTTCGCCGTCGCCGGCCTCCAGTACCTGATAGCCGTGGCCCTTGAGGATGCGCACGGCCAGCCGGCGGACCATCTCCTCGTCCTCCACCACCAGCACGGTCTCGCTGCCGCGCAGACGGGTGCCCACCGCGGGCTCCGCCACCCGGCGGCTCGCCTGGCCCGCCGCGGCGGGGAGATGGATCTCAAACACCGTTCCCCGGCCGGCCTCGCTGTCCACCCAGATGTAGCCGCCGATCTGCTTGACGATGCCGTAGACCGTGGCCAGGCCCAGGCCCGTCCCTTTGCCCTTCTCCTTGGTGGTGAAGAAGGGCTCGAAGACGCGAGCCAGCACGTCGGCCGGCATGCCCTGGCCCGTATCGGACACCTCCAGCAGGCAGTAGCGGCCGGGGGGCATGGGTCGGTGGGCCAGGCAGTAGGCCTCATCGGCCTGGAACTGCGCCGTGCGGATGCTCAGGCTGCCGCCGTCCGGCATGGCGTCGCGGGAGTTCACCGCCAGATTCACCACCACCTGCTCCAGCTGGCCCACGTCGCCCAGCACGGCGGGCAGCTCGGCCTCCAACTGGATGTGCAGGCGGATGTCCTCGCCGATCAGACGCTGGAGCATGCGGTTCATGTCGCTGACGATGGCGTTCAGGGCCACGGGCTCCAACTGCAGCACCTGACGCCGGCTGAAGGCCAGCAGCTGCCGGGTGAGCCGCGCGGCCCGCTCGCCGGCAGCGGCCACCTGTTCCAGTTGTTCGAGCACGGGGTCGTCGTTCATGAACTGGGTGCGCAGCAGGTCCACGTGGCCGTTGATCACGGTGAGCAAATTGTTGAAGTCGTGGGCCACCCCGCCGGCCAGCCGACCGATGGACTCCATCTTTTGGGCCTGGAAGAACTGCTGCTGCAGGGCCTTGTACTGCGTGATGTCGAACAGGTAGCCCTGCATGCGCCACAGCTGGCCGTCCTCATCGAAGGTGCCCAGCACGTTCATGATCACGTGGATGGGCTCTCCTGCCAGGTTGCGCAGCTCGGCCTCCTCGTACTCCAGCCGCTGCTCGCACTTGAGCCGCTCCAGCAGGTCGTGGCGGACCTGGGCCTCCGGGTAGAGCACGGTGACGTTGGTTTCCAGCGCCTGCTCGCGGGATTCGAACCCGAACAGCCGCAGGTAGGCCGGGTTGCAGTCCAGCAGGCTGCCGTCCGCCGTGGAGATGTAGTCCGCCGTGAGATCGTTCTCGAAGAAGCGCCGGCAGTGGGCCTCGCTCTGGCGCAGGGCCTCCTCGGCCCGTTTGCGCTCGCTGATGTCCTCGGTCAGCACCACGATGCGGTCCACGGCGCCCGCCTCGTCGCGGATGGCGTAGAAGTGCTGGGCCACCCACTCCGCCGAGCCGGCCCGCCGGCCCAGGGTGCGAGCCTCGGGGATGGCCAATTGTCCGCCCTCGCGGTAGACACGACGAATCTCGGGCCACCAGCCTTGGTTGTAGTCGTCGCGCTCGTCCAGTTGCAGCTGCGGACGCACGCGTCCCATGTTCGACTGGATCTCTCCATCGGGAATGGCCCAAATGCGCTGCCAGGCGCTGTTGTGGCTGAGCAGCCGGCCATCGCGGTCCCGGACGCTGATCCCCAGCGGCGAGGACTCGAGCACGGCCCGCATGAACTGCTCGTTGGCGCGCAGCGCGCGTTCGGCTTCCAGGCGGTCCGTGATGTCCAGCACGGCGGAGGTGACCCCCGACTCCACGTGCTCGTGGTCGATGGGTGTCGAACTGAGCAGCACGCGGATCAGGCGGCCGTCCTTGCGCCGCCAGTTGGTCTCGATGACGCCTGTACCGACCTCTTTCATCTGGCGGTAGATGGCGCGGCCCGTCTCCTCCCAGGTCCGCTCGTCCGGGTAGAGCAGGCGGGCCGGCTGGTCCAGCAGCTCTTCACGCGAGTAGCCCGTGATCCGGCAGAGGGACTCGTTGAGCTCGTGGATCCGCCGTTGGCGGGTCAACCCGATCCCCACGGGCGCCACGCGGAAAATGCTCACCAGGCGCTCCTCGCTCCGGCGCAGCGCCTCGGCGGCCGCGCGATGGGCCTCCTCGGATTCCAGGGCCTGGGCCAGGAGCGCCAGGATCTGCTGATCCTCCGGACCCAGCGCGTGCGGCTCGCTCCACACCACGCAGAGGGAGCCCACGACCTCGCCGGCCGGCGAGTTGACGGGGTGCCCCAGGCTGTTCTGCAAGTGGAAGCGCCGAATGTTGGGGTCGCAAACCGCGAAGGGTGTCTCCTGCAGGTCGTCTACGAATCGGAGCTGACGCCCTTGGATCACGCGGGAGCAGAAGGGCGTACCCAGCTCCAGTCCGTCCACGTAGTCCGCCGGAACCTGCCAGCGGCCCAGGACTTTTACGCGACCACCCTCCACGCGGTTGTAGAGCGCCGTGCCGCCCTGCAACAGCCGGCCCGCCAGGCAGGTGATTTCCTGCACGTTCTCGAGATAGTCGCCGCCCCGGGCCGCCAGAACGGCGGAGATGTCCGCCAGTTTGGCCCGCCCCGCCCGCAGCTCCAGCAAAGACTGCTTGCGCTCCGACACGTCGCGGGCCACGGCCAATAGAACCTCGCGCCCGAACCAAAGGCCCCGGGTGAGGCTGAGTTCCATGGGAAAGGTGCCGCCGTCCGCCCGCTTGCCCGTGGTCTCCAGGCACATCAGTTCACCGGCCAGCACGCGCGCGATGCGCCGGCCTAGCGCCACGCGGTCCACCAGACCGTCCGGGAAGAGGAACTCCGGCCGGGCGTCGAGGAAGCGCTCCAGCGGATGACCGAACAGCTCCGCCGCGGCGCGGTTCACGTGCAACAGCGTGCCGCCGTCGTCCAGCACGCCCACCACTTCGCTCAGGCCGTCCAGGATGCCCTCGTAGGTGGCGCGGGACTGGGCCAGCTCCTCCTCCGTGCGCAACCGCTCGCTGACGTCCCGGGCGGCAACGTAGATGAGGCCGTCCTCCAGGCTGGCGGTCAGCTCCAGCCAGCGCACGCCCCGCCCCGTCAGCACCGGCAGGATCTGATCCACAATGCGCCCGCCGTCCAGCACCAGTTGCACGCTGGCCCTTAGCAGCTCGTGCTGCTCGGGCGGCACGAATTCGTAGGCACTGCGCCCTTCCAGTTCGGCGAGGGGCTGTTCCAACAGGACTTCCCACTGAGGATTGAGGCGCCGGACCCCGCCCTGGGAATCGAAAATGCCGAGCAATTCTCCCGAGCGCTCGAAATAGCGCCGCAGTTCGTCGGTGCGTTCCCGCAAGGCTCCTTCCGCCTCCCGGCGCGCCAGGCGCTGGCAGCGCTGCTCCACGGCCTCGCGCACGGCGAAGGGCAGGCGGGTGAGATGCTCTTTGAGGATGTAGTCCGTGGCGCCCGCCTTCAGGCAGGCCACCGCCGTGGCCTCGTTGATGGAGCCCGTGAACAGGATGACCGGGCGCTCTGCATCCTGGGTCAGCGAGAGGCTCAGCGCCTCCATGCCCGTGAAGGCGGGCATGGAGTAGTCGGTGATCACCAACTCTGGCTGGAAGTCCGTCAACTCGCGCAGGAACTCGTCCCGCGTCTCCACGTGCCGGTGCTCGAAGACCAGCCCCTCGCGGCGCAGCTCGCACAGGGCCAGTTCCACGTCGTGAAGCTTGTCCTCGGCGATGAGGATTCGCAGCAGGGACATCAACCCTCCCGATTTTCTCCCGGCGCCTGATTGAGCAGCAGCCAATACAGGCCCACCTGGCGGACCGACTCCATGAACTGCTCGAAGTCCACGGGCTTCACGATATAGCTGTTCATACCCAGCCGGTAACTTTCCAGCAAGTCGCGCTCCTCACGCGAACTGGTGAGCATCACCACAGGCACGGTGCGCAGGTTGGCGTCAGCCTTGATGGCCCGCAACACTTCCAGTCCGTCCACTTTGGGCAGTTTGAGATCGAGCAGGATCAGGCGTGGGCGCACCCGTTCGGCGGCGGCGAACGGACCCCGGCCGAACAGGAAGTCCAGGGCCTGCACGCCGTCCTGCAGCACCCGGACCTCGTTGGCGATGTTGTGCTTGCGCAGGGCGCGCAGGGTCAGTTCGGCATCGCGCGGATCGTCCTCCACCAGCAGGATTTCCAGGTTCTGCGTGCTCATGATTTCTCCTCTTGTTCCGACAGCTGGAAGTGGAAACAGGCACCGCGTTCCGGCGCACCTTCGGCCAGCACCTGACCACCATGCCGGCGCACGATGCGTTGCACCAGGGCCAGGCCCACGCCCGAACCCTCGTTTTCATGGGCGGCGTGCAGGCGCTGGAACACGCCGAACAACTTGTGGCCGCAGGCGGGATCGAAGCCCGCGCCCTGGTCCCGCACGCTGTAGCGGCAGACTCCGTCCAGCACCTCACCCGTCACCTCCACGCGCTTCACGGCGGAGTGGCGGCTGAATTTCACCGCGTTGCCCAGCAGGTTGAGCCAGACCTGGCGCAGCAGGCCGCGGTCTCCCCAAACAGATGGCAGCTCGGCCAGTTCCAGCGCGCAGGCGTCCTCCGTCTCGTGGGCGCAGACCTCCGGGTAGACCTCGCGCACCAACGCGCCCATGTCCACCCACTCCCGGCGCAGTTCAATGCGCGAGACCCGCGAGAGGGTCAGCAGGTCGTTGATGAGCCGGTCCATCTGGCGGGTGGAATCGCGGATCACGCCCAGCAGGCGGCACGCTTCGGCGTCCAGGGAGTCCGCATGGTCCTCTTCAAGCATGCGCGAGAAGCCGTCCACAGCCCGCAGCGGGGAGCGCAAGTCATGGCCGACGGAATAGGTGAAGGCCTCCAACTCCTCGTTGGCCGCCTGGAGCTGGGTGGTGCGCTCCACCACCCGGCGCTCCAACTCGCTGGAGTGCTGCACCACCTCGTCCTGCAGGTGGTGCTGATGCAGGGCCACGGCCAGCAGGCACGCGAGCTCCAGCCCGATTTCGCGTTCGCGAGCGCTGAATTCCGCCCCTTGCGGCCGGCTGATGTCGCGCACCACGGCCAGAATCCGCGACTTGTCGCCCAGCTGGACGTAGCGCAGATTCACCTCCGCCCAGATTACGTGGCCCGTGGCCGCGCGCGAGCGCCACTCGAACAGCTGCGGCCCTTCTTCCCGGGCCTTGCGCAGCCACTCCCCGGCTTCGCGCACCGAGAAGCCCTCTTCGCCGCGGCTGAAGTGGTCGAAGTCGGCCGCCAGGGCCTCCTCCTCGCGGATGCCGTAGAGGTCGAGGGTGCGTTGATTCACCTGGAGGATCCGGCCGCTCTCCGCGTCATGGATGAAGACGGCGTCGTTCATGGAGTTGAAGATTTCGCGGAAGCGCTGTTCGCTCTCCTCCAGCCGACGCCGGTCGCGCAGCCGCTCCGTCACGTCCAGGGCCAGTACCAATTCGGCGCGGTGCAGGGCGAAGTCCAGCGTGTGCGAGGTGATTTCCACCTGGATTTCTTCACCGTCCTTCTTCAGGTGGCGCCAGACGCCGGCCTCGTCACGGCCGGCATGGCCGCGTCGTTGACAGCCAGGAAGGCCAGGCTGTCCCGGTCGAAAACCCACATGGGCAGCGGATTGGTGTCGAACAGCAGGCGGTAGCGCTCTTCGCTCTCGCGCAGGGCAGCCTCGGCCTGGCGCCGA
>DYSB01000083.1:3809-11761 GCA_020726405.1 Acetofilamentum sp. | reverse complement strand
ACAGATCCCAATCGCCGATTATTTTTGAGAACCCCTATAAGCGGCGCGGCCGAGCTGCTGCTGGAAAACATCGAGCTGGCCAGCCTGGAACTGGATTTGAGCGGCGCCTCAGAAGCCCTGATCAGTGGGCAGATCGGTCGCCTGACGGCTCAAGTGTCGGGAGCTTCCGAACTGAAAGGCCGGGATTGCCGCGTGAAACAGGCGAACCTGGAGCTCTCAGGGGCATCCGAGGGCGAGCTCGAGGTGCTGGAGCAGCTGGACGCCGACTGCTCCGGGGCCAGCGAATTGGACCTCTGGGGGGATCCGCCCCGGCGCAAGGTGGATTGTTCCGGCGCTTCAGAGGTGCGGACGCGTGGCCAGCTGGCTGATTAGTGGCGATCTACAATGGACACGAAAAAGGCCCGCGCAAGCGGGCCTTTTGAATAGTCCGACGAAAGGGGGCTTCAGTCGACGAGAATGCGCACCAGCTTGCGGCCGTCCCGGCTGTAGAAGTTCACCACGCCGTCCGAAGTGGCATACAGGGTGTCATCGGAGCCGATGCCCACGTTCTTGCCCGGATGGAACTTGGTGCCGCGCTGCCGCACGATGATGTTGCCGTTGCGCACGACTTCGCCACCGTACTTCTTCACGCCCAGATACTGCGGATTGGAGTCACGCCCGTTGCGGGTTGAACTCTGTCCCTTTTTGTGTGCCATGACGTGTTCCTCTCCCGCTGGTTCAGGCCTGGATGCCGTTGACGGCAATCAGCGTGTACTGCTGACGATGTCCATGCTTGCGACGAAAGCCCTTGCGGCGCTTCATCTTGAAGTTGATGACCTTGCGCGCCTTGCCGTGCTCCAACACTGTGGCGTCGATGCTGACACCCTCAAGGGCCGGGGAGCCAAACCGGCTCTGCGCGCCATCCACCAGGGCCAAGACCCGGTCCACGGCGACTTTGTCGCCCGCTTCGGCCTGCAGCAAAGGCACCCGCACCTTGAGACCCTGGCTCAGGTGGACCTGCCGGCCGGCGATTTCCGCGATGGCGTACATGTCAGCTTCCTCCGTCCGTTGCAAAGGCGGAAAGTATAGCGCCTTGGGCGTGAAGAGTCAAGGTTCCTCGTCCACATCCACGTCCAGGCGCGCGCGCAAACCCGGCAGGCCGGGCAGATCCTCCAGCTCCTCGCCGACCGCTTCGTCCCACTCCGTGGCATCGAAGGCCGGCCCGTGGTCCGCCGTGGCCCCCGTCATGCGCTGGGCACCCACGCCGCGCGCATGCTCGGCCGTGACATCCCGGCCCTGGCGAGGCGAGAGGCAGCGGAACTCGGTCTCCTCCAGGCGCTCATCGGCCTTGACGCGGATCAACATGAAGTGCCGCCACATCAGGCGCCAGAGCAGATTGCGCTTGCCCGCCGTCAGGTGGGCGTGCAGGGGCGGCGCCACCTGGATCAGCAGCCGGCGCTCGCGCGTGGCTGCCTTGAAGCGCCGGATCCAGCGGTCCAGCTCGGTCAGCAGGGTTTCCCGGCTGGGCACCAGGCCCGAGCCGCCGCAGTGCCGGCAGGGCTGGTGCAGAGTGTGGATCAGCGCCGGCCGCACACGCTCGCGGGTCATCTCCATCAGGCCGAAGCGCGATAGCGGGGCCACGTCCGTCTGGGCGCGGTCCTGCTTGAGGATCTGGCGCATCTCCTGCATCAGGCGCAAGCGGTGCTCCTCCTGCTGCATGTCGATGAAGTCGATCACGATCAGTCCACCCAGATCGCGCAGACGCAGCTGGCGACCGATCTCCCGCGCGGCCTCCAGGTTCACCCGGAGCGCGTTGTCCTCCAGGTTGCGCCGGCGCGCGAAGCGACCCGAGTTCACGTCGATGGTGTTCATGGCCTCGGTGGACTCGATGATCAGGTAGCAACCGCCCTTGACCCAGACCCGGCGCTCGATGCTGCGTTCGATCTCCTCCTCGACGCCCAGGCTGTCGAAGAGCGGTTCCCGGCCGGTGTAGAGGTGCACGCGGTCCCGCAGCTCGGGCAGCACCTCCTGCATGTAGGCGCTCAACTCCTTGTGCAGTCCGCGGTTGTCGCAGATGACCTCATCCAGATCCGCCGTGAACAGGTCGCGCATGACGTGGGAGACCATCCCGGGCTCGCGGTGCACGACCTCGCCCACGGGGGCCTGCTCCAGCCTGTCGCGGACCTCGGCCCAGTGAGCCAGCAGATCGTGCAGGTCGGAGCCGATCTGCTCGCGCGGATGACCCTCGGCCACGGTGCGCACGATCAGGCCGTGGCCCTCCGGGCGGATCTCCCTCAGCAGATCCTTGAGGCGCCGCCGCTCCGTCGTGGACTTGATGCGCCGGCTGACGCCCGTGATCTCGTCGCCCGGGATCAGCACCAGATAGCGCCCGGCCAGGCTGATCTCCATGGACAGGCGCGCGCCCTTGGTGCCGATGGGTTCCTTCACCACTTGCACGGGCACCAGTTGCCCCACTTGCAGAGCCTGGCCGGCGGGCAGCCCACACTTGGTGCGGCCGGGCTGGTTCCAGCGCGAGGGCGTGCAGCAATCGGGGAAAGGCAGGAAGCCGTCCGCCTCCAGGCCCGCATCCACGAAGGCGGCCTGCATGCTGGGCGCCAGCTTCACCACCCGGCCGTTGACCACGTGGCCCAACAGGCGGTCGCGCTCCGCCCGCTCCACGTAGAAATCCGTCAGGCGCCCGTCTTCGAGGATGGCCACCCGGCTCTCCGCCGGCGAGCTGTTGATGACGATCTGGCGCTTCATGGCCGGGTTCCGTGGCGGGGGGGTGGAGCGGCCAGGGTCGAACAGGGGAGCATGGATGCCTCAGATGCCCGGGTTGAAATACATGGTCCCGCTGACGGGACGGCAGAGGCGCTCCAGCAGTGCCTGCCGATGCGCGGCATTGTTGACGAAGTCGATCTCGTTGGCGTTGACGATGAGCAGGGGCGTGCGCGTGTAGCTCAGGAAGAAGGCGTTGTAGGCGTCGTTGAGTTGGCGAATGTACTCGGTGCTCATCTCGCGCTCGTAGCTGCGGTTGCGGACCTGGATGTTGCGCAGCAGGCGGTCCACGTTGGACTGCAAATAGACCACCAGGTCCGGCCGATGCGCGTCGCGCTCCATGAACTCGATGATCTTCTCGTAGAGCACGAGTTCGCGCTCGTCCAGGTTGAGATAGGCGAAAATCTTGTCCTTGTCGAACAAATAGTCGCAGACCGAGACCTCGGCGAACAGGCTCATCTGCCGGTGGCGCAGTAGTTGGTTGTAGCGCGCGAACAGGAAGTTGAGCTGCACCTGGAAGGCGTAGTGGCGGGGCTCGCGGTAGAAATCCTCCAGGAAGGGATTCTTGTGCGGCTCTTCCAGGATCAGCTGCGCGCCCCACTCCTGTGCCAGGATGTTGCACAGGCTGGTCTTCCCCACCCCGATCACGCCTTCCACGGCGACCGATTTCAGCTCCGGCACCATCCAGGGTCCTCCATGCGCCGGACCGCGTCCGGCTCCTGCGCCCGCAGGCGCCGCACATCCAGACTCAACTCGCGGCCGTCCCGCGGGTCCCGCAGATCCGGATCCAGTTCCAGCAGGGGCTCCAGCACAAAGGCCCGCCCGCAGAGGCCCGGGTGGGGCAGCGCGAGCCGCGCTCCCGCCACCAACAGGGGGCCGTCCTCCCGGGCCAGCAGCAGATCCAGGTCCAGTTCCCGTTCGCGCCAGTGGGGCCGGGACCGCCGTCCCAGTCGGCGCTCCAGTTCCTGCAGCCGCTCCAGCAGCGCGCCCGGCCCCAGGGCCACGGCCAGCCGGGCCGCGGCGTTGAGGAAATCCGGCTGGTCGGCCGGCCCGACGGGCTTTGTCAACCAGAGGCCGGAGACGGCCTGCACGCGGCAGGGCCCCTGGTCCAATTCCCGCAGCGCCCGGACCAACGTGGCGCGCACGGGGCCCAGGTTGCCGCCCAGGCCGAGCCAGGCGATCATCGCCCCGCGGTCCGGGCTCCGGCATCAGGTCCGGGTGCTCCATCCTCCGGCTCCAGCCAGCGCGGATTCACGCGGGTGATTTCAACCTCCACATGCCCGAAAAAATTGGGAATGGGCGGACTGAGCTTGCGGACGCAGAGCTGCAGGGCGTCCACGCGCGGAAACTGCCGGAAGATCTCCTCCGCCAAGCCCTCCACCAGCCGTTCCAGCAAATGAAAGCGCCGGCTGGTGACCCACTGGGTCACGCCGGCATGCAGGGTCTGATAGTTGAGGGCGTCCTCCAGCGCATCGCTGCGCCCGGCCGGAGCACAATCCAGGAAAGCTTGCACGCTCAGCTCGAAACGCTGGCCGAGCGTGGATTCCTCGGTGCGGTGGCCATGGTAGGCGTAGAACTGGATGCCCTCGATTCCCACCCGGTCGGAATTGCGGCGGATGCGGAGAAACACGTCACGATGCATGGCCCAAGGTAGAAACTCGCGCCCGTCCCGGCACCTCTCCCGCCGGGCCGTCTGGCAACCTATCGGCGAGGATCAGCTGCGGAAGATCACCTCCTCGCGCTGGAACATGCGCACCGCCGCCCAGAGAGCCAGTCCAGCGTAACCAATGTTGATGGCGAAGACGACGGCCATCAGGCCCAGTTGGCTGTAATCCTGCAGCAACGCGTCGCGGATCAGCAGCGTGACGTTGAAGACCGGCACGAAGGCCAGGGCCAGGTTGAGTTTGAGCCCCGGGATCATGCTGGCCATCGAGGGGAAGATCACCAGCATCAGCAGCGGACCCATGTAGCTCTGGGCCTCCTTCATGGAGCGCGCGTGCAGACAGACCGCCAGCATCACGGCGGCGAAGGTCAGGGCCACGGGCAACAGCAGCAGCAGGCCCAGCCCCAGGGCCGAGGGCTCGATGTGCAGGGGCAGGCCGCCGCGCAGCAGCCGATCCGCGGCGAAGCGGAAGTAAGCGTACTGGCCGCCCAGGGTGAAGACCGCGCTGCCCAGGGCCATCACCGAGGTGGCGATGTACTTTCCCAACACCACGTCCAACCGCGACACCGGGTTGACCAACAGGGTCTCGATGGTGCTGCGCTCCTTCTCCCCCGCAGTCAGATCCATGGCCGGGTACATGGCGCCCTGGATGCAGAGGATCAGGATCAGGTAGGGCAGGAAACGGGCGATCAGCTCCGCGGCCTGGCGCTTGGGCGGAGCGGTCTCGATGTGCTCGATGCTCCAGGGCGTGCCCAGGTCGGGACGCAGTTGTTGTTGGCGCAGCCAACCCTGCAGATGCGCCTCGCGCAGGGCGGTCAAGCCCGCCAGCAGTTCTTCGCCGGCCAGTTTCGCCTCGTCGTCGGTGGAGTCGAAGTAGAGGCGCAGCGCGGGCGTCGCGCTGCTGTCCGCGGGTCGGGTCAGGCGCTCCAGGGCCTGGGCCAGCCCGGGGCCGAACTCGAGCACCATGTCCACGTCTTCCCGGGCCAGCAGGCTGTCCACGGGCAGGGCGGGGGCAACGTCCTCGAGATAGACGAAGCGTCCGTCCTGGGCCCTGAGCGAGTCCAGCAGCCCGAGGGCTGGGCTCTCTGCGCGCACCATCACGCCGGTCTCAGCGCTCTTGAGCTTCTCCATCGACTTGCTGGTCATCCAGACCACGCCCGACATGAGCAGAGGAAAGGAGAGGATGGGGATCAGGATCATGGAGACGATGGTCCGCCGGTCGCGGAACAGGTCGCGCAATTCCTTGGCCGCCACCACCCAGATGATGCGCGCGTTCATGCTTCCTCCTCCCCTTCCGCCCGGGCGTTGGCCCGGTCCTCGCGGGTCAGCGCCCGCAACATGTCCTTGTGCCAGCTGGACAGGCGGCCCAGCAGGTCCTTCAAATGCTCGGGCCGGTCCTGGCGCGAGAACTCCGCCGGATCGCGCAGGAACAGCCCGGCCACGGCACCGGCGTCCAGGTGCTCCCGGGGCCGCGCGGGCAGCACCAGCACCTTCTCGCCCTCCCGGGCCCGGCGCAGCAGGCCGCCCTCCATCATGGTCTCCACGACGGCGTTGATCTCCGCCTCCGGCAGCCAGAACAGCCGGCCCAGCGTCTCCACCGTCAACTCGCTGCCCACCTCGAATTTGCCCAGCACGGCATCGCGCACGGCCAGAGCGATGAGGTACTCTGGCAGCGGCCCGTCCTGCCGGCTTTTGCGCTTCAGCAGGAGCGCCCGGCGGTTCTCGGTGATGAAGGAGATCTCCGCGCCGGTAAGCACGATCACCCAGGTCAGGTAGACCCAGATCATGAAGAGCGGCAGCGCTGCCAGCGAGCCGTAGACCATGCTGTAGCTGCTGGCGCGCACGGTGTAAAAAGCGAAGCCGATCTTGGCCAGTTCCCAGCCGGTCGCCGCGAAGGCTGCGCCGACGGCGGCGGCGGAGGCTCGCACGCGCGTGTTGGGCACGGCCCAGTAGAGGAACAGGAAGCCGCCGAACTGGACCGCGATGGGCAGCAGATGGCCGCGGGCCTGGTTGACCCAGCCGGGCAGCACGTCGAAGACCCGCATCACCGCGGCCTCGCCCGACAGGAACATGGAGACACCGGCCACCACGGGCAGCAGGGTCATGAAGAGCCAGTAGCTGCTCAAGCGCTGGCGGATGCTGCGCGAGCGCCGCACGCGCCAGATGTTGTTCAGGTGGGTCTCGATGGTGGAGATGAGCGAAAACACGCCCAGCCCCAGCGAGATCACGCCGAAGAGCCCGAGGGTGCCCAGATCCAACTCGGCCACGCGGGTGAGCAGGAACTGGGTGACCAGCTGCGAGCCGTCGGGGCTCAGGTACTCGGCCAGCAGCGGCTGCAGCTGGGTCATCAGCCACTCGAAGCCGCCCACTTGCTTGAAGATCACCACCACCAGCCCCAGCAGCGGAATCATCGAGAGCAGTGTGGTGAAGGTGAGGGCCGCCGCCCGGGCGGCGGCGCCGTGCTGGAAGAATTCGCGCATGGTCTCCGCGAACAGCAGAACCAGGTCACGGAAGAAAAAGGCGGGGTTCTGCTCCCGCCAGTTGATGCGGCCCAGCTGGGTGCGGGCGGCGGCCACGAGGCCGGAGTGGGGCTCGCGCGGGGCTCTAGGCCGTTTCGGCATGGCCCGTCACCTTCAGGAAAATCGAGTTCAGGTCGTGGGTGCCGTGGCGCCGGCCGATCTCGTCCAGGGTGCCCGCCTCGACGATCAGGCCCTTGTGGATGAAGGCCAGGTCGTGGCAGAGGCGCTCGGCCTCGGGCAGGATGTGGGTGGAGAAGAGCACGGTGCGCCCTTCCTGCGCGCAGCGGCGGATGAACTCCACCACGCTGGCGGAGGCGATCACGTCCAGACCGCTGGTGGGCTCGTCCAGCACGATCACCTGGGGCTCGTGCAGGGCCGCGCGGGCGATGCTGCACTTCTGCTTCTGGCCCGTGGAGCACTTGCCCACCCGCTGGTGCAGAAAGTCCCGCATCTCCAGCAGGTCCGCCAACTGCTCCGTGCGGCGGGCGATGTGTTCGGCGCTCATGCCCTGGAGCCGGCCGAAGTACTGCAGCGTCTCCGCCGGGGTCAGGCGATCGTAGAGCCCCGTGGCTCCTGTCAGGAAACCCAGCCGCGCGCGCACCACGTCGGGTTCGGACACCACGTCGTGGCCGTCCACGAGGATGCGCCCGGCGTCCGGTTTGAGCAGCGTGGCGATGGCTCGCAGGGTGGTGGTCTTGCCGGCGCCGTTGGGCCCCAGCAGGCCGAACACGCGCCCGGGCATGGCCCGCAGGTCGATGCCGTCCACGGCCATCACGCGCTTGGCGCCCTTGCCGAAGCTCTTGCGAAAGCCTTCGATCTCGATCATGCACCCTCCGTTCGAAGCAGGACACGAAGATCACGAAGCGGGAAGAAGGGCAAGAAGAACGGTTGAGGAGGCAGGCCCGAATCCGCAGCTGAAGTCATGGGATCCATCCTGACCAAGCCTCCGCTTCCCGCTCTCCGTCCTCCTTCGTGCTCTTCGTGTCCGGCCCCCACACTACGGGAAGAGCTTG
>DYSB01000083.1:0-3709 GCA_020726405.1 Acetofilamentum sp. | reverse complement strand
CTCCGTCCTCCTTCGTGCTCTTCGTGTCCGGCCCCCACACTACGGGAAGAGCTTGCGCGACCAGCTGGGATCGTAGTACTCGCCGCTCTTCGTGGAATGGACCTGCTCAAACGTACCGAACCCGCGCTGATCGATGAAGATGAACTCCACGCCGCCGTCCAGGCGGGTGTAGAGCCAGAGTTCGAAGTCCCGGTGGTCGGCGCCCGTGGCGTTCTGGGCGTCGGAAAGGTCGAAGTTGAAGCGCGAATTGAGTTGGGCGAAGTCCGTCTCCACGGCGTCTGGCGGGCCGTAGCGCATGAAGATCCGCGCCCGGTCGCTGAGGCCGCCGTCGGCGCCGGGCTCGCTGTAGCGCATGCGGGCCTCCTCCAGCCGCGAGAGCAGCGAGACCTGCTCCTCGTTCACCAGGGTGGCGGGGTCGGGATCCCGGCGCAGCCAGAATTCGCGCAGGAAGGTGCGGCGCGCTTCCAGGTCCAGCCGGTCCCAGGCCTCCAGCTCGTAGTGGCTGGCCAACACCTGGGCGGCCTCCCATTGCCGAGCCAGCTCCTCCGGGGCGGCCGTGGCGAACTCGGCGTCGTCCAGGGTCGGAGCCGGCGCGGCCACGTCCGGGTTGTGCACCCAGAAGGCCCGGCGTGTCACAACGGGCTGGGCGTCGCCGCCAGTCAGCGTGGCCTCCACCTGGTAGCTGCCGCTGGGCAGGTGGGTCACGGGCAGCGAGAAGACCACGCGCTGCGGATCGCCCGGCAGGTGGGGGAAAGTGCTCAAGGAGCGGGGCAGGCGGCTCTCCAGCCGGTTGCGGCGCTCGCCCAGCAGGGCCAGGCTGAGTTGCAGGGAATCGGCGGGGCGCGCGCTGCGGATCTCCAACAGCCCGCGCAGGGTGTCCAAGCCCGCGCCGTAGAGGCCGTCGGCATAAGGCAGGAAGCGCCAGCCGCCCCGGCGGAAGGGTCCGCTGTCGGCGGTGTCCGGCAGGCTGACGCCCAGCAGGATCTCCGAGAGGCGACCGTCGGCAGCGGGCGCGGCACAGCGCAGGCTCTTCTCCACCGCCAGGCCGCTGTGCAGGTCGCGCACCTGGACGCGCAGGCGGCCGCCGCCCGCCGGCAGACTGAGATGAACCTGGTCGGGCACCTTCTCCGCGCTGCCCAGATCGCGCTCCGCCAGCCGCCAATCGCGCCGGGTCCAGACCGTGTCCGCCACGACGGCGCCGGCGCGCTCCAGCACCAGTTGCGCCTCCCAGCCCGCTCCCAGCCCGCCGTCCGCCTCCACCCAGACCAGGCTGCCGCGCTGGACCATCAGGTTGACCTCCAGCACGGGCTCCGCACCCGCCGGGCCCAGGCACCAAACGGGATCCAGCGAGAAGACAGGCTGGGCCGCGGCCCGCCGGGCGCCGAGGAACAGCAGCAGGCACACGAGCACGGGCGCCAGCCGCCGCGGGAGGGAAACGGACTCAGGCCTGTTCATGGAATTGCACGCTCACGATGCTGCTCACGCCTTCCTCGGCCATGGTGACGCCGTAGAGCTGGTCGGCGTAGCCCATGGTCTTCTTGTTGTGCGTGATGATGATGAACTGGGTCATGCCGCTGAATTCCTGGATCAGTGTGTTGAAGCGCGCGATGTTGGAATCGTCCAGCGGCGCGTCCACCTCGTCCAGGATGCAGAAGGGGCTGGGCTTGACCATGTAGATGCCGAAGAGCAGGGCGATGGCCGTCAGGGTTTTTTCGCCGCCGCTCATGAGCATCAGGTTCTGGATCCGCTTGCCGCTGGGCGTGGCGCTGATTTGGATGTCCGCCTCGAGCGGATCCTCGCCCCCCAACTGCAGATCGGCGCGGCCGTCGCTGAACAGCTTGCGGAAGAGGTATTCAAAGTTGGAGCGGATCTGGCGGAAGGTCTCCTCGAAGAGTTCGCGGGCCACCCGGTTGATGCGCCCGATGGTCTCCTGGAGCATGGCCTCGGCCTCGAGCAGGTCGCTCAGCTGGGCGCGCAGAAAGCCCGCCCGGCTGCTCTCCGTCTCATATTCCTCAATGGCCAACAGGTTGACCGGACCCAGCCGGCGCAGGGCGTCCTTGAGTTCGGCGCTCCGCTGCCGGCGCTCCTCGCGCGACTCCGCGCGCCCGGCGGCCAGGACGGGATCCTCGTTCTGCTCGTCCTCCTCTCCCACCGGCTCCGGCAGTTCCAGCTGCACCTCGTAGTCGGACTGGATGCGCTCCAGCAGCGCGGCCAGCCGCGCCTCCAATCCCCGGCTCTCCAGCTCGGCCTGGTGGGCGCGCTCGCGCAGCCCGTCACGCTCACCGCGCAACTCGTCCTCCGCGCCGCGCAGCTCGCGCTGACGGCCGCGCAGCTCGGCCAGCAGGGCCTTGCGCTCGTCCTGCCGCCGCTCCTCCTCCTCCCGGGCCAGGGCCGCGGCGATCTGCAGGCGCTCCAGCTCTTCGCGGCGCGCGACCAGACCCACGCGGCGGGCCTCGCCCTCGGCGCGCTCGGCGCTGGCGTGTTCCAGGCGCTCGCCGCCTTCCAGCAGGAAGCGCCGCACCTGCTCCAGCTCCCGGCGCAGGGCGTCCAGCTTGAGCCGGCCCTCGGAGGCCGCCATCTGCGCCGTGCCGCGCGCCTCCAGCAGTCCACGGGTGGCCCGGGCCTGCTCTTCGGACTGGGCGGCCAGCCGGGAGTTGGCGTCCTCCGCCTCGTCCCGCTCCGCCTGCAACTCGTTGTGCTGCTGCCGCAGGGCGCGTTCCCGGCGCTCCACCTCGCCCACGCGCTGGGCCAGCTCGGCCAGGCTGCGGCGGAAACCCTCCTCGTCGCGCCCGGCGCGCTCCTCCTCCAGGGACAGGCGCTCCCGGCGGCGCTCCTGCTCGCGCAGGGCCTCGCCCGCGGCCTGGTGCGCCAGCTCGGCCGCGGCCAGTTCCTCCTCGGCGGCATGCAGTCCGGCCTGGCGCTCGGCCGTCAACCGGTCGCGCTCCCCGGCCTGCTGAGCCAGATTCTCGCCCTCGCTCTTCAAACCCTCTGCCTGGAAGCGCAGACCCAGGTGCCCGCCCCCGGCACCCCGGCCATGCCGGCGCAGCAGCGGCGGCCGGCGGCTCTCGCCGTCGGGGGTGACGAAGAGCTGACCCGCGCGGGCCGGATCCTCCCAGGGCTGGAGGCCGTCATCCTCCACCAGCCAGCAGTCACGCAACAGGTGATCGAGCAGCGGGCGCACGCGCTCGTCGCAGCGCAGGATCGCGGCCAGCGGCCGGCAGCCGGCAGGGGCCGCGGCCGCGCCGTTCTGCCTGGGCACGCGGTCCAGCACGGCGAACGTGCAGCCACCCTTGCCCACCTCGCGCAGCAGTCCGGCCGCCGCGTCCACGGCGGCGGAATCCTCCGCCAGCACCCAGCCCGCGGCCTCGCCCAGGGCGCTCTCCAGCGCGGGCAGCAGACCGGCGTCCGCGTGCACCAGGTTGCCCAGCACGTCCAGCACACCGGGCAGGCGCTTCTCCAGCACGACGCGTGCACCGCCGGGCACACCCTCGAAGCGGCTGAGCAGCTGCTCCAGCAGCTGGCGCCGGCCCTCCAGGGCGCGCAGTTCGGACTGCAGTTCCTGCTGCGCGCGGCGGGCCTCCTGCAGCGCCTCCCGCGCCGCCTCGACGGATTCCCGCGCCGCGCCACGCGTCTCGCCGGCCAGGCGCACGCGCTCGCGTCCCTGGCCCAGCAGCAAATCCAGGGCCTCGCGCTCCAGGCCCCGCTCGCC
>DYSB01000082.1 GCA_020726405.1 Acetofilamentum sp. | reverse complement strand
GCCCATCGGCGGCATCGAGTCGGCCTACGACAGCCTGCTACGCGGCTCGGACGGCAAGGAATATCACTTGCGCGACGCCAAGGGCTGGGGTCACGCGTTCAGCGAGCGGCCCCGCCAGGAGACCCAGCCCGGCATGAGCCTGGAGCTGGGCATCGACCTGCGCCTGCAAACCATCGCCGAAGAGGAACTGGAGGCGGCCGTCCTGCTGCACAACGCCCAGGCCGGCCAGGTCGTGTTGCTGGATCCGCGCACGGGGCAGGTGAAGGCCCTGGCCAGCTGGCCCCAGCTGGACCCCAACGACCTGAGCATCTTCACGCCGGAGGCCGCGCGCCTGCGCTGTGTCACGGACCAGTACGAGCCGGGCTCGACCTACAAGCTGATCACGTTCGCCGCGGCGCTGGAGAATGGCACCATCACCGACCTGGACGAGATCATCCCCTGCCACAATGGCGCCTACCGGGTCAAGAACGCCGTGATCCACGACTCCGACCGCCGGGGCCACTCCTCGCTGAAGGCGCGCGAGGTGTTCTCCAAGTCCTCCAACATCGGCTCTGTGGTGATCGCCCAGCGCATGCCGCCGCGCGACCTCTACGTGATGAGCCGCAACTTCGGCTTCGGCCAGAGCCTGGGCGTGGACCTGCCGGGCGAGGTGGGCGGGCAACTGATGCGCCTGCATCGCTGGGGTCCAGTGGAGTACGCCAACATCGCCATGGGCCAGGGCGTGGCCGTGACGGCCCTGCAGATGGTGGCCGCATACGGCTGCGTGGCCAACGACGGCGTGCTGGTGCGTCCGCACGTCCTGCGCCGGGCCACGGGGCGCGACCGCAGCATCGAACGCGAGCCGCTGGTGATCCGGCGCGTCATGTCCTCCACCACGGCGGCTTCGCTGCGGCAGATCATGCGCGAAGTGGTCGAGATCGGAACCGGCAAGCAGGCCGGCGTGCCCGGCCTGGTGGTCTGCGGCAAGACCGGCACGGCCCAGAAGATCAACCCCGGCGGCGGCTACTCCCACGAGGAGTACTTCTCGAGCTTCATCGGTTTCGCCGAGCTGCCCGAGGGCCCGCTGGCCGGGATCATCCTGGTGGACACGCCCCGCGGCGCGATCTACGGCGGCGTGGTGGCCGCCCCGGCTTTCCGCCGGATCATGGAGCGCGTGCTGCTGCTGGACAAGAAGAGTGAGCGGCCGCTGATTCCCCTGCAGTGGGCCGCCCAGTCCGCGCCCGAGCCCCGCCCCGAGGAGCCCACGGCCCCGCTGGCGGCGGAGCCGCCCCTGCTCACCGGCCGCAGCCTGCGGGCCGCGCTGGAAGCCCTCAGCCCATACAACCATGACCTGCGCGTTGAAGGCGCGGGAAGCTTCGTGACCCGGCAGGTCCCGGCACCCGGCGACAGCGTCGCCCTGCCGGCGGAATGGGTGATCTACTGCGAATGAGACCGACCCTCACCGAGTTGGCGGCCCGCCTGGGGCACACGCGCCACCTGCCGGAAACGGCGGGCTGGCGGGCCTTGGCCGATTCTCGCGGACTGCGGCCGGGCGATCTGTTCGTGGCCCTGCCCGGTGAGCGGATGGACGGCCATGACTTCGTGCCCGCGGCCCTGGCGGCTGGAGCCGCGGTGGTGGCCGAGGCCGCGCGCCTGACGCCCGGACTGGCCGGCGACCCGCGCGTGCTCTGCGTGGCGGACAGCCGCAGCGCCCTGCTGGAGCTGGGCGCCCTGGCCCGCGAGCGCCATGCCGGCCCGCTGGTGGCCATCACAGGCAGCAACGGCAAGACCACCACCAAGGAACTGACCGCCCAGCTGCTGGGCCGGGGCCGGAGCACGGCCGCCAGCCAGGGCAACCAGAACAGCACCCTGGGCGCGCCCCTCTCGCTGCTCAACGTTCTGGACGGACAGGAGATCTACGTGCTGGAGGCCGGGATGTCGCAGCCGGGGGAGATCGCCCGGCTCTGTGCCATGGCCCGCCCGACCCACGGCTGTATCACCAACATCCAACCCGCCCATCTGGAAGGGACTGGCGGCCTGGCGGCGGTGGCGCAGGAGAAGGGCCAGCTCTTCCGCTGGCTGGAGCGGCACGACGGCACGGGCATCGTCAACGAGGACGACGCCCTGGTGGTGGAGCAGGCAATCGGTTTGAGGCGTCGCAGCGGATATTCGCTCCGGAACCACAGCACCGGGGCGGTCCACGGAATGGAAGCGGTGGGCGCGGATGAACAGGCGCGCTTCCGCATCCGCCTGTCCGGGCAGGAGTGTCTGTTGCCCGTGCCCGGACAGGCCTTCCTGGAGTGTGCGGCCGCGGCCGTGGCCATCGCGCTGGAGCTGGGCCTGGAACCCGCGCAGATCTGCCAGGGTCTGGCGGCCTTCCAGGGCGCACCGGGTCGCATGCAGGTGCGGCGGGCGGCGGCCTGGAGCCTGCTGGACGATTCCTACAACGCCAACCCGGCCTCCATGAAGGCCGCCCTGGACACGCTGGCCCGGATGCGCGCCGAGCGGCGCGTGGCCGTGCTGGGCGAGATGCGCGAGCTGGGTGCCGAGACCCGGGCTTTGCACATGGAAGTGGGCCGCCACGCCGCCGAACTTGGACTGGACCTTGTGCTGCTGGTGGGGTCGGCGGAAGCCCGCGCGGCTTTCGAGGACGGGCTGCGGGCGGGCGGCAGCCGGGCCGAGCTGCAGGTGGAGAACGCCGCCGCGCTGTGTGGATTGTTCGGTCCCCGGGCCGGCGACGTGGTGCTGCTGAAGGGAAGTCGGCTGACCGGCCTGGAGCTGCTGGCCAAGGAGTGGGCAGAATGAACCGCCTGGGCTACGATCAGACCCCGCCCAGCTCCCTGCCCCTGGGGATCGCTTCCCGGCTGGCCACCATCGACCGGCTGCTGGCCTTTGTGATCCTGGTGCTGCTGATGATCGGCTCCATCGCCGTCTACTCGGCCTCCTCCCACTTCGGGATGGCCGCCGAGGGTTCGGCGGGCCTGTATTTCCTCAAGCACCTGGAGAAGATCGGCCTGGGCCTGCTGCTGTTCTTCGTCATGATGAAGATCAACTACCAGACCTGGCGGCCCCTGGCGCCCTGGATCGGGCTGGGCAGCCTGGCACTGCTGGCTCTGACCCTGGTGATGCCCGAGGTGAACGGCGCGCGGCGCTGGATCATCATCGCGGGCCGCCAGTTCCAGCCTGTGGACGTGGCCAAGTTCGGGCTGATCCTCAACCTGGCGGCGGGGCTGGCCAAAGTGCGCGACTTCCGCAAGGACTGGCGCAATCTGCTCAGCGGCGGCCTGATGATGATCGCGGCCATGGTCGTGCTGGTGTTGCAGCCCAACTTCTCCATGGTGCTGGCGCTGTTCGGCGTCTCGCTGATCATGGTCTTCCTGGCTGGCGTGCCGCTCGCCTGGTTCTTCGTGGGCGGCGGTCTGGCCGGCGCAGGTGCGGGCTTCGTGCTGATCCGCGAGCCCTACCGGCTGACGCGCATCCTCAATTGGATCGAGAGCCTGTGGAACCCGGGGCTGGCCGACATGCAGCAGGCCCAGTCGCTGATCGCCTTCGGGCGCGGCGGGATCACCGGCGTGGGTGGCGGCAACAGCCTGCAGAAGCTCTTCTATCTGCCCGAGCCCTTCAACGATTTCATCTTCGCCATCTTTGGCGAGGAGTACGGCTTGGCGGGCTGCTTCCTGCTGGTGACCCTCTATGCCATCGTCTTCTCGCGGGGCCTGCACATCGTGCGCCGCTCCCAGGACGACTTCGCCCGCATGCTGGCCGCCGGGATCACGGGTCTGTTCTTCATCCACACGATCATCAACCTCTTCGTGGCCACGGGCCTCTTCCCGGTCACGGGCCAGCCGCTGCCGCTGTTCAGCTACGGTGGCACCTCGATGATCACCATGCTGGCCGCCCTGGGCGTGCTGCTCAACCTGTCCTACCACGCCCGCAACGTGCAGCTGATCGGACAGGGCTCGTGAGCACGCCGCGCGCCATCGAGCGTCTGCGCGACGCCTTTCCCGCGCGCTGCACGCCGGATGCGCCGCTGGCCGCGCTCTCCACCTGGCGCATCGGTGGACCGGCCGCCCTGCTGTTCACGCCGGAGTCCGAGGCGGAACTGGCGGCGGGCCTGGCCCTGCTGCGCGCCGAGGACGCCGCCTGGTGGCTGGTGGGCGGCGGATCCAATCTGCTCTTCCCCGACGAGGGTCTGGCGGGCGTGGTGCTGCATCCCGGGCAGGGACTGGCCTGGCTGGAGGTGGAGGCACCGCTGCTGCGCGCCGGGGCCGCGACTTCCGCCGTGGTGCTCTGCCGGCGCGCCGCCCAGGCCGGACTGGCCGGGCTGGAGTTCGCCGGGGGCATCCCGGGCACGGTGGGCGGGATGGTGCGCATGAACGCCGGCGCCCACGGCCAGGAGCTCGCCCAGAGCCTGGTCCGCGTCCGGCTGCTGGATCCGGCGGGTACGATCGGCTGGGTGGACGCCGCCGAACTGCGCCTGGAGTACCGCGGCAGTCCGGGGCTGGGCGCGCGCCTGGTCCTGGCGGCGGAGTTCCGCCTTGCGGCCGACGATCCGGACGCCATCAAGGCGCGCCTGCGCGAATTGCTGGAGCGGCGCCGGGCCAGCCAGCCCCTGCAGGAGGCCAGCTGCGGAAGCGTGTTCAAGCGGCCCGCGGATGACTTTCCCGGCCGGCTGATCGAGGCGGCGGGCCTGAAGGGCGCCCGGGTGGGCGCGGCCGTCGTGTCACAGGTCCACGCCAATTTCTTCGTCAACGAGGGCGGGGCCAGCGCCGCCGACATGCTGGCCCTGGTGGAGTTGGTCAAGCGCACGGTGCGCGAGCGCTTCAGCGTGGAGCTGGAGGAGGAATTCCAGCATGTGCGCTAGGCCCGTCAGCCGCGGCCGTCGCTGGCTGCGCATCCTGCTCTACACGCTGCTGCCGCCGCTCTTCGTGGGGCTCTGCGCCACCGCCGTGATCTGGGTGCGCACGGGTGACACCTTCCGGTTGCGCGAGTGGAAGGTGCTGGGCGCGCGACTCAGCGACCGCCAGGGTATCGTGGAGACCATGGATGGCGTCCGCGGCAAACCGCTGGCGCTGGTCGATCTGGGCGTTCTGCGTCAGCGGCTGGCCGACGATCCGTGGATCACGGCCCTGCGGGTGACCAAGAAGTGGCCCGACGCCCTGGTAGTGGTTCTGGCCGAGGACGAGCCGCTGGCCTGGGTGCTGCGCGCGGGCCAACCCCGCTGCCTGACCGCCACGGGCCGCGTGCTGGACCGGCCCCGGGCGGGGACACGGCTGGATCTGCCCGTGCTGAGCGGTGCCGAGCGCGACCTGAAGGGCGCCGCCGCCCGGCTGCTGGAGATGAAGACGGGCTTCCCCGAGCTCTACGCCCGGATGGAGCGCCTGGAGTGGGGAGCCTCGCCCGTGCTGCACCTTCAGGGGGCCCAGCCGCTGGTGCTGGTCCAGACCACCCTCTGGCGCCATGGTCTGTCCCTGTTGCAAGTGGTGCAGGCCCGCCGCCCCGATCTGCTCGCGCGGTCCGGCGAGCTGGACTTGCGCTTCGTCAACCAGGTGGTGTGGAGGGAGCATGCCTGAGCCCGTGGTCGCCGCACTGGATCTCGGATCCTCCAAGGTCGTGGCTCTCATCGCCCAGGTGGACCGCAGCGGTATGCTGTGTGTCACGGGAATCGGCTTCGCGCCCAGTCGCGGCGTGCGCCAGGGTCTGATCGTCGACTTGGACGCCGCCCTGGACACGGTGCTGCAGGTGGTCCGGCACGCCGAGAACATGGCCCGGACCAAGATGCCCTCCGCCGCGGTGGCCATCTCGGGCTCGCACATGAGCTGCATGAACAGTTCGGGCAACATGCCGCTGACCACCCAAGCCGGGTCCCGCGGCCGCACGGTGACGGAGCAGGAGGTGGAGAGCGTGCTGGCGAACTCCCAGTCTGTCCAACTGCCCATCGACCGCACGCTGCTGCACGCCGTGCCCCAGCGCTTCACTACGGACAACGTGAGCTGTCTGGATCCGCTGGGCCGCGAGTGCTGCCGCCTGGGCGTGGAGACGCACTTGATCCTGGCCGGCGTCAACCACCGCAACAACCTGCTGCGCTGCCTGCAGCTGGCGGAGGTGAACACCCGGCGCATTGTCTTCAGCCCGCTGGCCGACGCCATGGCCGCGTTGAGCGACGAGGATCTGGACCAGGGCGTGGCCCTGATCAATTTCGGCGCCGGCACCTGCGACGCCCTCTATTTCGCCGACGGTGTGCTGCAGCACTCGTGGGTCTTCCGCTACGCCGGATCCCGTGTCACACGGGACATCGCCACCGTGCTGAAGACCACGCTGCAGGAGGCCGAGGAATTGAAAATCCGCCACGGCCGGGTCAACGTGCGCCGCGAGGGCGACCAGAAGCTTACCGTGCCGCAGGTGCACGGCGAGGGCGCCCAGGTGATCTCCCAGGAGATGCTGGGCAAGGTCATGCAGGCCCGGGTACGCGAGATCCTACAGCACGTGGTGAAGGAGGCCCGCCGCATGAACCTGCTGGAGGGCCTGCGCGGCGGTCTGGTTCTGACGGGCGGAGGCGCCGCCATGACCGGCCTGGCCGAGTACGCGGAGAGCGTGACGGGCCTGCGCGCCCGGCGCGGCCGTTGCGAGCATTACATCGGCCCCCGCGGCATCCTGGACAATCCCGGCTATCTGACGGGGCTGGGCCTGCTGGCACTGGAGGCCGCGGCCCTGCCCGAGTTCTCCCATGAGGGCTTCCCGCTGCTGGATCGCCTGCTGGTGCAGGGCTCGGAACTGGAACGCCGGAAGGGAAGACTGGGCGACATGTTCAACATCCTGAGGGGGAGGAGGAACCCATGACCACCGGCCGCGCCGTGCAGAGCGCCCTGGACATTGGCCACGGCACCGTTCGCGTGATCATCGCCGAGCGCGTGGAGGAGGATCGCATCCGCGTCCTGGGGGCCGGCGCCGCCGCCTCCAAGGGCCTGTCCCGCGGAATTCCCACCAACATCAAGCCCATGATCCTGGCCGTGGAGGAGGCGATCTCCGCCGCCGAGGAGGCCGCGGGGATCGAAGTCGATGACATCCACCTGGGCGTCTCCGGCGCCGAACTGGCCTGCGCCGAGACCGAGTCGCACCTGCTGGTGACGCGCAATCCCCAGGATCCGCGCTCCAGCCTGATCCAGACCACGCATCTGCGCCAAGTCTTAGAGCAGGCCGAGGCTTCCCAGACCGTGCAGATCGAGCGCCAGATCCTTCACTGTCTGCCCCAGGAGTTCCTGGTGGACGGCGCCGAGGGCGTGCAGAACCCGGTGGGCCTGCACGGCATGCGCCTGGACTGCCGCACGCACTTCCTCTCCGTGCCCGTGAACACGGTGGAGAACCTCAAGCGTTGCGTCCAGCGCACGGCGGTCAACGTGGGCAGCGTCACGCTCACCAGCCTGGCCAGCTCCTGTTTCCTCAGCGCCGACGAGAAGGAACTGGGCGTGTTGCTGCTGGACGTGGGCGCGGCCAGCACGGACCTGATCCTCCACGCGGACGGCAAGGTCTGCCACGCCGCCTCCGTGCCCATGGGCGGCGCGGCCATCACCAGCGACATCACGCGCGCCTTCCGCACGCCGGCCTCGGAGGCCGAGCGGATCAAGCGCTCTTACGGCTGCTGCGACCACCGGCTGATCCGCCGCGACGAGCGCTTCGACATCGAATACGCCGGCGGCGACGCCTCCGAGCGCGCCTCGCGCAGCCAGCTCTGCCAGGTGATCCAGCCCCGGATGGAGGAGATCCTCGATTTGGTGGAGCGCGAGCTGGAGATCTCCAACATGCGTTGGATGCTGGGCGCGGGCGTGGTGATCACCGGCGGGGGCGCGCGGCTGGACGGCTTGCTGGACCTGGCGCGCGACCGCTGGTCCCTGCCGGTGCGGTTGGGCTATCCGCGCGGCGTGATGGGTGTGGAGGCGGATCCCTCCATGCTCGAGTGGACGCCGGCCATCGGCCTGGCGCAGCACGCGTTGCGCAACGCGCCCATCAGCCATGGGCAGAAATCGAAGATCACGCTCTGGAACTGGGTCAACCGGCTGCGCCGGCACGTGGCCCTCTGACGTATTGGAAGGGGATGTGCGGTGGACCATGAACCCGCCGCGCGTCCGTCAAACCGTGGGACAGGACTTTTTGGGGAGAAAAAGGCCATGTCAGGATTGCTGTTCGAACTGGATGAGCCGAGCACCCAACCGCGGGTGCGCATTGTGGTGGCGGGAGTGGGCGGAGCCGGCGGCAACGCCGTGGACCGCATGATTCGCGCCGGAGTGACGGGCGTGGAGTTCGCGGTTGTCAACACCGACGCCCAGGCCCTGGGGCAGAACGTGGCGGCCACGCGCGTGCAGATCGGCAAGACGCTGACCCGGGGACTGGGCACGGGGGCCCGGCCGGAGCTGGGACGCGCCGCCGTGGCCGAGGACGCCGACGAGCTGCGGAGCCTCCTCGAGGGCGCGCACCTGGTCTTCGTCACTGCCGGGATGGGTGGCGGCACGGGTACGGGCGCGGCGCCCGAGGTGGCGCGGCTGGCCCGGGAGGCCGGCGCGCTGACGGTGGGTGTGGTCACGCGGCCCTTCCACTTCGAGATGCGGCCGCGCATGCGCCGTGCCGAGGAGGGGCTGGAGGTCATGCGCCAGATGGTGGACACGCTGATCGTGGTCTCCAACCAGCGCCTGATGAGTTTTGTGGACCAGCACCTGAGCCTGAAGGATGCCTTTGGCGTGGCCGACGAGGTGCTGGTGAGCGCCGTGCGCGGGATCAGCGACCTGATCACCATTCCCGGCCTGATGAACCTGGATTTCGCCGACGTGCGCGAAGTGATGAACGAGCCGGGCGAGGCCCTGATGGGCGTGGGCGTGGCCGAATTGGGCGAGGGCAGCTACGGGGCCCACCAGGCCGCCGAGCAGGCGATCAGCAGCCCGCTGCTGGACGAGTACTCGGTCAAGGGCGCCCGGCGCCTGCTGGTGAACATCACCGGCGGCGAGAGCATGTCGCTGATGGACGTCAACGACGCCATGCAGACCATTTCCGAGGCGGTGGGCGAGGACGCGGAGATCTTCCTGGGCGCGGTCACCGATCCCAGCCTGGTGGACCGGATCTGTGTCACGGTGATCGCCACGGGCATCGAGTCCCAGGCCACGCGGCGGATGGAGGAGCCCCTGCAGCTGGCTCCGCGCGCCCTGCCCGGCGCCTACAACCCGCTGGATGCGCGGCCGGAGACACGTCCCGCGGTTCGGCCCGAACCCCTGCGGCTGGAAGTGCGGACGGAGTCTGTGCGCTCCGAGCCGGCGCGTCCCGAACCGCTCCGGGTGGAGTCCCCGCGCAGCGATCCCATGGGCCGGAATGGTGGCCCGCTGCTGATCAACTGGGAGCAGGAACCCGAGCGCGAGCGCTCCTCCGAGCGGCTGCCCGTGCAGGCGCGGCCCGCGGCCTCCTTCCTGGCGGACGACGAGCCGCTGGGCGGCGCGCGCCAGGTCTCGTTCCGCCCCGCGGCGAAGGAAGCCTCCGGCGAGAACCTGGAGCTGCCCACCTTCCTGCGCCGCTCCATGGACTAGAATTCCCCAACGAGTCGAGGCGAAGTGTTCATGGCTTCGTCTCACACGGGAACCGGTCGGCCGCAAGGTCGGCCGGTTCCTCTCTCTCGCTCTTGGCGACCGCGGAGGACTCAACACAGAGACACAGAGACACAGAGAAGAATTCAGAGGTGAGTTGGATCGAGATCAGGCTTTTTGTCTTCTCTATTCGTGTCTCTGTGCCTCTGTGTCTCTGTGGTGAGAGTCTGGTGAGAGTCTTGCGGATGCCCGCGCGGCTGCCCATGTTGGGTGTCACACACACAAGTCGAAGACCACGATGAAGCGCATCCTGACCTGCACGCTGCTGAGCGCCGCCCTGGCGGCGCCGCTGGCCGCCGCCGAAGAGACCGCGCCCCTCAAGACCTGGGAGCGCAGCGCCAGCGCGGGCCTGAACCTGACCCAGGCCAGTTTCGACAACTGGGCCCAGGGTGGTGAGGACGCCATGGCCTGGCACCATGGCCTGGCAGGCCGACCTGGGCGGCTCGGCCACGCGCCACCTGAGCACGGCCGACTGGGAGTTCAAGGGCAAGATCAGCTACGGCGAGACCAAACTGGGCGACACGGATTTCCGCAAGAGCACGGACGAGTTCAGCCTGGGCACCACCTACACGTTCAACCGCGAACTCTACGTGCGGCCCTACCTGGGCGCCACTTTCCGCTCCCAGCTGGCGGCGGGCTTCACCTACACGGACGACAGCGACCCGCTGACTCCGGCCAAGGTCCAGAACTCGGCCAGTTTTGATCCGGCCTACCTGAGCGAGGCGGCGGGCGTGGGGATCGAGCCCCTCAAGGACCTGAAGCTCAAACTGGGTGCCGCGGCCAAGCAGACGATCTCCAACGAGGACTATCGGTGGGCGGACGATCCGGAGACGGCGACGGAAGTGGAGACGCTGCGCAGCGAGTTCGGCGCCGAGGCCAAGGCCGACTACGTCCACGCCTTCAACGACAACGTCTCGCTGAAGAGCAGCCTGGTGCTATTCCCCAACCTGCAGGCTTTCGACGAGATCGACAGCGACTGGGACACCAGCCTGATCTCCAAGCTGACGGGCAACATCCAGATGAGCCTGAACGTGCGCATTCTGCGCGACGCGGATATCAGCCGGGTACGGCAGTGGAAGCAAAATCTGGCGATCGGCTTTGTCTACACGCTGTTGTAGGCTTATCCGGCTGGGTGCTGGCGTGCCATGTTTTCCACCTTTCTGCTTGCGTCAGAGAGGTGGAGCCAAAGAGGCGCTTATTCTCAGCGGCCAGAGTCAGGCCACCTCGCGGTGGCCTTCCGCTGGCCGGCGTTCGGGCTTCCTGCAATCGTGTAGTTGGTTCCGCCTGACGGCGTCACCACTTGGTTCTGGTTCAGCCCTGGCGGGCTTCACCTTAGTTGCTCCATGGGTTGACGCATGACCTTGTGTCTCACTTCGTTTGCGCTACTGTGCCCATGCCTTGTGCCCATGCCTCTCAATGGTAAAGAGCAAGGGAAAGCTGCGGGAGCGCTGCGGGAGCGGCAGTCACACCTCCACGTCCCCTCTGTGCCTCTGCGTCTCTGTGTTGAAAATCCCCCCTGAAACGCGAAAACCGATGGACAACGCGGGCCTGAAGGCGCTCTGCTCCTCGGTGAATGTGCCCTTCCTCTTCCGCGAATCATTCAGTCTCAACCAGCGGCTCTCGTGGGATCCCACTTCTCAGGGAAGGGGTCGGGACGACGAGCGAGCCCTTGCACCTGTCTGAATTAAACTGGTTCAGATGTCCGCGCGCACGCCCGTGAGGACCAGGCGAATGCCACACTACTCCCGCAACACACACGCCGTCACACAAGCACAAATCGATAGAAGCGGGGAATCCGATGCACACGAGCCGCGCATTTTTTGGCTGTCAGCCCTGGCCGCGCTGCAGGCGCTGGCTCTGACGGCGGGCGCCACGAACATTTCCGGCACAATCGCCGCCAACACCACCCTTGATCTGGCGGGCTCGCCCTGGCATGTCACAGCAGCCGTCACGGTCAATCCCGGCGTCACCCTCACCATCAACGCGGGCGTGGGCGTGATCTTCGACGGCAACTTTTCCATGGTCTTCAACGGCGCCCTGCAATCCAACGGCACGGCCGGCTCGCGTGTCACCTTTGCGGGTCCTGCCGCCACGCCCGGCCAGTGGCAGGCCCTGCGCTTCCTGGGTGTGACGCCTTCCACCCTGCAATACACGGACATCTCCGGCGGCGGCTCCTCGGCCTCCTATGGAGCCGTCCAGGCCAGCGGCGCCGTGGTCAACGCCCAGAG
>DYSB01000081.1:10836-12178 GCA_020726405.1 Acetofilamentum sp. | reverse complement strand
CGGCCCGGGCCACGTCCAGGCAGACGGCCCACTCATGCAGGCGCGTGGCGTCAGGTGGGCACAGCGGCTCCGAAAATGGGGACATGAGCCAGAGCAAAAGCATCGACAGGGCGGATGTCACCGTCGCACGCGGAGGGCGAGGGCGAGTAAGAGGCCGGAGGCGACGCCGAGAACTGCGGAGGTGGAGAAGTAGGCGGTCATGGCGGCGAGGGTCCGACCTCCGAAAATGGGGACATGAGCCAGAGCAAAAGCATCGACAGGGCGGATGTCACCGTCGCACGCGTGGCGGCGAGTCGGGTCCGACCTCCACGCGCCACACCCACGGGTTCCCCCCCCACCCGAGGCCACGCTTGGCGTAGCGGGCGTCCCACGCTTCGGCAAACGCACCACCACCGCCGTCAAAGCCCTCTCCATCCACGGCATCATCCTCGGTGATGTCATGCAGCCGCTCCACGCGCGCGCTGACCACCGGGCGGACGATGCGGGCGGAGCGGCGGGGCATCTGCACAGCGGGGCGCCACCGAGAGTGCTCCTGCGCGTAGTCGAGCAGATCGTGCCCGTAGTCCACCGCGCCCCCGCCGCCGATGTGGCCGCAACCCTTGTGCCGCACCGTCGCCTCGTCGCATCGGTACTCCACCTCGGCGTTGCCTACTGTCATCGGGATGTGCCAGATGCGACACGCCTCCCGCCCGATGAGCGTGTCGCCGGGCTGGACCGGGCCGCACTTCGACGCCGGCCGCCGCAGCACCGTCTTACGGCCCTCGACGATGGCCTTGGCCTCCCAGCCGGTCAGGTTGAAGATTCTGTCGCTCATACCTTACGCCGCCAGCCCCGGGAGCGTCAGCTCCCGGAACGTCCAGGTCAGCGGCGCCACCATGAGGCGCGCGCCCGTCGTCCGCGGCCATTGGAGCGCGTGCACGTCAGCCGCCGCGCTCGACACCACACACCGACGCCGACCCGACAGGCCGCCCCAGTTGCAATACTGCTCCGGCTGGCCGGCAGCTCGGGCCTCGTGCCTCGTCGTGCCCATGCGGGCCTCCGACCAGTCCGGGCACACCGTCACTCGCTGGCCAGGCCACAGATACGGCCAGACCGTCGCGCGGTAGATCTCGACCTCGTCGCGCACCTCGGGCAGTGCCGACGAGATGCCGAAGCACCCGCGGAGGTGCGCACTCACGATGAGGTCTCGCCAGTACGCCGTCTGCCGCCCGACGACGCCGCCGCCGCAGGTATCCGCTGCGCTCGCGCGTCGGTGGAGGGCGCCGTCCCGCACGGCCAGGCCCTGCCGCAGGAGGAGCACGCCGCGCGCGGGGTACGTCCCGCGCATTGTCCGGATGCCGTC
>DYSB01000081.1:0-10736 GCA_020726405.1 Acetofilamentum sp. | reverse complement strand
GCGTCAGGGTAGTGCCCCCCGTCGTGCATGGTCGTCAGCGCCGGCGCATAGACTGCTACCGCGCCGCGCCGGAATAACTCCGCGCCGGCCCACTCGGCCGCGTCGAGTCCCGCGAGGATGGCCCCGGTGCTCATGCCGCCGCTCCGATCCCGCCGCGCATCTGGTCGCGTCGTGTCTCCGTGCGGATGGACCGCGTGATCTGCTCGCCGCCGATGTAGACGATCACAGTGGGGGCCTCCTGCGCGGCGCCGAATGGGCTGGTGCCGGCCATGGACGGCCCGCTGCCCCCGCCGCCGCCGCCCGCGCGAGACCCGGAGCCCGCGCCGCCGAGCTGGTCGGCGCCGAGGGCGCGGGCGGTCACAGCGAGGGCGCCTCCGATGCCGGCCGCGACGAGCCCGGCCGTCGCGAGCCCAGGAGCCGACCAGCCGAACAGAGGGCCCGTGAGCGCGGCCACTACAGCCATGCCCTCGAGAAATAGAGCCATAGAAAACGCCTGCGCGGAGAGACCGGCGGCCATGTTCCCGACCTGCTTCCCGATGGCTTCCGCGCCGGCGTCCCCCCCCACGATGAGGTTAGTGACCATCGCGCCGAATGCCTGCGTCACACCGCCGAGGGCGCTGACGATGAGCCCGCCGGTGTCAAGTGCGCTGTCGAGCATCCCACCGAGCGAATCCTGGAACGAGGCGCCGAAACGGCCTGCGGCATCGGCCGGGCCGCTGAGCTCATCTGTCAGCGCGCGCAGCTCGTCCCTGCTAGTCGCCAGCCCGTCGAGGAATGCGTCGAAATCGTCGCTAGCCGCGAGCAGGCTCCCGCCGAGATCTTCCGCGCCGACGGCGAACTGCGCGGCGAACTGCGCGTCAACCTTGAGCCCTTCGCCAATGGCCGCGACCGCGGCCATCGGTGCGCCGCCCATCGACTCGTTGGCTGCCTGTCCGAGGGCGCGCGGATCCCACCGGGCGTCTGCTCGGGCGCGGGCCGATCCTCTGGCGCTCGGCCGCGGAGCGCCGCTAGCCAGCACGGCGGCATTGGCAGCGTCACCCTCCGCGTCGACGCGGGCCTGGTCGGCGGCATGCCGGCGCGCTGTGTCGGCGGCAACGCGGGCGCGCTCCAGGAACGCGACGTATGTCTGCGCGTCCCTGAGCGCCTTCTCGGCGGCGACCCTGTCATCCGTCCGACTCACGTCAAAGAAGCCGGAGGTCTCAAAGTCACCGCTCGCGAGCTGGCGATGCAGGTCCGAGATCCTGTTGCGCGCCTGCGCTAGTCTGTCTGCCTCGGGGTTACCGCTCGGCCGGTTCTGCGAGGCGTAGTCCCCAGTCGAGGCCTCAATCGCCGGGAGTAGGTACATCTGAGCCGCGGCCTTCTTCACCGCGGCCGCAAAGTCGTCGAGCTTCGCGGCGGCGGCGTCCAGCTGGTCCCCGTATGTCTGCACCGGGGCCGACGCGAGGGATTCGTTGAGTTTGGCCTGGATGGCCTCCAGGACGGCCGTGCGCCTCTCCGCTTCAGTCAGTTTGTCGGGCAGCGTCCCGAGCGCGGCGGCGTATGCCTTGACGGCGTCCTCGCCCTGGACGAAGAGGCCGAAGCTCTCCTTCAGCGAGCCGGTCTCTCCGCTAATGGCCGTGAACAGCTTGCTCACGGCCTCCTCGAGATCGACGTCGAATGCGTCCGCGAGCCTGGCGGCGTCCTCCGTCAGGCTCCGCGTCTGCGCGCTCGTGAGCCCGAGTGCCACACCCAGCTTGTTTGCGTTGACCGCGGCCCCTCCCAACGTCTCGCGCGAGAATGCGCCCCCGGCCGCATCTGAAAGCGCGTCGAGGTCGACCCCCAGGCGTCGCACGGTGGCGTCCAGGTCCAGGAGCTGCCCGCCCTCAGACATCCACTCCCAGGCCTTGCTGACCGCGCCGACGGCCAGGACGCCTTTGACCATGCCGCCCAATCCGGCGGTCAGACTCTCGACTGCGCTCTCTGACTTCCTGGCCCTCGCCGTGGTCTCGTCGAGCCCGTCGCCCAGGTCATCCACGCCCCGAGCTGCGTCGGTCCCGGCGGCGCCCACGTCGCGCTCTGCGGCCGACACGCCCTGGAGCTGCGTCCGCGCCTCAGGCGCGCCGTCCACCGCGACACGGATTCCGACTCTGGCTTCAATGGGCATATATGCTAACTCCCGCGACGTTCGGCGGCTTCAGCCTGGAGTCTACCCCACTCGGCAGCGATGGTCACCACCGCCTCCACGAGCGCGGGGGTCTGCTCCCACAGCGGGCCGATCGGCTGCCCCTGGCGACCCCACTCCGACGCCTGCACGACGGCCTGGACCCATCGCTCTGACGATGCCCAGGCGACGCACACACGCGACGGCTCGCCGCCTGGCCACGCAGGCAGCGCGGGCGCATCGTCGAGGCCGATGATGGCCTCGGAGCCGTGCGACTCCGGGCGGCCATCGCAGTCCCCGGCGCAGTCGTATATCAGCCCATCGCTGTCAGTGTCGGCTCGCCGGACGAGGGCGCGGATGACGAGCCGGCCGAGGGGCCCAGGTGGGAGAGGGTGCGGATGCGCGCGTCGAGCTCCCCGCGGACCGCCGGCCAGAGCTCTCCGCACTCGTTGGCCAGGGCCTCGACGTCGTACAGCCCGTCTTTGGGCCCGGATGTCCCGCCGTCGATGGCGATGGCCGCGAGGCCCGCGCGGACAGTCTCCGCCTGAGCGCGGTAGCGGGCGGCGACCGGGGAGACCATGCGGAGCGCAGGGTCGACGCGCGAGTCGGCGGCCTCAAAATCCTGCCCGGACAGCCCCCGGACCGTCGCCAGGGTCACGCCCTCAAGCGGCATGAGCAGGACGGACGCGTCCAGCGTATCGGCAAAAAGCGCCTCGGCGGCGTCTTGGCGCGCCCCCTCGACGCGAGCGGCCGCGAGCGCAGCGCGGCGGATCTGCTCACCGTCTGCGTCTGCGTCGTCGCACACGGCGGCGGCGGCGGCCGCGAGCGCGGCGCGGCGGCGCTCCTGATAGAGCGGGTCGCAGAGGAGCGGGATGACCAGCTGTGTCCCGGGTCGGGCGGCGCGCTTGATGCCCATAGACGGTCCCCTTCCTATGCCATCAGCGCCAGCAGCCACGGGCAGTTGGCGGTCTCTGGAGCGGCCTCGGCGTAGGTGTCGCCGGCGTAGTCGCCAGCCCGCCACGCCACGGTCTGCACGCGGCGCGTGTCCTCATGAGTGACGCCGGGGTCCTCCGTAGGCTGGATGCACCCGACCCACACGCCCACGGACGCGCCGGCCGTGGCCTTCGCCCCTGTCGCTGTGATGCTAGCGGTGTGCATGGCCGAGAGGCGGAGCACCTCGCGGAAGTCCACGCCCGTCACTGGGGCCGCCTGAGTAATGGACCCGGAGAGCATGGCCGAGGTCACACTCCGGCCGGACATCTGGCAGCGGCGCGCGAGGTCTGGGATGGGTTGCAGGGTACAGTCGATGCGAAAGGCCCATGCTGACAGCGGGAACGCGGCAACCGCGCCGGCCCACGGGGCGGACGACGCGGAATGGTCCGCCGAGATGAGGCACCGGGATGGACTCGTGCGGAGGTGCGTCGTGGTCGCCACGCCCAGCGGGAGCGCCGCCGTCTGACCGATGATGGCGGATGTGTCGTAGAGGCCGTCGGCGTAGGCGATGGTGGCGGCGTACTTCACTTGCATCGCGCCCATCTGCTCGATCGCCAGGCTCTTGAGCTGGCAGCCGGTGAGCAGGTACGTGAACGCGCCGTCTCTCCCCGTGACCTGGATGGCCAGGGAGTCGCCGTCCGGGTCCCCGTCGGGCGGCTGATACCACTCGGAGGCGAGCCGAACCGTGGCGGTCCCGGTCTCCGGGATGCCGTGGGCCTCGGCTGTGGTGACCGTCAGTGTGGAGATGTCGGAGATGTGCACGAGCCGCGCGGTCCCGTCGGTCTGCGTGATGTAGACCACGTCTCCGACCTGCAGGAGCGCCGCATCCGCGACCGTGAAGGCGTTCAAGCCACCGTAGATCCCGGTCAAGCTGGCGCCGGCCGTCCGCACGCGGCGGGACAGACTGGAGTCCAGGAGCCATCCGAGGAATGTGTCCTCGGCGTCGCCAGACCCGACCCCCATCCCGACCATTTCGATTTGGAGCTCTCCGGAGATTTGCTTTTCCGGGCCTGACGTGCCGACGACCGACTCGACCATGAGCGGGGGAGTCCCACCCATGTAGCTCGTCTCGGCGTTGTCCACCGTGCGCTGCCTCAGGCCACTGATCGAAGTGTTGAAGCTCGCTCGGAGCAGCCTGACGCTCAGCGCATCGGCCGCCCCGATGGTCGCGGTGTCAATCTGCCACGCATCAGTGGACAGCGGGCTGCCGAAGCTGGCCTCCTTGACGACCATGAGCGTCGCGCCAGCCATGGTTCCGATTTCGGCCACGTTATACCTCCACTGTAAACGGCATAATCAGTAGGTATCCGACGACGGCGCCGGCCTCCCCCTTGATCTCTGCATAGGCGGCAGACCCGCCGACGATCAGCTCGTCCGTGACGGCATGCCATGAGCCCGGGTCGACGAGCGCCGCTAGCAGGAGCTGGGCGTCTGCGGAGATCGCGGACATGAGCGCGGTGCGCCCTCGCTCCCACGTCGCAGGGTAGCCCACCTGGAGCTCACACGACTGGACGAGCCCGACGGCTGCTACAGACGTGTGCGGACTCACCGTGGCCGAGGGCAGCGCCACGCACGCGATGCGGCGGGCCTGGCCCATCGCGGCCCCAGAGGCAACATCAGCGTCATCCTCGGGCGGGTGCGGAGTGAAGCCGATCTGCGGCTCGACGGTCGGCGTGCTCTTTACGAGCTCGGCCACGACCCCGGCGAGGATGGTGGCGAGACTCACGAGCGCACCATCGCGCCGACGACGGCCTGCGTCGCGGCGTCCTGTAGGTCCGCCGCCTCTTGCGGCGTCGGGCCCATCCACGGGCGAGCAGCGTCCACGCTCGGGGCGTAGGCGGCAGACGACCCCACCGACTCAATCCGCGCGCCGGTCGCGTCGACAGACACGACCCGGAACTCACGCAGCATCCGGCCCGTGACCCGTAGCGTCGATGGTGCGCCGTCAGTCTTGCGCCTCACGGCTGCGCCGGTCTCGCCTATGCCTCGGCCAGCGCGGGCAACCACGGCGTCCCGGAGACCTGATGCGACATCCGTTGACGCCTGCGCGTCCCACACCCCCGCGGGGATATGGCCAGTCGTGGTGACCGTGACGCTCACCGGGCGCCACCGACGTCGACCCGCGTGGGCAGCGTGGCGTCGTCCACGATGTGCGAGCGGGCTGGGACAGAGTAGCGCGCGGGGGTTGTCTCGCCGCCCGTGGCGGTCCCGTCGTCGTCGGCGTCGAGCCACTGTGGGCGGGCCAGCGCGCGCGCAAGCTCCGCGTCGAGGTCCTTCGCCAGCCGGTCTCGCAGCGCGCTCCGGTCGACGCCTCGCGCGAGCAGATCGTCACAGATCAGGATGGCCGTCAGGAGCGTATGAGCCCGCAAGAACTGGCCGCCCGCGAGCTGGTCAGCATAGACACCGGCGGCCGAACTCTGCTCGATCCGAGCCGTCAGCGCGTCGAGCGCGACTGCGATCTGCGGGGCCCACGATGTCTGCCCGGCGGGCAAGACGAGCGAGGCGTAGGACGCGCGAAAGGTCGCATCTGTCAGCCCCGTAGCGAAGGGCGCGCGGACGACTGCGAGCACGCCGCGATGCACGACGGCCCCGTGCTCGAGCCCCCATCGCGACGCGGTGTAGCTGACGGTCCAGACCACCGGCCGCTCTGGCGCCGATGGCAAGTCTTCCGACGGGATCTCGACCGCGTAGGCGAGCCACCGGACCGACGCCCCGGCGACGATGGTGTCCGGCACGGGCTCAGAGAGGACGAGCGCCCCAGTGCCGGTCTCATCGACCACGGCGCGCAGGACCGTGACAGGCGCCTGGCACTGCCCCCCGAGCACGACGAGCGCCGGAGCGGGATACCACTGGCGCCAGCCGGCGGGCGGCACGGGGACTGGGACAGAGTCGCCGGAGTCGGGCCACTCGACAGTGAGGGTCCGCCGGTCACTGGCGACGACTGTGACCTCACACGGCGCCATGGCCGCCAGGGTATAGGTCTTGGTTCCGCCGGCCCACTGGATAGCCAGCGTCACATAGCCGTCCGGCGCGTCACCTGGAGCCGGTGGGCACCACGCGAACCAAGAGTCTCCGCCGAGCGGGAGCTTTATCATCTTGGCCCCCGCGGCTTGCGGCGAACCGCAGAGAGGATGGCCGACCCGACGACGGACGACGGGTCGGCCTGGGGCGCTTCGGCTTCGGCGCCCCGGTCGCTGGCGGAGAGAGGAGTATCCGCCGGAGCGATACAGGGTCCGCCACCCTCCCCGACCGTGTTGGCGAGGGCGAACGCCGCCCGCTCGTCGTCGAGGTCGACGACGTCCCCCGGCTGCATGAGCCCCAGTACGGGGATCATCTCCGAGGGGATGGCGGGCTGGTAGCGGTAGAGCACTGAGACCTCAGGCGATGACGGCCGTGATGACGGTCCCCAGCGTGGTGTCACACCGGATCATGTCGTAGTACGCCTCGCCAGCAATGAACGCCCCCTTCGCCCTCGGGGGCTCCTGACGCGTCCGGCTCATGCTGATGGGCAGGAGGCTCTTGTCGATGACCAGCGAGCCGAGGCCGACGTCCGCGAGCAGGAGGACGGCCGAAGGCTCCAGGCCGACGACGCTCCCCGCATCTGGGGCCATCGCGCCGCCGAGGTTGCCGATCCAAAGGCTCTTGTCCCAGATCCATGCGTCGGAGCGGGTCAGGTTCGGGGCCGCACTGTTGCTGCGCGCCGAGCCGATGTAGACCACCAGGCCGAATGTCTGCTCGATGTGCGCGCGCGCGAAGTCGTCGGTCATGATGCCGGTCACGCTGACGCCGCCGCTCGTGACGATGAGCCCGCCGCGCGCCTCGGCGTTGAGCCGGTAATGGTTCAGGACCTGCTGGCTCATGATCATGTGCGTCGGGCGCACGCCCGCGCGGGTCGTCTGCACGTCGATGGCGGCCTGAATGTCGGAGTCCGCGCGCGCCGTGGCCTGGGTCGACCACTGGACGCCGCCGGCGCCGAGGGCGACGAGTGTGCTCGTGCCCCAGTTGCTCGCCGTGAACATGAGCGCCGCGAGCTTGCGCTCGGCGCGCAGGCCGAGATGCCGGCCGACGGCGCCGGCGGCTTGCTGTTGGAGCGGTCCCACAATCTGACTGAACCGCTCGTGCGCGTCGAGCACGAGCCGGCCCGCCTTGTGCTCGCGCAGGTGGTACGTGATGTCGGCCCCGTTGGCGCGCTCGAGCTGCGGGTAGTCGTCCCCGATTGCGGTCTCAGTCTCCTGCGGCCCGCCGGCGTAGTCGACGGTCGAGGCGACGTGCACGGTACCGGTGTGCGCGACCGCGGGGAGCGAGTCGGCCCCGCTGAGAAGGCGGGGAACCTGGGTCCAGCCGATGCGGCTGCACACGAGGTCAAGCCCGGCGATGGCGCCGACGGCCTGGCCGGAGAGGAGCGGGCTGGTCGAGGCGAGACTGTTGAGGTTGTCCATGATGCTATTCCTCAGGGCGCCGGGGCGAAGTAGGTGTCGACGATGTGCGCCCGGCAGGCGGCTCCGTCAGCGGTCGCTCCATTGGCAGACCAGCCCTGCAGGATGCGGAGGCATGCGCGGGTGCCGGCCGTGGCCGCGATGGCCTTGCCGCTGGCGTCGGTCGTGGCGAGGCCCCCGATGGTGACGGGCGCGCCCGCAATGACGTAGTCGCAGACCCCGTCGACCTGCACGGCGACCATGTCACCCGAGACGCCGTCGGCCAGGAAGATGCCCACGTTACTGTGGCCCGTGGCCAGGGTGCCGTCAGACGCGAGGAGCGCGAGGGGGACGCCGTCGGTGTGCGCGCCGTTGATGCGGGCGATGTAGCCGCGGGTCACGGTGCTCTGCAGACGGCAGTTGATGGTGTCGCCCATGATCAGACCCCCTTCCGCGCGGCAAGCGCGCGGTCGATGGCAGCCTGGCCCTCAGAGACCTCGACTGCCTCCGAGCTCTGGCCCACTGCGCCGTGACCGATGGGCCCGCCGACCGGCCGCGTCGCAGGGATGGCCCCGAGGACGACCGCGCGCAGCTCAGCGGGCATGCCAGGCAGCTCAGCCTTGAGCCCGGCCGTGATGACCTTGCCGGCCGTCTCGGCCGCTCGGATCTCGTCGGCAACGATGCGAGCCTGTCGGTCCGTCTCCAGCGCGTCGATGCGCGCCGACATGTGGCGCTCCGACTCGGCCTGCGCACTGAGCTGCGCCGTCAGCTCTGTGACACGGCCCTCGGCGGAGACGACTCTCTCCTGCAGGGCCGCGTGGTCCACCCGGGTAAGGGTGACCACGTCTCCAGTGGGGCCGGCCGTGCCGGCGGGAGTGTCGAGGGCCATGTGGCCTCCGTCCCCGGCGTCCGCCGGGAGGTCAGCGGCGGCACGAGCCGCCAGGGGGAATCGGTATCGCGAGGGAGCGTCCCCGCCGAGCATGAGCCACGCGTGGTCCTGCGCGCCCGGGGTGACGACCTCATCGACCCAGCCGAGCGCCAGCGCGTCGCGGGATGAGAGGGACGCGCCGCGCCGGTATGCGTCCGCAATGGCGTCCAGGTCCCCGGGCGGGCCACGAAGGCGACCCAGGTCGTGCAGGAAGGCGTCACCCGCCGCGTCCACGATGCGCTGTGCCTCAGCGTCCCCGGCCTCGCTCCCTGGCTCCGGCGCCTTGTCGGGCGTGCGGGCCGACGTCCATCGGTAGTACCGCGCGCCCGTCGCCTCGTAGGCGCCGCGCATGTCCAGGCCAGCGATGACGGCACCAACACTTCCGATGCGCGCGGTATCCGCAGCAATGATGCGGTCGCAGGCCGCAGCGAGCCAGTAGGCAGCAGAGCTTGCCGCCCCCTGCACGTATGCGATGACAGGGCCGCGTTTCCGCGCCGCCTCGATGGCAGCCACAGTCTCACGGAGTCCGGTCACCTCTCCCCCCGGGGAGTCCACGATGAGCACGATAGGGCGCACGCCGGCGGCCACTGCGGCGGCGATGCGCGCGCGGATGCCGGAGTATGTCGCGCCCCACCCGGTCTCGCTCAGCGGGCCGCGCACGTCGATGCGGCCAGGCTCGCGCGGCTCGTCATCGTCCTCCCAGCCGAAGAGCGACGTGCCCACAGTCGGGTCGATGGCGAGGGCGCCGGACGGGGCCCACTGGCGAACGGTGCGGCTCACTCTCTGACCCCCTGTTGCGGCTTGACGTAGTCGGCAGGCGGCGCCGTCACCCCGGGCTTGCCGCGCTCGCGGCCGCGCAGTGAGTCGGGCATGCGCGGCAGCTCGAACCCGTCCCGCAACGCATCCTCGACGTCGTCAGTGGCTGTCAGCGCGCCTACCGAGACGAGGGAGGCGATATGGGCAAGGTGAGAGCTCCATGCCTTCGTCCCGAGGCCGACGGCCTCTAGCCTAGGCAACCGCTGCGGCCACACAGGGCCGAACTGCCACTCGACGGCGCGCTGAATGAACTCCTGCCAGACGCCGATGACCCACGCACACAGGCTGGCAGCGTGCTCCCGGGCAGCGGAAATTTGGGCCTCACCGAGGGAGTAGGAGCCGCCGGAATTGCCCGTCCCGAGCATGAGCCACTGCCCATAGAATACTGACAGGATGCGCCGGTCGACGTTGTCGATTGCGGTCTGCACGCGGTCGAGCTCGGAGATCCCGCCGCCATAGGTCCCGAGGACGATCCACGGGGGGCGCCCGAGCTGGCCGAGGTGGTGGCCGAGGTAGCCGCGCATCGTCGCGGACCACTTCTCGAGCTCGCCGTCTACCCACTCAGGGGTGACCGGGCTGATGCCGCATGCAGACGCCACGGCCGCGTCCACGGTGTAGTCCGGGGTCGGGATGGCCCACCGCTGTGCACCGGCTGCGTAGGCCTGGGAGAGCTGGACGGCATCTCGGTACAGTGGCTCGACAGGGCGCAGGAGCCCCACGCCAGAGTAGTCGTCCGCTGCCCTCGGCGAGTAGGTCGCGCGGAGCAGCCGAGACGCAGGGATAAAGGCGACGCCGCCTGTGAGCGCCTGCTGCTCGCACCCGACAAGGCGGCCTGACTGCTCGACGCGCCACGCCTGGATGCTGGCCTGGTCGCGGACCTCAGACTGTGCGTACCACGCGCCGTCGCGCTCCACGGCCCATGTCTCCCACACGCCGAAGCCGTAGAGCGCGGCAGTCAGGGTCTCGTCCAGGCGAGCGGCCCACTGCGCGCCGATGGGCGAGACGACGGGGCCGTCCACACCGAGCCCGATGCACCTGCTCACGTGAGCGTGGTAGGCCAGCGACTCTAGGCTATCGGTGCCGGGCGTCAGGCGCCAGGTGGGGAGGTGCGCGAGGTGCCGCCAGACGCGCACGCCTGCGACGGCGGCCCAGTAGGACAGCGCAGAGCGCATGGCCTGGACCGCGTCCTGGTGCGCGACGAGGCGGGTGTTGTGCTCGTAGGCGCTGCCGTAGCGGCCGACGGCAGCGCCGCCCACGACTCCGACCGGCGCCGTCGGACGCAGCGGGGGGAGGGCCAGCGAGGTAGGCGTGATGGGCACGTCTATAGTCTACATGGTCGGGGGGCCTCGCTCAAGAGGAGAGCGCCGGCGGGCGCGCGCGCGCCCCCCCCCCGCGCCGTACGCGGACCCCCGGCGCCTTGTCGGGCGTGCGGGCTACGGGCTTC
>DYSB01000080.1 GCA_020726405.1 Acetofilamentum sp. | reverse complement strand
CTAGTTACGGCCGGTGAAAAGAGCGCCTCTTTGGCTCCACCTTTCTGGCGCAAGCAGAAAGGTGGAAAACAAGGCGCCCGGCAGAGCTGGCGAGGTGATGGGATCCCCCGGTCAAGCCGGGGGATGACGGGCGATGGGCCCCCATCCTTTCTGGCGCAAGCAGAAAGGTGGAAATCACGCCACTGCAGGCGCCGCGGCCCGCGTGAGACAACAGATCAACACCAAGTGACAAGGAGAATCCATGCGCCTGGGGACCATCTTGGAGTTCGAAGGAAAGAGCCCGCGGCTGGCGGATGATGTGGCCCTCCTGCCGGGCTCCATCGTCATTGGCGACGTGGAGATCGGCGCCGGCAGCAGCGTCTGGTTCAACGCCGTCGTGCGCGGCGACGTGAACTGGATCCGCATCGGCGAGCGCAGCAACGTGCAGGACGGCGCCGTGCTGCACGTCACCCACGACACCGCGCCCCTGCGCATCGGCAACGAAGTGACCCTGGGCCACATGGTCATGCTGCACGGCTGCACCATTGAGGACGGCTGCCTGATCGGCATGCAGGCCACCGTGCTGGACGGCGCCATCGTGGGCACGGAGTCGCTGGTGGCGGCGGGTTCCACCGTGCTGGAGGGCATGATCATCCCGCCGCGCTCGCTGGTGGCCGGCAGTCCGGCCAAGATCAAGCGCGCGCTCAGCGCCGAGGAAGTGGCCAAGCTCAGGCTAAGCGCGGCCAACTATCAGGCCTACATCGAGCGCTTTCGTGCTTCAGGCTATCGGTAGCGGGCGCCGGCCGGGCGGCTGGCGTCGGACGCGGCGGACGCTGGGCTGGCTCTGGGGGCTCAGCCTGGTGCTCGCCTTCAGCGGCTGCGCCAACCTGCACAGCCAACCGCGCTTCCGCACGCCTGAATCCGAGCGGCCGCCGGCCCAAGCACCGGCTGGCAAGCAGGCGAAGCCGCGCGGCGCGAAGCCGGAATCGGAGAAATCCGGCAGTGCGCTGCGCACCAAGCGCAAGAAGGACGCCCGGCGGGGCGGCGGCCTGCCCAGCCTGCGGCTGTTCTCCAAGGAAAGCTCGGACCTGGTGGAGACGGCGGAGCAGTTCCTGGGCACGCCCTATCGCTTCGGTGGCGACACGGAGCGTGGGATGGACTGCAGCGGCATGGTCCACCGTGTGGTGCAGGAAGCCTGGGGCAAGGCCCTGCCGCGCAACAGCGCCGAGATGTCCAACCTGGGCATGCCCGTCTCCCGAGGCGAACTGGAGGCCGGCGATCTGGTCTTCTTCGCCACCAGTGGGGGCCGGCGCATCTCGCATGTGGGGATCTACGGCGGCGACGGCCGCTTCATCCATTCCAGCACCACCCAGGGCGTGGAGTGGAACACTCTGGAGGAAGGCTATTGGCGGCGTCATCTGGTTTGTGCCCGACGAGTGACGCCTGCCTCGATATCTCCTTGACCATCAAGGATAACCTTAGATGGGGGATTTGCCATCTTCTTGAGGGAGAAACGAAACGAAGAAAGATTCCGCCTACATGAACCTGTTGAAACGCCTCTATCGCATCCTGTCGTCGCTCGGACTCGGCGTCAGCTTGTTGTTCCTGATCGCACTCATCCTGGCCTTTGCCACCAAATTCGAGTCGTCCACCTCGACCCACCTGGTGCAAGCCTACATCTACCGGACCGTCTGGTTCGATCTGCTGCTGGCCCTGTTCGGCCTGAGCCTGAGCCTGGCCACCTGGAACCTGCGGCCCTGGCGCCTGCGGCATCTGGGCGTGATCTGCATCCACGCCTCCATCTTGATCATCCTGGTGGGCGCGTGGATGACCCGCAAGTATGGCTTCGAGGGTACGATGAGCATCGACGAGGGCGACTCGTCGGACTACATCCTCACCCGTGAGTTGGTGTTGAAGGTCTACGATCCGCAGAAGCTCGACGTGCCGGTGGTGGTCTTTCCCACCAAGCTGCAGAGCAGCCCGCCCGAGGAATTCCTCAATGAGGAATTCCAGATCCCCGGCGGCGGGAGCTTCACAGCGGACCGCTACTACACGGACGCCCAGCCCAAACTCAACGTCAAGGAAGACGGGCCGGTGGTGAATCCGGGCCTGCACTTCCTGTTCAAGTCGGCCATGTTCTCGGAGGAGGTCTGGCTCTTCCCGCGCCGGCCCGGCGAAAACATGCGCGACTTCAACGGCATGCTGCAGCTCGAGGCCGTGGAGGCCCCGGACCAGGCCAGTTGGTTGGCCTCGCTGGCTTCGGCGGGCAACGGCAGCCTGGCCTTCCTGCTGGGCGGAGCCCGCCAAACCGTGGAGCTGCCCGTGCCGGGAGAGTCCATTGCGCTCACCGGCGGCCACAGCCTGCAACTGGTCAAGGTGTACCGCAACTTCTCCATGAATGAGAAAGGCGCGGCCTTGGACATGCCCGGCCCCGCTGCCAATCCGGCGCTGGAGTTCCAACTGGTCAAGGGCGGACAGAGCGACCGCTACATCTACTTCCAGAACATGCCCGACTTCGATCCGCTGCTGGGAAACGAACCCACATTGGCGCGGCTGTCCGGCTTCCAGTGGCAGCCGGTCTTCTCCGATCATGATCTGGGCGACAAGCAGATCCGCTTCGGGTTGATCGGACAGGAGGTGCGCGCGGCCTGGATGGCCGGTGGCAAGCTGGTGGAGCAGCCCGTCGCCGTGGGCGGCGCGGCCCTCACCCTGCCCTGGATGGGCTTCCAATTCTCCGTGGATCAGGTGCTGCGCAAGGCCTGGCGCCAGGAGGACATGGAGAACATCGGTGTGAAGGGCGAGATGCCCGCCCTGCGCTTGCGCCTGGACAAGGACGGCGTGGTGGAGCAGAAGTGGCTGCGGATGGGCCAGCGCAAGCCCATGCACGTGGACGGCAAACTCTGGCTGATCGGTTTCGAGCAGAACCGCATTCCGCTGGGCTTCAGTCTGAGGCTGAAGGATTTCGTCGAGGACCGCTACCCGGGCACGATGATGGCCGCCGGCTACGCTTCCTTCGTAGTGCTGGACGACCCGGAGCAGGGCATCACGGGCAAGGATATCGAGATCTCCATGAACAACACCCTGGTGCACCGGGGCTACAAGTTCTTCCAGTCCAGCTTCCGGCGGTCCCAGGACATGGGCGGGCAGGAGACCACCATCCTGTCGGTGAATAACGACCCGGGCCACCTGGTGGTCTACGTGGGGTCGCTGTTCCTGGTGCTGGGCCTGTTCACGGCGTTCTTCCTCAAGAAGAAGCTGATCGATCTGGGGCGGCGGAACAAAACCACAGCCTGAGACGAGCGCGGGCGGGATCCGGGCTTCACGGAATTGGCCACCGGATGCCGCCCGTTTTTCCGTAGTCATGCAACGCCTGCGCGGCCCGGCTTTGACAAGCTTCACGGGATTGCACTTTTACTTTGAAGAATCTTGTTGGATATCCCACTTTTGTGATCGCGATCAACAAGGAGGCGTCATGACACACTCTGGCTATTGCATGCGTTGTCGGGCCCATCGGGAGATGAAGGATGTTGCCAATCTTTCGATGAAGAACGGACGGAATGCCGTCAAGGGCGCCTGCAGCGCCTGCGGTGCCGGCATGTACAAAATTCTCCCGGCCGAAGAGAAGAAGCCGAAAGCCTGAGCGCCGTTTCCCGTGCCCAGACTGCCTGATTTCCCAATCCGAAGCGGGCAGTTTGTGCATTGGGAAGCCGGAAGTTCCGAAAGCCACCCTGGGGCTGGGTGGCTTTCCTCGTGTCAGCGGGTTGCCGGCTGCCACCGGCCAGAAGCTTGGAGTTTGAATGAAATCCTTGTTGGGTATTGATTTAAGCCGGATGCTGGGCGGAAACCTGGGCGGCGACAGCGGGCTGGCGGCGGCGGAGCTGGAAGCGCTGGCACCCCGACTGGAAGAGATCCGCACGAAACTGGCCGCCATGGTGGAGAGCGAGACGGGCACCTTTGCCAACACCTTCCGGCGCCCGGAAGTCGCCGCGGCCAAGGCCCTGGCGACCCGGCTGACGGGGTCCTTCGACGACTTCCTGCTGATCGGAATCGGCGGCAGCACCTGGGGCACCATCGCCATCCAAGCCGCGCTCTGCCATGGTTTCTGGAACGACCGGCCCGAGCTGCGGGGCGGACGCCCGCGCTTCCACGTCCTGGACAACAGCGACCCCGACGCCTTGCGGGAAATGTTGCATGTGCTGGCGCCGGGACGCACTCTGGTGAACATCGTCAGCAAGTCGGGCACCACGGCGGAGACGGCCGCCAATTTCATGGCTGTGGCCGATTGGCTGCGCCGGGCCTTGGGCGAACGCTGGCGCGAGCACGTGGTGGTGACCACCGACGCGGGCCAGGGCCTGCTGCAGCGCCTGGCCGTGCGGGAGGGTCTGGCGGTGCTGGACATCCCGCCCAAGACCGGCGGACGCTTCTCGCTCCTCAGCAACGTGGGTCTCTTTCCGGCCGCGGTGCTGGGCCTGGACGTGGACGCGCTGCTGGCCGGCGCCGAGGCCCTGACCCTGGACGCCGCCCGCGCCCCATGGCGGGAGAATCGCGTGCTCTGCGCCTCCGCCGCCGCTTGGCTCTGGTTCCGGCGCCTGGGTTCCGTGCACGTGCTGATGCCCTATTCCCGCCGCCTGCGTTACGTGGCCAACTGGTACGTCCAGCTGTGGGGCGAATCCCTGGGCAAGCGCAGCGATCGCCAGGGCCGCGTGGTGCATTCGGGCAGCACGCCGCTGGGCGCGCTGGGGGCCGCGGATCAGCACAGCCTGTTGCAGCTGTTCATGGAGGGGCCGGCGGACAAACTGCTGACCTTTGTGCGGCTGGAGGCCTTCCAGGGCGCCAGCCCGATTCCGCGGATGTTCGAGGAGGATCCCGAGGTGGCGTATCTGGCCGGGCACGATCTGTCCGAACTGATCAACGCGGAGCAGGAGAGCACGGCGGAGGCCCTGCAGGCCGAGGGTCGGGGCAGCCGGACGCTGTCCCTGCCGGCGCTGGATGCCTACTGGCTGGGTCAGCTCTTCCAGTTCTTCATGCTGGAGACCTTCGTCAACGGTGAGCTGCTGGACATCAACACTTTTGACCAGCCGGGCGTGGAGGCGGGCAAGATCCTGACCTATCAGCGGATGGGACGGCCGGGCTTCGCCCCGCTGGAGCGGCCACTGGCCGACCGGCTGGACTTCCCTGTGCGGGACTAGCGACCGGTCTCGGGCGCCGCCTGATCATCGAACCCTTGTGCGGGCCGGGAGGAATCCCGGCCCGTTTCCGGCCGGGCCGCCGGACTCTGCCAGGCCAGCACGCGGGCCCAGCCCAGGTCGCCCTCCAACCCGGCCTGACCTTCCAGTTTCAGACCGCGCCGCCCGGGCAGCAGGCTTAGGCTCCAGCCGGCGTCGGGAATCCAGCGGCACTCCACGGAATCCGGTCCCACCTGGTGCTGCGCCCAGAGCGCCTTGATCGCCGCCTCCTTCAGGCAGAAGAGCTGCAGGGCCAGGCCGACGGGGTCCGGGGCCGCGCTCAACGCGTGCCGTTCCAGCGACAGGAACCAGCGCTCCAGGAAGCTGGAGTCCCGCTCCAGCGTGCGCTCCAGGCGGGCGCGTTCCTCTGTGTCACAACCCACGCCCACCAGTTCGCGCAGGTGGGCCTCGTCACCATGCAAGTCAGATGTCATAGGAACCGTCCGGGCGTTGGGGCTGCTCTCGCAGCCAATCCAGGGTGCGACTCAGCCCTTCCTCCAGCGGCACGCGCGCGCTGACGTCCAGCACGCGCTGGGCGGGTTCCGGATCACAACAGAGGCGTTGCACCTCGCTCTCCGTGGGGCGCAGACGGGCCGGGTCCTGAACCACGGCCAGCTCACGCCCCACCAGGTGGCCCGCCAGGCGGATGACCTCGCCGATGGAGGTCTCGCGACCGCTGCCGTAGGTCGTGACCCGTCCCAGGGCCAGCGGCGCGTGGCCCGTCGCCAGGAAGGCCTCCACCGTGTCGTCCACATAGTTGAAGTCGCGCGTGGTCTCCGTGTCGCCCAGGCGCAGCTCGCCGCCCGCCAGGGCCTGGCCCAGGATGGAGGGAATCACGGCACGCCCGCTCTGGCCGGGACCATAGGTGTTGAAGGGACGCAGCACGGCCACAGGCAGTCCGAAGGCGCGGTGATACGCGAGGCCCAGCTGGTCCGCCGCGATCTTGGAGGCGGCGTAGGGTGATTGGGCGCTCAGCGGGTGATCCTCGGGCATGGGCACCTGGCGGGCACTCCCGTAGACTTCGCTGGTGGAAGTGAGCACCACGCGCTCCGGCTGCAGCTGGCGCGCCGCCTCCAGCAGGGCCAGAGTGCCGCCGGCATTGACGCGGAACACCTCCGCCGGGCATTCATAGGAATAGGGGATGCCCACCAGCGCGGCCAGGTGGAACACCACCTCTGTGTCACGCAGCGCCGTGCGCAGCAGGGCCGTATCGCCCACGTCGCCGCGGTGAACCACGGCCTGGCGCAGGATGTCCTCCGGCAGGCGCTGGACGGCGGGCTGTGAGACATAGCGCAGGAGGATGCGCAGGCGGGCTCCCTCCGCCAGCAGGCGTCGGCACAGGTGGCGACCGATGAAGCCGCCGGCGCCGGTTACCAGGACCGTGCGGTCTTGCCAGGTCATGCTCAGTCCTCCACTTGGTAGGAGTCTGTCGGGCTTGGACCTTGGATGGGATTCGCTCCCCCTGTCGATGCCGGTTTTCCGGAGGTTTCGCAGCGCATACTGGGGGTATGTGCAAGAAAACTCCGAAAAATCCGGGCCGACTGGCCCGACGCTAGCGCCGGGTGAGGGCGATGAAGCCCGCCAAGTGGCCAAGTCCGACAGACTCCTATGGCCGCTCGTTCCAGGCGCTGACCCGATAGCATCCCGCTCCGCGCCGCTGTTCCCGGGAAAGCCCCCAGCTGGTGCCCGTGGTCCAGCCCAGGCACCGCGCCGGCTGGCAATCCACGCGGTCCACCCGATAGTGCGAGGCGCCCGGCACGGGATCCCAGGCCAGGCAGAGAGCGCCCGCCCAGTTGTTCACGCGCAGTCCCGGCGGCGCCAAGTGGCCGTCCACCGTGATCTCCAGATCATCGATGTACCAGCGGTCATAGGCGCCCTCGCCGCCGTAGAGCAGGCCCAGGTCGAAGGTCCCGCCGGCGGGCACGATCCACTGCAGCCAGGGCGTGGTCCACCACTCATCGGCGGGGCCCAGCCAGGGATCCAGGATCAGGTTGGGTTCGCTGAGAATCTGCCACTCGGAACTGTCGGAAACACGCCAGCAGAATGCGTGTCGACGCATGCCCGAGGAATGCCGCCGGTACTGGCTCCACCGGAAACCCAGCCGTGTGCCCTCTTGCAGGCGCAGGCCGCCCAGGAAGACCACGTCCTCGCAGGTCAGCCCCTGGATGGGGGCGTCGTGGCCCATGAAGGGTCCCGGTCGGCTCAGTCCCTGGACCAGGCGCCAGGCGTGGCTGGAGTCGCTGGAGTCCAGCAGCTGCTCGGTGGCCAGCTCCCATTCATCCCAGTTCGCGATCAGCAGATCCGCCGTGCTGGAGGCTCCCAGCAAGGGAATGTTGCGCACGGGATTGTTGGTGGCATTGGTCTGCAGCTGCAGCAACCCGTAGCCCACGGAATCGCCGTTTCCCTCCCAATCAACTTGCAGGAACAGCGTGTCTGGCGGCATCAGGGAGTCCGGTCCCAATAGTCGGGCGCTCCAGCCCACGCCCTCGATCCCAGCCTGCACCAGCAGCGGGGCCGTGCCCTGGTTCAGGACCGGCACGGTGATGGCCAGCGGCTGGCCCGCCGGACCCCGTCCCAAATCCAGCCGGGTCCAGGGGAATTGCAGGTAGGCTTGCTGGGTGTCCAGCCAGACCTGGGCACAGAAATGCATGTCGCCGAAGGGCGTGCCGTCGGGCGCGCCCCACCAGACGATCTGCCCATTCTGCAGGAAGAAGGAATGCCCTGTGTAGGAGCCCAGGCCGGCCGCGACGTAGGCGATGGTGTCCACGGAAGCCGCGGGCAGGAAGCTCAGGCCCAGGAAGAACTCCTCGCCCTGGTTGAAGTCGAACGGCTGGCTCAGGGGAATGGTCCACACGCCCGTCTCCACCGTGTCCGTGCTGAAGACGGCCAACTGCTCGAAGGGCCCGGGCAGCAGGCCCGCCTGGCGGTGGACGGTTAGCTGCACCAGCCCCTCGTGACGCAGGTTGCCCGGAAAGCTGTTGTACAGGCGCAGCTCGAAGGCGTTCATGTGTCCCGAACTGCCCGGAGTGATCCGCTGGAAGAGCGGACCCACACGGCCGTTGCTCGGATGGGGCTCCTTGACGAAGTAGGTGGAACCCTGGTGGTAGCAGAGCACGGCGTCCTCGCGCTCGCCATCCGCCGCATGGTCCTCCAGGGCGACGGCGGGCACCGGTCGGGCGGAGGGCGGCAAGCATTCTTCCTGGGCGCGGATCTCCCGGGCACCGGCGGCGCAGCAGGCCAAGACCAGCCACAGCCAGCCCAGCCGGAGCGTGCGGCGAGACGGAGAAAAATCCGGGTGCTGGCTTGTGTGTCGGGACGCCATTCGCCTTGACCGATCAACTGTCTTTATTCATGAACCGGATTGCAAAAAGAGTGCCATCCCCATGAGCGGCTGAAGCTTGGTTTGCCCCCCGGCCAGGCTCGGAATCGCGGCCGCAAAGGGCCGTGAGCGCCACTTCCGTGAAGGGGAGCAACGAAGTGCAAAGATTTCAAGACAGGCCCGTGGGCCGACTGCACGCCAAGTTCATTACCACTCTGGTGTCGGCTTCTGAAAATCACCGAACAAAGTGCGATTTCGCTTTAGGATTATCTTGTTGAGCGGGCAGATTGAATGCCCGGCTGCGAGGGAAACTGTCCATCGGCCCGACTGGCTGTCCAAGGTCGATTCTGGCGTGATTTCTGCGGAAAACTCCACGTTTGCACCGCATCGCCCGACCAATTTCGGCATGGTCTCCCAGGCAGTATCGGCAACATGCCGCGCGGGTTTGCGCGGCGGTGCTGCCGACCGGGAGCGACCGGCGGACAGGGCGGGATCGTCACAAGCTGGATCTAGTCCGGAACGCGTATGATCATCATTGCTTTGTTGGTCGGGCTGATCATCCTGCTGGGCATCGCCGAGCACCGGCGGCATCAGCGTCATCTGCTGTCCATTCCCATCCGCATCCACGTCAACGGAACGCGCGGCAAGTCCAGTGTGACCCGCCTGATCGCCGGCGCCTTGCGCGCCGGGGGCATCCAGACCGTGGCCAAGACCACGGGCAGCGCGCCCCAGGTGATCCTGGAGGACGGCTCGGAGATTCCGATCATCCGGCCGCGCGGAGCCAACATCATCGAGCAAACCCGGGTGATCAGTTTCGCCGCCCTGCGCAAGCCGCGCGCCCTGGTGATCGAGTGCATGGCCGTGCAGCCGGAATACCAGTGGATCGCCGAGCACAAGATGGTGCGCTCCACCATCGGCGTGATCACCAACGCCCGACCCGACCACCTCAAGGAAATGGGCCCCACGGTGGAGAATGTGGCCCGCAGCCTCTGCAACACACTGCCCTGGGGCAAAGTGGCCTTCACCTGCGAGCACAAGCTCATCGCCTTGATGAAGGCCGTGGCCGCCCGGCGGGGCACGGAACTGCACGAGGTGACCGACAAACCCGTCAGCGACGAGGACATGCGGCCCTTCGGCTACATCGAGCACAAAGAGAACGTGGCCCTGGCGTTGGCCGTGGCCGCGCAGCTGGGCGTGACGCGTGAAGTGGCCCTGGAGGGCATGTACCGGGCCGCGCCGGATTGCGGCGCGCTGAAGAAATTCAGCGCCGTGCACGAGGGCAAACGCATCACCTTCGTCAACGCCCTGGCGGCCAACGATCCCGAATCCACCCTGGCCATTTGGCAGCGTGTCACGGGCGTGCAGGACGACCCCGGCGCGACGGTGTTCATCCTCAACACGCGCAAGGACCGCTTCGAGCGCAGCGAGCAGCTGGTGGAGATGGTGCATCAGGACACCAGCTACTCCCGGCTGGTGCTGATCGGCGAGGTCACCGACAAGCTGCTGGGCGTCTGTTACCGCATGGGCCTGCCCCAGGAGAAGGTCATCAACCTGGGCATGGTCTATCCCGAAGTCACCTGGAATACGGTGGTGGGACTGCCGTTTGAAACCATGACCGTCATGGGCATCGGCAACGTCCACGGCGGCGGACACGAAGTGGCCCATTACTTCCGCGACAGGAGTGCGGCATGATCGAAATCAGCGTCGGCCTGGGAGTCATCCTGAGCATGATCTTCCAGGAAGTGATCGGCGTGTCGGCGGGCGGCATCGTGGTGCCGGGCTACGTGGCCCTGCAGATGCACGAGCCGCTGCGCCTGCTGGGAACCTTCCTGGTAAGCTTCATCACCTTCGGCATCATCAAGGGCCTTTCCAAGGTCATGTTCATCTACGGGCGGCGCCGGCTGGTGCTGTCCATCCTGATCGGTTTCGTGCTGGGCTATTTCTCGCGCCAGTCCACGTTCTACGACCTGTTCGGCGTGGATCTGCAGATGCAGGCCGTGGGCTTCATCATTCCCGGCCTGATTGCCAATTGGATGGACAAGCAAGGTGTGGTGAAGACCCTGCTCTGCCTGCTGCTGGTGGCCAGCTGCGTGCGCCTGCTCTTGATGCTGTTCACCGGCGGGGAGGTGCTGCATGTTTAAGCCCAGTCTCAAATCCATCTGGACCCTGCTGGTTCTCTCGCTGGTCTCCTACGGCCTCTACAATTGGGCCGAGTTCAGCCGCGTGGAGCACAAGCAGCCCCACTACGACGAGAAGCTCGAGGCCGCGCGCCTGATGGAGAACTGGGTGGCGCTGCTGCGGGAGGCCAAGGCTCCCGAGGCCGCCTTCGTGGACGTGGTGAACGACCCCGACCGCACCCTGCTCATCGGCCAGAAGCACACGCCCATCACCTCCACCGAGGGCAACCATAAAGCCAAACTGGCCACCACCAACCCCAACACGGCCGCCATGATGGTGCAGATCTTCAAGGAAGCGGGGCTGGAGAAGGGCGACAGGCTGGCCGTGGGCATGACGGGTTCTTTCCCGGGGCTCAATCTGGCACTCCTGGCGGCCTGCAAGGTGCTGGAGCTGGAACCGGTGATCATCACCAGCGTCAGCAGCTCGTGGTACGGCGCCAATGATCCGGACTTCACCTGGCTGGACATGGAGCGCGTGCTGGTGGACAACGGCCAGGTGAGCTTCCGCAGCGTGGCGGCCAGCATCGGCGGTGCGGACGACCGCGGCCGCAGCCTGTCGCCCGAGGGACGCGCCCTGGTGCGCGCGGCCATCGAGCGCAACGGCGTGGCCTACCTGAATCCGGAGACGCTGGAGCAGGCTGTGCTGGGGCGGATCCAGGTCTACAAGGACGCGGTGAAGGAATCCCTGCGCGGCTACCGGGCCTACGTCAACGTGGGCGGCGGCGTGGTCAGCCTGGGCCACCCGGACAACGCCAACGTGATTCCCCTGGGCTTCACGCGGCACCTGAGCGACGACAATCCGCCGGCCAAGGGCGTGGTGCATTACTTCTCGGACAGCGGCGTGTCCGTGGTCAATTTCAAGTACGTGCCGCGGCGTTTCGGCGCGCTGCTCGCGCAGTACGGCATCCCCTGGCGGCCGAGTCGCGTGCCCCAGCCGGGGGAGGGCGCACTCTTCGTGGAGGGTCGCTACGACCTGCGCGTGGTGGGGCTGGCGGTGGCGATCATGACCATCCTGGTGCTGGTGGTGATCCGCTTCGACCTGCGCATGCAGCGTCTGGGCGAGGCCGCCACGCCGGACGAGCATCTGTGATCACGTCCCGGGGGGACACAATCCCGGGGACCCGGGGGGACACAATCCCGGGCGACATCGGGCAAGGCGCGGAGGACGCATGCTGAAGAACTGGAAGCACGTGAACCGGCGGCTGCAGGCAGGCACGTTGGTGCTGGTCGCCGCGCTGCTGCTGGCGGGCCTGACCCACGCGGCATGGACCACCATCCGCCACATCAGCGGCGCCCAGCGCGTGATGGCGCAGGTGGATGGTAAAAGCCGAGTCTATTGGCAACTGGCCAAGGACGATACCATGAGCGCCACGGTCAACGGACCGGCCGTGCTGCGCGTGGTGACCCGCTCCCCCTGGCGCACCAAGTACAAAGACACCCTGACCCGCCTGGCCTGGACCCTGGACGGCCAGCCCGGCGGCGAATTCGCCCACCCGGTGAAGCGCTC
>DYSB01000079.1 GCA_020726405.1 Acetofilamentum sp. | reverse complement strand
AAGGCCGGCCATGGGAAGGATTCCGGCACGGGCGAGGACGGCAAGAAGAAAGAGAAGAACTACGAGTTCGGCGCCGTGCACGCCATTCCCGATCTGATCATCAACCCCAAGGGCTCCGCCGGCCGGCGCGTCTTCAAGATCAGCCTGTCGCTGGAGTACGACCCCCACAACCCCGAACTGGCCAAGGAACTGGAGGAGCGCACGCCGTTCATGCGCGATTACCTGATCAGCTACCTGGGCTCCATGAACGAAGATTCTCTCTCGGACATTTCCTATCGTGAGACCATTCGGGACAGCTTGAGCATCGCCTTGAACCGCTTCCTGAGCGACGGCGGGGTGGATCGGGTCCTGTTCCAGGACTTCATCCGCCAGTAGCCCCGATCCGGTTGCCGGACTCTGCCGGGCGGCCCGCTGTCTCACGTGCGCCGGATGCGCGCCGTCACATGGGCCCGCCGGCAGTTCGTTATCCTGTCGGCCGTGTTCCGGTGGCGGAGGCCCCGCCCGGCCGGTCCAAATTGGGAGATTCCACACATGAACACCCGCGCGCTCTGGCTGGGACTGCTGCTGGCAGCCGCCGGCCTGGCCCAGGCCCAACCACTGATCCAGATCACCCTGCCCGTGGCCTACGACCTGTATTTCGTGGGCGACCTGGATCCCCGCGGCGACCTGAGCGGCGTGGGGCAGGAGATCACCGTGCAGGTGAGTAACCTGGCCCTGGGCACCTACGGTCTGGACGTGGAGCTGAGCTATGGCGGCACCTGGCTGGCCAAGGGCCACGTAGACGACATCCTGGTGAGCGAGTCCCAGCTGGGACCCTGGAGCCTGGCACAAATCCGCGCCGCCGCGGTGCCCGGCTTCAACGGCTCGGGCGACTTCAACGACGCCTTCCTGGAGCAGATCTCGGGCAACGCGCTGCCCTCGGGCGTCTACACGGTGGCGGCGACGCTGACCTCCATTCTGCCGCCGCTGCCCCCGGTCAGCACCTCGTCCTCTTTCATCATCAATGATCCGCGCCGCGTGGACCTGCAGTCGCCCTGGGACGGCGCGGTGCAGTCCATGGCGGAGCCGGCTTTCTCCTGGAGCGGCCGGGCCTCCAACTACCTGATCAAGATCTGCGAGTTCGATCGGGAGCGTCATGGCAGCCCGCAGGAGGCCCTGGAGGGCGAGGCCATGTGGCAGACGCTGGTGCCGGGCCAGACCAGCGTGATCTACGGGGCGCTGGGTTCCGCGCGGCCGCTGCAGGCCGGCCGGCAGTACGTCTGGAACGTGGAGGCCGTGCTGAACACGACCTCGGGCCACCGACAGTACGCCAGCGCCATCCGGACCTTCACGTTCAGCCAGGGCGGGGATGCGCCTGAGCAGGACCTGAACAACCTGCTGGGCGGGCTCAGTCCGAGTCAGCTGGCCGGCCTGGCCAACCTGCTGGAGAACTACCGGCTGAACGGGACCATCCTGGTGGACGGGCGGCCGGTGAGTCTGGTGGAGTTCGAGGGCAGCCTGCAGCGCATCGCCTCCGGCGAGCTGAACATTTCTTCCATCCGCATCGAGTAGGAGGCGCGGCATGAGAACGATGAAGGGCGGCCGGCTGGCCGCATGGGTGCTGGCCGTGGTCCTGCTGCTGGGCGCGGGTCCGGGGGCGTGGGCCGCGGAGGCCGCCAAGAGCGTGGCCGTGACGGTCAAGGCCACAGGCGAGGTCTTCCTGGCCGTTGGCGGCGGCAAGACCGAGAAAGCACTGAAGACGGGCGACCGCCTGAACGATGGCGACCGGGTGCGGACCGGGGCCGACGGCCGGGCCGTGCTGGTCTTCACCGACGACAAGAGCCAGCTCAAGCTGACTCCCCAGACCGACCTGGTCCTGCACGCCAAGCGGACGGGCAGCCGGACGGACAAGGAGGTGGAGCTGAGCACGGGCACCCTTTGGAGCAAGGTGACGCGCCAGCAGGGCGAATTCCGCATCGCCACGCCCACCTCCGTGGCCTCGGTCAAGGGCACGGCCTGGTGGACGCGGACCAATCCCGAACAGACGGAGATCATCACCGAAGAGGGGATCGTCGCGCTGCTCTCCCGGCGCACGGGGGAAAGCGTGGACGTCCTGATGGGCCGCACCGGCTCCTCCGACGGCGACCACTCCAGTGTGCGCGAGACCACGCCCGACGACCAGCAGGGCCTGGAACGTGGCGAGCTGAAGCGCATCGTCATGCCCATCACCGATGGCGACCAGACGCGCGAGCTGATCATCGAGTACTACGAATAGCCGCCCCTGATGGCAGCATCACACGATCGCACCATCACCCGCGGCGTCTCTGGACGCTGCGGGTTCACATGTGAAAGGGGAACCATGAATCTCCGCTCCAATCTGTTTCGTCCCGCGGGCCTGGTCCTCATTCTGACCGTGTTGTTGCTGGGATCGGCCCTGCCGGCCCTGGCCCGCTGGTCGCACTTCGCGCCGGTGCAGGCGCCCATGACGCGCTCTTTAAATCTGGAGTTTCTCGACCCCGAAGGTCTGGTGACGCCGGGCTCGGCCCTGCTCTTCCTGGAGGTGGACGGGCGCTCCCTGGGCACGTTGGACGCCAGCGAACTGGGGGCCGGGCGCGTGGTCTTCGCGGTGCCGGCCAACCTGTTGGAAGGCCAGGAGCTGACCTACCGGGTGGAGATTCGCACCGGCGAGGAAATCACCCAGCTGCCGAGCAGCGGCCAATGGCGCGTGACTCTGGCGCCGGAGTCCGAGCTGGCACTGGTGAATCTGCTGAGCGACCTGGACGTGACGCCGGGGGAGGAGTCCCTGCTGGCCTTTTCCGCCGCCGACGAGTCCGTCGATCTGGCCGCCTCCACGCTCTGGATCGACGGCCAGCCCGCCCCGGGCGACCTGGAGGCCGACCCCTGGCTGGTCACTTGGCGCGGCCAGCTGTCCGCCGGTCTCCACGCCGTGGAACTGCGCCTGAAGGACCGCCAGGGCCGCGAGCTGCAGCCCCAGCGTCTGAGCCTGACCGTGCTGGGCGCTGAATCCGTGGCGATGGGTTACGAGGCCTCGGCCTGGGAAGAGTTCAACATGGACTTCCTGGACTCGCGCGGGGCGGAGCAGTGGCAGCGCTACCATGCCGGTCAGCTGCGTTTTCGCGCCTGGCGCGGGCGGGGCGAGGAGGCCTGGAACCTGAAGGGCCGCGTGCTGCTCTCCGGCCAGGACCTGGAGTCCGACGAGCTGCAGCCCCAGTCGCGCCTCAACCTGGACCTGACCCACAAGGGCCTGCTGCTGGGAGTGGGCGACCGTCAGCCCGAATACAGCTCGCTGCTGCTTTCCGGCACGCGCGTGCGCGGCGGCGAGCTGGGGCTGGAGTTCCGCCAGTTCGGGCTGCGGGTGGTGGGCGGCCGCGCCCGGGAGGCCCGGGATCCGCTCTTCGGCGATCCGGGCACGGTGGACTTCGCCGGCTCCTTCGCGCGCAACCTCTACAGCCTGGATCTGCGGATGGGCCGCCGCGGGGGCCTGCTGGAAGGTGGATTGACCTTGCTCAAGGTCAAGGACGACGAGGCCAGCATCCGCGCCACACCGCCCAGCAGCTGGGGCGGCGACAGCCTGGCCCGGGTGAGTCCGGAGGACAACGTGGGCCTGGGCGCGCGCCTGGACTTCAACGCCTTCCGCGGCCACTTCTCGGGCCGCAACCAGGTGGCCTTCGCCCTGCACAACACGGACATCTCCAGCGGTTCGTGGACCAAGACCGACCTGGACAGCCTGGGCGCCGGCGACCTGCCGGATCCCTCTTCCTTTGAAGACATCATTGTCATCAACCAGTACTTCTCGCCGCTGGATCTGGCGGACGGCGACCTGCTGACGGCCACGGCGCTGACCTCCAACTGGCAGTGGAACGCCGGTCCAAACGACCTGCTGCTGGACTTCCGGCGCATCGGCGGCGCCTACCGCAGCCTGGGCAACAGCTTTCTCACCCCCGACCAGCAGGAGCTGCGGGTCACCGAGCGCGTGCGCCTGCTGCAGAACCAGCTCTACGTGGACCTGGGCGGCGGCCTGACCTCGGACAACCTGGACGGCCAGTACGACGAGACCGTGGGCACCACGGCCCGCAGCCTGTTCAACCTGGGCCTGGGTTGGTATCCCCGGGGACGGGACCTCCAGCTGCGGCTGGGCTTCGAGCACCAGCAAGAAGCCAATGAGGCGCTGGACATCCTGGCGGACGACGCGGACGCGGTCAGCGAGCTCAACGCCGCGAGCCAGCATATCGAGGGCGGCCTGCGGCAGATCCGGCTGGGGCTCTCGGGCTCGCTGGACTGGCTGGACCGGCGCCACCAGTGGTCGCTCAACCTGCTCAACCAGGGGTACGGCGACGACGTGGGCCAGGTGCGGGACACGCTGGACAACGTGTTGCGGCTGGACCGCAGCTATTCCTCGAACCAGCTGGGCCTGGGCTGGCAGGTGAACCTGGATCCGCGCTGGCGTCTGGATGCCGGCTTCTCCATTTTCGGCAGCGACTACGACGACCGCGGCATGACGGACTACAGCTACTGGAACCTGCGCGGCGCTCTCGGTCGCGACTGGCTGGCGGGCCGGTTGAAGAGCGCGCTGCGCGCCCAGTTCCAGGACGTCAGCCGCGAGACGAACGGGGTCAGCGGTGCCTTCACACGGCTGGACCTGGGCGGCGAGCTGGACTGGACCCTGCGCCAGGGCCTGGGCCTGGCCGGCCGCCTGGACTGGCAGAGCTGGGCGGGCGACTTGGATGACAGTTTCCTCAAGGTCGTGCTGCGGCTGAGCCAGGAGTTCTAGACCGGGCCAGAGAACAAACAATGATTGGGAAGCGCCGCTCGTCCGGGCGGCGCTTCCGTTGAAAGGACGGCTGCATGAAGTTGCTGAGTGATCGCGGGAGCGGCACGCCGCTGGTGCTGGTCTGCGCCCTGATGTGCGACGAGGAGCTGTTCGCCGGCCAGGCCGACCGGCTCTCCCGCCGCCGCCGGGTGATGATCTTCCAGTCCGAGGGCGAGGAAAGCCTGCGCGACGCCGCCGTGGAACTGCTGTCCATGGTGGGCGCGCTGGGCCTGCGCAGCGTGGATCTGGGCGGCTTGTCCATGGGCGGCGCCATCGCCCTGGAGGCGGTGAGCCGCTGTCCCAGCGCGGTGCGGCGCCTGCTGCTGATGGGCACGCGTCACACGGCCGACGACGAGGACGGACGCGCCGCGCGCCGGGAGACGATCCGCCAGCTGGAGGAGGGCCGGATGGAGCAGGTGCTGGAGGGCTTCCTGCCCAGCCTGCTCAGCGAACAGAGCCGGCGCGACCACGGCGAGCGCGTGCGCACCATGTTCCGCCGGCTGGGCCCGGCCCTCTACGCCCGGCAGCTGCGCACCCTGCTCACGCGCCGCGACCAGAGTGGGACGCTGGCCGCCTTCCAGGGCCCCCTGCTCTGTCTCACGGGCGCCCAGGACAGCCTGACCCCGCTGGATCTCCAGCGCCGGATGGCGGCCCTGGCCCCGCGCGGACAGTGGGGCGTGATCCCGGGCAACGTGGGCCACCTCTCCAGCCTGGAGGCCCCCCAGGCCGTCCTGCGGGAGATCGAGGTTTTCCTGACGGACTGAGGGTCCGAACTCCGACTGCTGATTCGACCCGACCAGTCCCACGCTGACCCGGGGGACCGGCGTCAACGGAGCCTGCCGAATCCTACTTTTCGCCATGCTCGAACCACGTCCAGCCAGTGTCGGAGTCCTGACCAGCGCCCCCCCGCCGCCGGAGCTCCGCGCCGGGCTCGCCTTCCTGGAATCCGCCCTGGGCGTGCCCGTGCGGATCCTGGCGCCGGACGAGCCGCTGCCCGAGCGCCTGCTGGTGCTCGGGCCCGTTCCCCGCGGCCTGGACCTGTCCGAGGTCCGGCTGGTGCTGCACGCGCCCCGGCCCGCCGCGGTCCCGCAGCCGCGCCGGGAGTGGATCGAGCCCGGGCCGCTTCCCGTCTTCGGCGAGCTGGAGCGCTATCCGGACAGCGACGACCTGCCCTGGCATTACCTGGGCGGCGGCACGCCCGTCAGCTGGGCCAGCCGGGGCCGCCAGACCCTGTTCCGGCTGGGCTTCGACCTGCTGGGTCCGCTCGGCTGGAGCCTGGCCCGCGCTGCGGAGCGCGGCCCGGCCGCCGCGGCCTGGCGGAACGCGCGGGTGGACGAGTTGCCCTCCGAGGAGAAGGCCCTGGCGCTGACTCCCTGGGTGGACCGGCTGGTGCTGTTGCTGGCTCGGTTGTTGGACCTGGAGGAGCGCGCGGGTGGCCCCGTCGCCGAGGAGCGCTGGCCGGGCGGCGCGCGCTGGGCCGTGGCCCTCAGTCATGACGTGGACATGCTCTTCAAGTGGCGTTTCCGCAGCGTCCTGCGCCTGCTGCTGGAAACGCCGCCGCGGGCACTGGGCGGCGGCCTGCCGGGGCTGGCCCGGCGCTGGCGCGAGCTGCTGCAGCGCCTGCGCGACGGCCGCGACCCCTGGTTCCTGGTGGACGAACTGATGGATCTGGAGGAGCGTCGCGGCCTGCACTCCACCCTGCTCTTCCTGGCCGAACCCCGCGACCACCAGACCTTCCGTTACCAGTTGGACCGCGCCCAGGTGCGCGGACTTCTGCTCCGCTTGCGCCGACGCGGTTTCGAGGCCGCCCTGCACGGCGGCTGGAGCAGCTACCGCTCCGCCGAGCGCCTGCGTCTCCAGCGCGACCGCCTGGAGGTCCTGAGCGGCCAGAGCTCGCGTGCCACACGGCAACACTGGCTGCGCTTCGACGTGGAGCGGACCTGGGAGGCCCAGGAGCGCGCCGGCTTTCGCGTGGACAGCAGCCTGGGTTTCAACGACCGGCCGGGCTTCCGTGCGGGCACCAGCCTGCCGTTCCATCCCACGGCGGCCGACGGCGCCCCGCACCGGCTGCTGGAGCTGCCGCTGGTGCTGATGGATAGCCAGCTCTTCGACGAGCAGGGGTTGGAACTCCCCGCCGCCGCGCGCCTGGCCCAGGACGCGCTTGATCAAGTGCGCCGGGTCCGCGGGCTGCTCACCCTCAACTGGCATCCGCACACCCTGTGCCAGGCGGATTTCCCCGGGCGGCGCGAGCTCTTCGAGGAACTGCTGGGGGTGCTGGCGCGCCGGGACTGCTGGACGGCCTCGCTGGGTGATGTGGCTTCCTACTGGCTGGAGCGCGAGGCTCGGCTGGCGACCCGGGGTCTGACAGGAATTTCCGCCGCGCCCCAGGGGCGGCCGGCCGGACGGGAGAACCAGCCGTGCGCGTGCTGATCGGCCTGCTCTCCGAACTCTCCCACGAGCGGCGCCAGGAGCGCATGGTGGATGCGCTGGAGCGGGCCGGCCATCAGGTCGCCATCACCTGGGTGGACAACGGCAGTTCGCCAATCTCAGCCTTCTGGCAGGACCGGAGCCTGCACCGGCTGGAGAATCCGCGCGCCGGCCGGCGCAAGGCCTATTTCCTGCGCTTCATGAGCTGGTTCCACGGGCTGATCCTGCGCGAGCAGCCGGACTGCGTGCTGGCCGTGGATCCGCCCGCCCTGCTGCCCGCGCGTCTTGCCCTGCTGCGGCGCGAGTTCCGCCTGCTCTACGATGCCCGCGAATACTACTGCGAACTGCCCACCATCCGCGAACGCCGGGCCGTGCGCGCCTTCTGGAACGCTGCCGAGGGCTGGAGCATGCGGCGCGCCGACGCCTCGTGGGCCGTCTGCGGGAGCATTGCCCGGGCTCTGGAGCAGGACCACCGCGTGAAGGGCGTGGGCGTGGTGCGCAATCTGCCCACTTGCAGTTTCCAGCCGCGCGCTCCCGAACGGCAGGCGGCCCTGCGCGCGCTATTGCCCGGGCTGGACACGGGGCCCGTCGTGGTCTATGCCGGCGGTTTTTGGCCCGGTTATGACTTCCGTCCCCTGCAGGAGGCACTGGGCCGCGTGCCCGGGGCGCAGTTGGTCCTGCTGGGCGAGGGTCCGGAACTGGAGACGCATCGGCGGCACGCGGCCGGGCTGGCTTGGAGCGGGCGCCTGCATTTCCCCGGCAAGGTCGCGCCGGAGCGGCTGGACGCCCTGCTGCGCGGGGCGGATGTGGGGGTGGTGCTGGTGCCGGATCTGGGGCTCTCCTACCGCTACCTGCTGCCCAATAAATTGTTCGAGTACATCCAGGCCGGCCTGCCGGTACTGGCCTCGCCCTTGCCAGAGCTGGCTGCGGTGGTGCTGGGACGGGGCGTGGGGCGCTGCGCCGATCCCGCGGATCCGCGGGCCATTGCCACGCGCCTGGCGGAACTGCTGGATCCGGAGCGCGCGGTGGGCTGGCAGGTGGCGCTGGGCGCGGCGGCGGCGGAGCTCTGCTGGGAGCGAGAAGAGGCGCGCTTCCTGGCCCTGGTGGAAGGTCCGGACGGCCAGGGTGGAGCGGCGCACGGCTGAGGCGCTGCATGGGCTGGACAGGGAGGACCCTGAGCAGTGGCAGACTGACGTGCAGTCGGACAGACTGGACGGTCGCGCGACGGACCGGCAATTGGCGGGGGGATACGGGGATCATTCCGCCAAGGGCGAGGTTCCCCGGGCGGGTGGGGGGCGGTGGGAGGGCGCACTGTCCATTTTCAGCAATCAGAACACATGCGCCGTCCGCGCCTCCGCTGCCCGGGTCCGACAGGCGATCCGCGCCGGACTTGGCAGCCAACGAGCGCCAACTTCAGGATCCGCTGCCCGTGGACTATAGTGTCATCATTCCCTCCTACAATGACGGGCCCCGCCTGGCGCGCTGCCTGGATTCCCTGTGCCGCCTGACGGCCCCCGCCGGGGCCTGGGAGGTGGTGGTGGCCCTGGATGGTTCCACCGACGGCAGCCGCGAACTACTGGAGCACGGCCAACGCTGCGATGCGGACCGCGCTGCCCACCCGGCGGGGGCGCTGGACTCGCGGGTGGCCGCCGGCGCCTGGAGCACCCTGCCCCTGCGCGTGGTGGAACTGCCGGAGAACCGGGGACGTAGCGCGGCCCGCAATGCGGCGCTGGCCGTGGCGACCGGCCGCTGGCTATGCTTCCTGGACGCCGACCTGCGGGTGGCCCCGGACTGGCTGCGCGCGCTGGCCGACTGCGCCAGCGGGCCTGAGGTGGTGGCGGTGGGGGAGATGGTCTACGAGGCCCGGCCCGACGAAGAGCCCAGCGCGGCCCTGCTGGCGGGCGAGCCCGGTGCGGAAGCGGAGCGCAAAGCCGGGCTGCGTCGCGACCAGCGCTACCTGGAGACCCGCGGGCCCTGGAAGTACCGCGAGCAGGCGGCCATGCCCGCGCGCTACTTCTACACCTGCAATTCCTGCGTGCACCGGAGCCTGCTGGAGGCCGCGGGGCCTTTCGATGAGCGCCTGCGCGGCTGGGGCGGCGAGGACATCGACATGGGTCTTAAGCTGGGGGCGGCCGGCGGCCGGCTGGTCTACTGCCGACGGGCCCGCGCTCTTCACGCCCAGGAACGCTCCTTCGCCCGCCACTGCCAGAATCTGGAGACCCTGGGCCGGGATGGCCTGGCCCTGCTGGTGGAGCGGCATCCCGTCCTGCTGGGTCAGCTGCAGTTGGATCGCCTGCTGCCCGCGCGGCTGGGCGGGCGGCCGCTGCTGGCGCTGACCCTCGCCCGGACCCTGGGCCTGCAGCGCCTGCTGGTATGCCTGGAGGCGCTGGGTCTGCTCTTTCCCGAGCGCCTCTACGACCTGACAGTCTATCTGCACTACGCGGGGGGCTATCGGGAGCGCCGACTGGGGCGGACTCGGCTTCCACTGTCGACTTCATGATCTTGCAGGCAACAAGCAGCTGGAGAATGCATGAGCACCCTGATCGACGGCAAGGCCCTGGCGGAGGAGTTGCGCGGCGAGGTCGGCCTGGAGGCCGCCGCCCTGCTGCAGCGTCATGGTCGAGCCCCGGGACTGGCCGCCGTGCTGGTGGGCGAGGACGCGGCCAGCCAAGTCTACGTGCGCAACAAGCACAAGGCCTGCCAGCAGGCCGGCCTGCACAGCGAGGTCTTCCGCCTGCCCAGCGATTGCCCGCGCGAGCGCCTGCTGGCGCTGGTGGACCTGCTCAACGCCGATCCGGCCTTTGACGGCATCCTCGTGCAACTGCCGCTGCCCGCCCACCTGAACGAGCAGGAAGTGCTGGAGCGCATCCGCCCGGACAAGGACGTGGACGGCTTCCATCCCATCAATGTCGGCCGCGTGTTGGCCGGGCTGCCCGGAGCCTTCGCGCCGGCCACACCCGCGGGCATCGTGGAGCTGCTGCGGCGTAGCGGCATTCCCACAGCGGGCGCGCACGTGGTGGTGCTGGGGCGCTCCAACATCGTGGGAAAGCCGCTGGCCAGCCTGCTGATGCAGAAGGGTCCGGGCGCCGATGCCACGGTTACGGTTTGCCACAGTCGCAGCCGGGAGCTGGCCGACCACTGCCGGCGCGCGGACATCCTGGTGGCGGCCATCGGCCGCGCGCGCTTCGTCAGCGCGGACATGGTGAAGGAGGGGGCCGTGGTGGTGGACGTGGGCATCAACCGCATCGAGGATCCCACCGCCCCCAAGGGCAGCCGGCTGGTGGGCGACGTGGATTTCGACGCCGTGGCGCCGCGCTGCCGGGCCATCACACCCGTGCCTGGCGGAGTAGGTCCCATGACCATCGCCATGCTGCTGAAAAACACGGTGGAGAGCGCCCGGCGCCGGCTTGAGGGTCCGCGATGAAACCGCGTCTCCTGTTGCTGCTGGGCGGCGAGTCCGGCGAGCGCGACGTCTCCCTGGCCAGCGGCCGGGCCTGTGCCCGGGCCCTGGCGGCGCTGGGTCATCCCCTGCGCCTGCTGGATCCCCTCTTTCCCGAGGCCGTCCACGCGCTGGAGGAGTTTCCCTTCGGCACGGGTCCGGGGGAGGAGAGCCCGGAACTGACGCAGCTGGGCGCCGCGCGCGTGGCCGCGCTGGTGGCCAGCCTGCGCACCGAGGCCCCGGAGCTGGTCTTCAACTGTCTGCACGGCGGCTTCGGGGAGGACGGCCGATTGGCCGGGCTCTGCGAGCTGCTGGAGATTCCCCTCACCTCCAGCCCCAGCCTGGCCTCGGCCCTGGCCATGGACAAGGAACGCACGCGCTTCTGGCTGACGGCCCTGGGCATTCCCGTGGCGCCGGGTCGGCTGGTGCCGCGGGGCGGACAACCGGCGGATTTGCCCGCAGGCGTCCTGGTGGTGAAGCCCAACCGGATGGGCTCCAGCGTGGGCGTGAGCATCGTCGAGGCGCGCGCGGAGCTGGAGCGGGCGCTGGAGCAGGTGTTCGAACTGGGCGACGACGCGCTGGTGGAGGCCTACATCCCCGGCCGCGAACTCACCGTCGCCTGGCTGGACGGCGAAGCCCTGCCCCCGGTGGAGATCCGGCCCCGGGACGGCGGCTGGTATGACTACCGGCGCAAGTACTCGGGCGGCACGGACTACCTCTGCCCGGCGGAGCTGGATCCCCGCCTGGCCACGCAACTGGCGGACTGGACGCGCCGCCTCAACGCCAGCCTGGGCTGCCGAGGCGCCACGCGCACGGACTGGCGCCTCAATCCGGCGGGCGAGGCCTTTTGCCTGGAGATCAACATCACGCCGGGCATGACGGACAAGAGCCTTGTGCCCAAGGCCGCCGCCGCTCGCGGTTGGGACTTCCCCGAGCTGCTCGCGCGGATGGTGGCGGGAGCCCTGCGCTAACTCATGATTCGCCCTCAGCCCGATCCGCTGGACGCCCTCTGGGCCCGGCATCTGGCCTCGCCCCTGCCGCGCGCCTGGCTGGGACCCTTCGGCGGGTTCGCCCAACGCGCCTGCCGGCCCTTGGAGCGCGTGGTGCTGGACGGCCCGCCCGCGGCGCCCCGCCTGCGGCACTGGGCGCAGGGCCGCTGGCAACCTAGAACGGCGGATCCCCTGGCCCTGGTGGAGGAGCGGGCCCGCGCCCTGGGCCTGCCGGGCCTGGGTTGGGTGGCCTACGAATACGCCCACCTGCTGGAGGACTTTCCCCCCGTCGCGGCGGCGCCGTCCCGGTGGCCTTTGCTCTCCTTCGCTTTTTTCCTGGAGCAGGAAGAGCTGTCGCTGGCAGGCCTGCCGCCGGCGGAGTGGTTGGCGCCCGCTACCTCGGCCCGGACGCGCAGCAGCGGGCTGGCGGCCGAGCGCCCGGTGGCGGAATTCCAACGCGGCGTGGCGCGCATCCGGCGCTGGATCGAGGCCGGCGACTGTTACCAGATCAATCTCGTGCAGGCGTTTCAGGCACCGCTGGCCACGCGGGAGGCACCCTGGCTCTTCGCCC
>DYSB01000078.1:7615-12445 GCA_020726405.1 Acetofilamentum sp. | reverse complement strand
TGTAACCCAACAACAACCTCAGTAAAAGTGCACCTAACAACGGGTTGCAGCCGACGTTGCTCCGCTGCACTTCGCAACGCGGCTGAACCCGACCGTTATGTTGATGAGCCAAAAGGTTGGAACAATGAATTTTTGGTGCCTTTGCAATCATCACGAAGGGAAATACGGTGATTCCGACTGGGATACAAATACAATTCTCGCGAATAAACACTATTATCTAAGACAACAAGAACGGAATCGAAAGCATATAAAGGTGGGTGACCGAGTTCTCTTCCGAGAGTATGGAACCGGATTCTGGGGTACCTGTGAGATTTCTTCAGAATGGACTCCGGATGAAAATGCGCTTCATAAGCATGAGGAAGAGGCAGGATGGTTTTCCTTCAGAGGTGTCAAACAATGGGACACAGTATTGCCATATGAGACAATTTACTCGGAATTATCCAATAAAGATCATAGATCTAGAATAATCAGATTGAGTGAAAAGGATTGGGACGCAATTCATATTGCCTTCAGGGTTTATAAGAATCTCGGTTATGGCTCTGTGCATGGATCTGTACGAGACTCATTGTTTATTCTCGAGTCAGGGCTTGAAGAGGCAGTAAAAGCGAATTTATCGCAAATTGGTCTCACACTAGCCAATAAATCGATTCAGCAACAGTTCAACATGGGCGTTGGAGTTGGAAGAAGTGATTTGATTTGTAATGATAAAAATGGAAACTATGTGGTTCTGGAGTTGAAAGCATTTAACAGCTCAGATGTTGTTGTGGGGCAATTGTTAAGGTACATGGGATTTGTGAGAGAAAATATCGCTGCGGGCGAAGGCAAAGATGTGAGTGGAATGATACTTACGCCATCATTTGATGAACAGTTGAGATTAGCCGCAAATGAAGCTAAAATCAGAGTTTTAAGAGTGCGAATTGGATGAGCGACAACATAACACTTGCAACTCTGTTTGTAGCCGCCTCCATGTTAGTCACCGCACTTGCCAGCAGAGCTTGAATCAACGTCGATATGAGAAGGGCAAGCGCCGCGCCAAACGCGCCGCAGCTGAAGCCACAGTTGGCGGGATAGCAGAATTGGCTTGCGAGGCCCAACGGCGAACGCGATCTTACTGGTAAGTCAGGAGGATGTATGAGTTCGTTTGCCACTACCAAGCTATCCACCAAAGGCCAGGTTGTCATTCCAGAGGAGATTCGGCTGCGCTTGGGGCTTCTGCCGGGGACGCGCTTCCTTGTCGTTGCGGAGGATGATGTCGTGGTGCTGAAATCGATCGAAGTCCCCACGACAGACAGCTTTCGCGCCTTGATTGCGCGGGCCCGTCTGGAAGCTTCACAGGCCGGAATGGCGGAGGCCGACCTCGCGGCGGCGATCCAGGCTGTTCGCCAATCGTCATGAGGTTCGTGCTTGACACCAATGTCCTGCTGTCGGGAATCTTCTTCGGCGGGAAGCCTGGCCAGATTGTGGATTGGTGGCTGTGACGCGCCCTCAGTTTTCTTGGACACAAAAGTGAGGTAACTCTCATGGTCCAAGAAAACTGAGGGCGCGTCAGCCGTTCGCCTTCCCAACCACTCACGGTGCCCTCACACGCCCGGCGCACCTTGCTCTCGGTCGCGGCGCTGGGGCCGCGTCCACAATCCTGGAGTCTATCATGGCCCGCCGGCTGCGTCTGGAAGTGAAGCTCGTGCTCTTGTCACTGGCCTGGCTGGGCGCGGCTACGCTGGCGTTCGGCAGGGACGGCGCGGAGTCCGGGGAGACGGGAAGCGCCATCTTCATTCATCCCGACGGCAGCGGCTTGTCCAGTTGGACGGCCCTGCGCCTGCTGGATCAGGGACCGGATGGCCAGTTGAACTGGGACCAACTGGAGTGCGTGGGCTTGTACCGGGGGCACCTGGCCAACAGCGCCGTGTCCAGTTCCAACGGTGGCGCCACGGCCCACGCATTTGGAGTCAAGGCCCGCTACAAGGCCTTCGGCAGCCATCCGGCCCTGCCCCTCACCGCGCTCTCCGGCAGCGATCGCAGTGTGTTGCTGGAAGCCCGGGACGCGGGCATGGGAACGGCCCTCATCAACAGCGGGCACATCGGGGAGCCCGGCACGGCGGCCTTCGTGGCCAACAGCCGCCTGCGCACGGACACGGACACCATCGCCGCGCAGGTGGTGCGCAGCGGGGTGGACATCCTCTTCTCCGGCGGCGAGACCCTGCTGCTGCCCGCGGGCGTGACCGGACACTTTGGCGAACCGGGCCTGCGCAAGGATGGGTTGGATGTCATTACCCTTGCCCGGGAGCTAGGCTATTCCGTGGTCTACACGCGCGCCGAGCTGCTGGCGCTGCCCGACAGCACCCGGCGCGTGCTGGGCGTCTTCGCTCCCTTCCACACGTTCCACGACCAGCCCGAAGAGAGCCTGCGGGTGAAAGGCCTGCCGCTCTACCGGGACGATGCCCCCACGGTGGCGGAGATGCTGACCAAGGCCCTGGCTCTGCTGACAGCGCGGGATCGGCCCTTCCTGGTCGTGCTGGAAGAAGAGGGCACGGACAACTTCGCCAACGCCAACAACGCCGCCGGCACCCTGGAGGCCCTGCGCCGGGCGGATGCTGCCATCGGCGTGGCACTGGAGCACATCCACCGCCACCCGAACACGCTCCTGCTCACCGCCGCGGACAGCGAGGCAGGCGGCATGGACGTGGTGGCGGTGGCGGAGACCAGCCTAGCCACCACGCTCAAGGGCCAGGATGCCAACGGAGCGCCTTGGGATGGCGTGGACGGCCGGGGCACGGCGCCCTTCCTCTCCGCCCCGGACCGTTTCGGCACACGCCATCGCTTTGGCATTTGCTGGGCCAGCGCCGAGGATTTGGGCGGCGGCGTGGTGGCGCGGGCCCACGGCCTGCACGCAGATCGCTTGCCCATCAACACGGACAACACGGACATCTACCGCATGCTGCACCTGGTTCTCTTCGGGCATTGGCTGCCGGCGGACCCACCCCTGCGGCCCTGATCCGGTCGGTGCCAGAGCAGTGCCAGAGCAGTGCCAGGTCGGTGCCAGAGCACTTTCCGCGCTTTGTCCACCGGGCCAGACAATCCGGCCAGCGCGCTTGTGGACTGCCCCGGACCCGTCGAACTCCCCACACACTCCGTACCGCCGCCGCCCGCCGGATGCCATCTTGCCTCCAGCAAATCCGGAGTCGCCATGTCCCGCCCGCTCGTCCCCGCCCACATCCGCGACTTGATGCCCTACAAACCCGGCAAGCCCATCCGCGAGGTGCAGCAGGAGTTGGGGCTGGAACACGTGGTGAAACTGGCCTCCAACGAGAACCCGCGCGGCGCCAGTCCGCTGGCCCTGGAGGCCGTGCGCCGCAGTCTGGCCGAGCTGGCGCGCTACCCGGACGTGGGGGCGCTGGAGCTGCGCGACGCGCTGGCCGAGCATCATCAGGTGCGGCGTGAGAACATCGTCTGCGGCGCGGGCTCGGAGAGCATCCTGGCCACCATCCTGCGCACTTTTCTGGAAGACGACGACGAGCTGCTCACCAGCGAGGGCACCTTCGTGGGCTTCTACGTGCTGGCCCAGAGCCGGGGCGTCACCTTGCACACGGTACCGCTGCGCGACTATGCCTTCGACTTGGAGGCCCTGGCGGAGGCCATCGGCCCGCATACGCGGCTGGTCTACCTGGCCAACCCCAACAATCCCACCGGGACCATCTTCACGCGGGCGGAGTTCGGCCGCTTCATGCAGCGCGTGCCCGAGCACACCCTGGTGGTGCTGGACGAGGCCTACATCGATTACGTGGCCCCGGAGGCCGACTACCCGGACAGCCTGCTCTACCGCTTCGACAACGTGCTCACGCTGCGCACCTTCTCCAAGAGCCACGGCCTGGCCGGCCTGCGGCTGGGCTACGGCCTGGCCCTCGGTGACCTGATCAGCAACCTGATGAAGGTCAAGCTGCCCTTCGAACCCAGCGTCCCGGCCCAGGCGGCGGGCGTGGCCGCGCTGGCCGACACGGCCTTCCTCCACGAGACCGTCCGCCTGAACGCCGCGGGCCGCGCGCGATTGGAGGAGCTGCTGCGCGCCAAGGGCCTGGACTGCGCGCCCAGCCAGGCCAACTTCGTCATGTTCCCGTTGGCCGGCGCCGAGCAGGCCGACGACTTTGCACGCCACTGCCTGCTGCGCGGCGTGATCGTGAGACCGCTGGGCGCCTTCAGGCTGCCGCACTGCATCCGCGTCTCCACCGGTCTGCCCGCGGAGATCGAAGAATTCGGCGAGGCGCTCAAGGCCTGGTAGGGCCGCTTCCGGTTCGGGATCCGGCCGCATTCCGCGACGGGTCCGCTGGTCTTTCCACATCCCCGAAACGGTGTGTCGATGGAACGACGCCTTGAGATCCAACTCCAGCCCGACGACACGGCCTGCGGCCCCACTTGCTTGCAGGCGATCTATCACTACTTCGGCGACGAGATCCCGCTGCCCCGGCTGGCGAAGGAGATCACACGTGTGCGGGGGGGCGGCACGCTGGCCGTCTTCCTGGCCAACCACGCGTTGGAGCGCGGCTACAAGGCCACGCTCTACACCTACAACCTGCACCTCTTCGACCCCACCTGGTTCCATCCGCCGGTGCCCGACCTGCCGCGCCGGCTGCGCGAGCAGGCGCTGTTCAAGAACAAAAGCCGGCTCAGCGTGGCCACGGAGGCCTATCTGCGCTTCCTGCAGCTGGGCGGCGAGCTGCGCTTCGAGGATCTGACCAAGCACCTGCTGCGCAGCTTCCTGCACCGCAACCAGCCGATCCTCACCGGGCTGAGTTCCACCTACCTCTACCACTCCATGCGCGAACGCGAGGAGGACGA
>DYSB01000078.1:0-7515 GCA_020726405.1 Acetofilamentum sp. | reverse complement strand
GAGGAGGACGACCTCTGTGGCACACCCACCGGGCACTTCGTGCTGCTCAGCGGCACCAAGCCCGGCGGGCTGGTCCAGGTGGCGGACCCCTACCAGCACCATCCATTGGCCGACAACCCCTACTACCACGTGCCGATGGATCGCGTGCAGGGCGCCATCTTGCTGGGCGTGCTGACCCATGACGCCAACTTCCTGATCATCCGTCCCCGTCACAGAAACGAGTAAGCCATGGACGTCCTTGTCGTCGTGAACAACCCGGCCGACTGGCCGCTCTCCACCGCCAAGGTGGAACTGATGGCCGCCCGCGACTACCTCACCAGTCCGGCGGCCATCGAGCGCAAGAACCTGCGGATCTTCAACCTCTGCCGCTCCTACCGCTACCAGAGCACGGGCTACTACGTCAGCCTGCTGGCGGAGGCCCGCGGCCACCGGCCCTTTCCGGACCTGACCACCATCCAGGACCTGAAGAGCAGCGCACCCTGGCCGGGCTGCGCTCCAAGGAGTTCACGCTCAGCATCTACTTCGGACGCAACCTGGCGCGCAAGTACGACCGGCTCTGCCAGCAACTCTTCAAGTCCTTCCAGGCGCCCTTCCTGCAGGCGCAGTTCTTCTGGAACGAGACCGAGCAGCGCTGGCACATGCAGGGCATCCGGCCCCTGGCCGCCAGCGAGATTCCCGCCGAGCACCTGAGCTTCGTGCATGAGCGCATCCTGGACTTCTTCGCCGGCAGCCAGCGCGTGACGCGACCCCGCCATCGCTGGCGTTACGACTTGGCCATCCTTCGGGACGAACAGGCCGCCCAGCGGCCCTCCAACGCCCGGGCCATCCGCCACTTCGTCCGTGCCGCGGAGTCCCTCGACCTCGCCACCGAGGTGATCACGCGCGACGACGGCGGCCGGCTGGCGGAATTCGACGCGCTCTTCATCCGTGACACAACCAACGTCCACCAGTACACCTACCGCTGGGCACGCCGGGCCGTGGCCCAGGGCCTGGTGGTGGTGGACGACCCGGTCTCCATCCTCAAGTGTTCCAACAAGGTCTTCCTGGCCGAGCTGCTGCAGAAGCACCGGCTGGCCACACCGCACACGCTGATCTGCTACAAGGAGATCGGCCCGGACGTGGAGCGTGAACTGGGCCTGCCCATCATCCTCAAGCAGCCCGACTCGAGCTTCTCCCAGGGCGTGGTGAAGGCGGAGACTGTGGAAGAACTCCAGGTCGAGGCGCAGCGCATGTTCGCCAAGAGCGACCTGCTCATCGCCCAATCCTACCTGCCCACCACCTTCGACTGGCGGGTGGGGATCTTCGACCGCCAGCCGATTTTCGTCTGCCGCTACCACATGGCAGACAAGCACTGGCAGATCGTGCACCACGACGACGAGACCGGCGACCCAACCTACGGCCGGGTGGACTCGATCCCCGTGGAGCACGCACCCACGCCACTGATGAAGATCGCCCTCAGGGCCGCCAACCTCATCGGCGACGGCCTCTACGGCGTGGACATCAAGCAAATTGGCGACCAGTTCGTGGTCATCGAAGTCAACGACAACCCCAACATCGACGCCGGCTTCGAGGATGAGATCCTCAAGGACGAGCTTTATCTGCGGATCATGCGCGTCTTCCTGCGCCGCATCGAACAGAGCAAGACGGGAGGCTGGAGCGCATGACCCCGCGCCTGCTGACGGGCTTCGGCCTGGAGCTGGAGCACATGATCGTGGACTCCCGCACGCTGGATCCATTGCCCTTTGCGGACCAGCTCCTGGCCGCCGCCGCCGCCGAACCCGGCGCGCGCACGGACTGCGCGCCCGGCGCGGCCGCGGATGATGTGGAGTTCGACGCAACCGGCGACGCGACCAGGGAAGAGGAGGCGGGCGTCTTCGGCTGGTCCAACGAGCTGGTGCTGCATGTGATCGAGTTCAAGACCGTCGGTCCCGTCCCCGCGCTGAGTGGGCTGGCGACGGGTTTCCAGCGGCAGGTGTCGCGCGCCAACCGCCTGCTGGAGCCGTTGGGGGCGCGCCTCCTGCCCGGCGCCATGCATCCCTGGCTGGACCCGGCGCGTGACACGCGGCTCTGGCCCCACGGCCACCGCGAGATCTACGCCGCCTATGACCGCATTTTCGGCTGCCGGGGCCACGGCTGGAGCAACCTGCAGAGCGCGCATCTGAACCTGGCCTTCTTGGGCGACGCCGAGTTCGCACACCTGCACGCCGCCGTACGGCTGCTGCTGCCGCTGATTCCCGCCCTGGCGGCTAGTTCGCCCGTGCTGGACGGACGTCTCACGGGCTGGCTGGATCGCCGCCTGGATGTCTACCGCGGCAACCAGGCCCGCATCCCGTCCATCGCCGGTCTGGTCGTGCCTGAGCCTGTCTGGAACCGCCGGGACTACGAGGAACAAATCTTCCGGCAGATCTGGGCCGACATCGCGCCGCAAGACCCGGACGGCCTCCTGCAGCACGAGTGGCTGAACTCCCGCGGAGCCATCGCCCGCTATGACCGGATGGCGCTGGAGATCCGCGTGGTGGACGTGCAAGAGTGTCCGGCGGCGGACGAGACCGTGGCCGCGGCCATCGTGCAGGGGCTGGATTGGCTGATCCAGGAGCGGTGGGCGCCTTTGGCCGCGCAGCAGGCCCTCGCCACGGAGACCCTGGCGGCGCAGCTCTGGGCCTGCGCACGCGACGGCGAGCGCGCCCGGGTGGGCGATCCCGCCCTGCTGGCCTGTTATGGTGTGTCACGCCCGCTGGAGGCGGGCGAACTGTGGCGGCGAATCCTGGCCGAGCGCCCGCGGCTTAATCAGGAGCAGTCGGCGATCCTGGAGGTCATCCTGGAGCACGGTCCGCTGGCCCGCCGGCTGCTGGAGGCGCTGGGGCACGAGCCAAACCGGCCGCGCCTGCGGGAGGTGTGGGGGGAGTTGGCGGGCTGTCTGGGGCAGGGACGGCTCTTTCTGCCTTAAGCATGATCAGCGCCGCACGTGCTGAAGCACAGCCTCCGTCAGAGACAACAGGTCATCCAGTCCGGTCCGGATCACGTACTCCACGACGTCCAGGTCCAGCTCCGTGTACTGGTGGACGGCCGTGTTTCAAAACCCAACCATCGCGCCCAGCCGCCTTCGCAGCCCGGGGGCCAGGATGCCCGCCCGCTCCAGCAGTTCGAAACTCTCCGCGCTGCTGGACGGCAGGCCCAACTGCTCATCGCGAACCAAGTGGTTGGCCAAGTCAATTGACTGCTCACAGGCCCGGGTCACATTGAGCAACGCGGCGTCTTGTCGGGTGTGGTCGTCGCGAAAGGCACTCCCGGCCTGCTCGTACTCCTCGCGCGCCCGGCTGACGCAGCGTTGAATGCTCTGGATCTTCTGCACCACCACGTCGGTCATGCGCGTACGCCCTTCCGGTTTCACGGAAGCGGGCCATTATTCCCCGCCGCTCGTCGTTCAAGTGCTGATAGGCGGAAATCACCCGTATCTCGAACTGCGCCACCGCACGGGCATCCAGTTCCACCAGCCGCCGGCCTTTCAGCACTTCCACCTGCAGCAGCGTGTTGCAACGCCGCAGCTCCATCAAATCAACCTTGAGTCTGACCGACTCCTCGCATTGGGCGCGGACGTCCAGCCAGTGCTGGGGCCGGCTGGCGCCGGACTTGGACAGTGGCAGCAGCAAAGCCAGATCGAGATCGCTGTCCGGACGCGGCGCGTCTCCGGCTCGTGATCCAAACAAATAGAGCGCCTGCAGATCCGGGAATTCTCGGATCAGCAGGTTGATCAGGGCTGAAAGGTCAGGCTTCGTCGTGGGTGACATGGCGGGAACGTAATGATTGCCGCTACTCCTTGGCGAAGAGCTCGCGGTAGCCCGGCTCGCGGGCCAGCAATTCGTCGTGGCGCCCCTCGTGCAGGATCCGGCCCTGCTCCAGCCAGAGCACGCGGTCGGCCACCCGGGCGGTGGCCTCGCGGTGGGTGGCCACCAGGACACCGGTCTGAGGCAGCTGCTCACGCAGGCGTTCCCAGAAGCGGCGCTCGGTAGTGGCGTCCAGGGCGCTGGTGGCGTCGTCCAGCAGGAGAAAATCCGGCCGCGCCGCCACGGCCCGCGCCAGGGCCACCCGGCCACGCTGGCCGCCGGAGAGTCCCACGCCGCCCTGCTCGATTCGCCGACCGGGCGGGAACTCCGTCTCCACGCAGGCCACGGCCAGTGCGGCCTCCACTTCGGCCTGCTCCAGCCCGGCCCGACCCAGGCTCACGTTGTCCGCCACTTCCCCCGAGAAGAGCAGGCTCTCCTGCGGCACCCAGCCCAGCCGGCGGCTGCGCACGGCGGAGGTCAGCTGCTGCACGGGAGTCCCGTCCAGTCGCACTTCGCCCGTGCCCGGCTCCTGGATTCCCGCCGCCAGCTCGAGCAGCGTGGTCTTGCCGCAGCCCACCGGACCCACCACGGCCACGGTCTCGCCGCGCGTCAGCACCAGGTTCAAGTTGTCCAGTAGCGGCGGACCCTCGGGTTTCCAGGCGAAACTCAAGTCGCTCAGGCGCAGGGTTCGCGTGTCGTCCGGCGCAGCGTGGCCCAGCTCGCGCTCGGGCAGTGCCTCCACCTGGGACATGCGGTCCACGCTGCTGGAGACCACGTTGGTGGAGACGAAGAACCACGAGATGGTCCAGAGCGGACCCGTCAGGCTGCTCAGGTAGGCCACGAAAGCGTAGAAGTCGCCCAGCGTGATCCGCCCGCTGATCAGGTAGCCGCCGCCCACGAAGAGCACGATGACCACGCCACTCTGGTTGAGCAGCGAGCCCAGCCCCTCGAGGATGGCGCGCAGGGTCAGCACGTTCTTTTCGCTCTTCATCCGCCGCTCCAGGGCCGTCTGGAACAGGACGTCCTGGGCTTTCTCCGCGGCGTAAGAGAGCACGATGCGCACGCCGCTGAAGGCCGACTCCAGCACGTTCACGGTCTCGCTGGTGCGCTTCTGGCGCTCGCCGTAATGCTTCTCCTGCAGATGCTCGGTGCGCGTCATCAGCCAGACCACCAGCGGCAGCGGCGCCACACTGAACAAGGTCAAGCGCCAGTCCAGGCTCATCATCACGATCAGCGAGAACACCAGCCGCAGGATGGCTTCGATGGGGCGGAACACGCCCGAGCACGAGTACCAGGCCAGCTTATCCTCCACGTCGATGTCGTCCGTGAGCCGAGTGACAATATCGCCGGAGCGGAAGCGGGAGAAAAAGGCCGCCGTCTTGCGCAGGATCCGGCGGAACAGGCCCAGCCGGATCTCCATCGCGTTCTCGAGGTTCTGCGCCGCGCGTGAGACGGGCAGCAGCCACTGGAGGATCTGCTGGAGCAGCCCGGCGCCCAGCAGGGCCAGCACCCACTGGCGCGCGCTGAGCGGGTCGCCCTGCTGCACCAGTTCGTCCAGCACGAACTTGAAGATCAATGGATAGGTCGTGCTGGCCGCGACGCCCAGGGCGGTCAGTAGCAGCACCAGTCCCATCCCGCGCCGCTGTTTGCGCCAGTAGGGGGCGAACCAGCGCAGCACTTTGCGTAGCGCGCTCATGCCGCCGCCTCCGTCTCGCCCTCGTCGGGATCGGGCAGGATGGCTGCCGCGCCGTGGTGCGCCTGCTGCGTGCGCAGCAACTCGGCGTAGAGGCCGTCCAGGGCCAGCAACTCGGCGTGCCGCCCCTGCTCGGCCACCATGCCGGCGCGCACCACCAGGATGCGGTCGGCGTGCCGGACGGTGGAGAGGCGGTGCGCCACCACCAGCGTCGTGCGACCCCGGGTCAGCAGTTCCAGTGTGCGCTGGATGTGGCGCTCCGTGCGCGGATCCACGCTGCTGGTGGCTTCGTCCAGCACCAGGATCGGCGGATCCACCGCCAACGCACGGGCCAGGGCCAGCAACTGGCGTTGGCCGTAGGACAGGTCGGCGCCGCGCTCCGCCAGCACGGCGGCGTAGCCCTGGGGCCGGCGCAGGATCTCCTCCTCGATGCCCGCCACACGCGCAGCCTCGCGCACCCGCTCGGCGGGCACCTCGGGCCGGAAGGCGCGCAGGTTGTCCTCCACACTGGCCGGGAAGAGGTAGAGATCCTGCAGCACCAGACCGAAGAGCCGCCGGTATTCGCGCGGATCGAACTCGCGGATGTCCGTCCCGTCCAGCAGGATGCGCCCTTCACTCACGTCGCGCAGGCGTGTCACAAGGTTGAGGATCGTGCTCTTGCCGCCGCCGGTGGGCCCCACCAGGGCCACGGTCTCGCCAGGCTCCACCACCAGGTTGAAGTCCGTCAGCACGGGCTTGCCGGCCACGTATTCGAAGGAGACGGACTGGAATTCCAGCCGCCCGGCCTGTCCGACCCGCGTGGGCAGCAGCTTGGGATGGGCCGGCGTGGGCACCGTGGGCGGCGTGTCCAGCATGGTGAAAATGCGGTCCGCCGCGCCGCCGGCGCGCTGGATCTCGGCCAACTGCTCGGAGAGCTCGATGATCGGCCAATAGATCATGCCCGCGTACTGGGCGAACATCACCAGCGTGCCCGCGCTCATGCTCCCGTCGGCGATCCACGCACTGCCCAGCCAGAGGGCCAGGCAGGTCATCAGGATCTGCATCAGGCCCATCCCGCCCCAGAGCGAGTACTCCAGCAGGTTGAGCCGGACCACGAAGCGCTTGTAGCCGCGGTTGTGCCCGGCCAGGCGCTCCTCGGCCCAAGCCTCCACGCCCAGGGCCTGGATCAGCCGCGCCGCGGGCGCAAGCTCGGCCACCTCGCCCGTGATCTTGGCGTACTGGCGGCGCTCCTCGCGGAAGCGCGCGCGCATCTTGCCGAAGATGAACCAGGTGCCGCCCACCATCACGGGCAGGACGGCGGCGCAGATCAGGAAGAGCCGTTGGTCCACGCGTGAGACAATGATCACGCTGCCGAAGATCATCACCGTGGCGCTGAGGATGCGCACGGCCATGGTGGAGGTGAGGTTGACCAGGCGCTGACTGTCGGACTCGATGCGCGAGACCAGCGTGCCCACGGGCTTGGACTCAAGCCAGGGCAGGCCCAGCGCGAGTGCCTTGGCGAAGAGGTCTCGCTTGATCACGTTCACGACTTCCACGCCGCCCCGCCCCAGCAGCACCGTGGCCAGCCCGGAGAACAGCGTGCCCAGCACCAGCAGCGCCGTGTAGACGCCCACGCTGGTCAGCAGCCCGCCCATGTCCTTGGCCGGGTAGTCCACATCCACGATGCGCTTGAAGATCACCGGCTGGAGCAGCATCAGGCCCACGCCGGCCAGCGCCAGCAGCAGGGCCAGCCCGAAGCGGGGCAGGTGCGGCCGCACGTAGGGATGGACGCGGCGGAGCATGCCCCAGGTGGGCAGCGCACCCGCCTGGGCCTCCGTCTCGTTGTCGCGGTCCCACCACATCCAGCCGTCTCCAGGTTGCGCCGTACCGGCCGGAGTCCGCACAAAAAGAGCCGGCAAAGGGCCGGCGCCGTCGGAGTGGCTGGGTCAAGGCGTGTGCTTCATCCTAGTGTAGTGCGCCTGAATTGATGGAACTTATTTTGCTCTTCCTGGTTGAATG
>DYSB01000007.1 GCA_020726405.1 Acetofilamentum sp. | reverse complement strand
GGACCAGCCGAGGGCTGGGGTTGTCCAGGGCAAGCGGCAGCGTGACGGCCGGGTAGTCGGTCCAGGCCAGAGTGACCCGCACGGGGCCGCCCAGGGTCCGCGCGTTGATCCACTTCTCGCTGTTGGAAGAGAGCCGGCTCTGGAGGATCCGCCGCCGGCGGGCGTTGTCGTCCAGCAGAAGGTCCGCCGCGTTGCGCGCGTTCACCATGCCCCAGCCGGCCTGATAGTCCGGCCCGTCGCTGGGTCCGACCTCGTCGGCCGTGTGCAGCAGCAGCCCGCGCAGGGTGGAAGACAACGGGGCCAACAGCACTCCAGCCGGACTTGGATGGCCCAGCGAATACAACTGGGACAACAGGGCCGCCGCGCCTGCCACAGTGGGCGCCGCCGCCGAGGTGCCGGAAAAGGCCGTGTAGTCCGTGTCTGCCGTCCGAGAGGTGGTGATCAGCGAGGTGCCGTTGGAGACCAGATCGGGCTTGATCCGCCCGTCGTCGCTGGGTCCAAAGGACGTGAAGTTGGTGAGGGCCACACTCTCCGGATTGGTCCAGCCCAGTGGCAGATCCTCCACGGCCCCCACCACCAGGCCATTCTTGAGGACAGCCTCCGGGGGCAGCGTGTCGAAACCCGGGCCACCACCGTCAGGGTCGCGGGGATCGAAGCTCTGCGTCCAACCCCCGTTCTCGTAGACGAAGTGCGGGATCCCCGGGCCTGGGCCGATGTCCAGCCGGTGGTTGCCCGCCGAGCGGACGATCAGGTAGTGCGGCTCGAGCCAGACCAGCTCGTCCATCAGGGCCGTGGTGGAGTTGTAATAGCCGAAATCCGTGTCCTCGTGGGAGTCCAGGGCCGGATCGCCGTACCAGTACCAGGTGGAGCCCACCAGTCCCCAACCCACGGCGGCGCCGTAGCTGTGGGTTGAGATCCGCAGTCCGGACCAGGCCGCGTTCTGCATCTCCGTCTGGTCGTCGTTCCAGTCCCAGCACTTGAGTTGCGCCGCGGGCGCCATGCCGCGCACGCCCGCGCCCAATCCCGTCGCCACCAGAATGCCCGCCACGGCGGTGGAGTGGGAGGCCACGCTGCTGGCGTCGTCCTGCTGCTGCACGCGGCCAACATATTCCAAGTGAGTGGGCCGTGGCGCCCCGGCGTCCCACATCCCCAGGGTCTGGATGCCGACCCCTGTCAGCTGCGTACCCGCCGAGCCGCCGGGCCAGAGCTCGTCCAAGCGCATGCTCTGCGCGGCCACCAGGGTGTGGGCTTCGTAGTAGACAGGCCGGTTGCGCTCGTTCAGGCCGGCCATAAACAATCCGACCTGCTGGTTGAGTAGACCCGCCGGTCCACTGCGTTCCGCCCGCAGCCGCTCCGCCTCCAGGCCCTGGTGCAGGGTGGGAGCCAGGGCCGCCCAGGGGGTCCCGGTCGCAAGGAAGGTGATCATCAGCAGGCCGATGCGCATGTTGTGGCTCTCTAGTAACGCTGTGTGTTGTGGCAGCCGGTCGGATTGCCTGTTTTCGGCAAATCCGGAACCGCAGGGCGCTACACTAGGAAAGACAACGCGGAGCTTGGGTGCCCTCCGCTATTCACTTTCCTTAGCGACCAAACGCAAAACGGGCCGCCAATGCGACCCGTTTGCATGGTCGGAAATCCAACTCAGTTGCCGGTCAGCTCGAACTTGATGACCTGCTGCATGCGCACGGCCACGGCCTTGTCGCGCTGGCGACCCGGCTTGAACTTCATCTTGCGCAAGGCCTCGATGGCCGCGTCGCCGAAGCCCAGGCCTTCCGGGCGCTCGCCCTGGATGACGAAATCCCGCGGGTTGCCGTCCGGACCCACCACGAAGACGATCTGCGCCAGACCTTCCACGGAAGCACGCTGGGCCATCTCGGGGTACTTCACGGCCTTGTAGAGAGCTGCTGTGCCGCCAATCAGCTCGGGTGGCTCCTGCACAGCGAAGAACTCCACGACCTCACCATCACCAGCGCCGGCGGGCGAGGGCGGGGGTGGGGGCGGGGCGATGTCCCAGTTGTCGTCGTCGGCGAAGTCGATGGCTTCGTCATCCGAGATCTCCTCATCCTCCGCCGCGATGGTGAAGGTGGGACGGCTGGGCTTGGGCACGGTCTTCTGCTGCACCGTGCGCTCGATCTCCTCCACCTGGATCTCCTCGGGCACGTATTCGCGCACCTTGACATCTGTGGAGAGTTGCTTGGAGAAGATGAACATCAGGACAAAGATGGTGATGGCGATGGCCAGCCCCAGCTCCGTCAACACAGGGAGTTTGCGCCGGATGTCCATCTCGGGGTTGCGTTCTGCATACATGGCACTCACCCCTGATCCTTGAAGCGCGTCGTGTAATTGATGCGCAAGGCATAGGCCTTGCGGCACTGCTGCTGCACATCGGTGACGATCTTCATGCGGCAGTCGCGATCGGCCTTGAGGCTGATCACGGTTTTGGGATTGGCGGTCCGGCGCTCGTAGAGGATGGGCACCAGGTCGGCCACGGTCTCCTCGTTGTAGAGCTGATCGTCCAGGACAATCTGCCCACGCTTGTCGATCCAGACGTAGGCGATGTCCCGCTTGCCCACTTCGATCTTGGCGGTGGTCTTGGCCTCGGGCACGATGACGGGCAGGCCGTCGAACTGCTTGAAGCTGGTCACCACCATGAAGAAGATCAGCAGGGTGAAGATGATGTCCGGCAGCGAGGCCGACGGAATGGTGGTGATGTAGGGCGCGGGGCGCTTGAGTTGAGGCATGGCCTATTCCTCCGGCTCGGCGATGGAAATCTTGCTGGCGCCGGCGGCCTTCACCTGGTCCAGGACGAACATGTAGTCGTCGTAGAGAGTCCCGCCCTGGGTCTTGATGGAGACGATCTTGATGTACTTGCCCTCGGCGTCCTTGCCCTTCTCCTCCAGGCTGGTGCGGATGCGGTTGAGCAGCTCGCCGCGGTTGGCGAGGATCTCCGCGTCCACCATGATGTCGCCAGACTCGGCGATGAGGATGTTGAGGACCATGTCCTTCTTCAGTTTGACCGTCTCCGTGCCCTCGGAGAACTCAGGCAGCGTCAGGGACACGCCCTTGTCCGAGGTGATCGTGGTGGTCACCAGGAAGAAGATGATGAGGGTGAAAATGATGTCGGGCAGAGACGCCGTCGGAATCTCGGCCTCGTACTTGGTGCCGCGTTTTAACGCCATGGTGAACCTCGAATTGGCGAGCGGAGCGGACTACTTGCGTTCCTGCTCGATCAGGCTCTCCACGAGCTGCACGGAGGCTTCCTCCATGTCCACCACCAGGGCCTGGATCTTGGCCGTGAAAATGGCGAAGAAGAACTGGGCGATCATGGCCGAGATCAGGCCGAAGATCGTCGTCAGCAGGGCTTCGGCGATACCCGTGGCCACGATGGACGGGCTGATGTCGTTGGCCTTGGCGATTTCCTCGAAGGCGCTCATCATGCCCGACACCGTGCCGGTGAACCCGAACATGGGGGCCAGACCGATGGCCGTGCTCAGCCAGACCAGGCCGCGCTCCAGCAGGGCCAGTTCCGTCGAGGCGGCGTTGACGATGGCCTTCTCCACGGCTTCCACGCCCCGGTCCACGCGGATCAGGCCGGCATGCATGATGGAGGCTACGGGGCCGCGGGTGCTGGCGCAGATCTCGGCCGCCTTCTCCGCTCCACCTTCCTTCAGGGCCTCCTGAATGCGCACCATGAACTTCTTGGTGTTCTGCGAGGCCCTGAGGAGCTGCACCGACTTGACCACGATCATCATGATGGCGAAGATCGTGATGACCAGAATGGGGTGCATGAACACGCCGCCATCGACATAGTACTTGAGCATGGGAATGCGTCCTCCGCCTAGGGTTGTCCTCTGGATCGGGCGTGGGCCTGCGATCCATCGAGGTTGTTAAAGCTGCACGAACCTACTGAACGCCTTTTCCAAAGTCAACGCGCGCACTGCCCAAGCGGGCCCGCGCGCTGCTTAGCGTCCGGCTTTCCGCGTGGCCAACTGCTGGATCCGCTCGGCCTCCGGGAAGAGCAGCAGGGCCTCGGCCACCGCGGGATCCATGGCCAGGTCCACCCGCAGGGAGGGATCCCGGCCGAACACCACCCGGGCGATCTCGCGCTTCAGGTAGCCGCGGATCCAGACCAGATCCTGGCGCCACTGTTCCTCGTTGAAATCGACCTTGTCGCCCACGAAACGGACGAACTCGGCCAACAATGCCTCGTCGGGCTGCCAATCGCGCAGGAAAGCCTCCTGCCCCAGAGCTTCCACCCGCTGCCGCAGGGGTCCGGCGGTGGCAGCGTGGTTGGCGAAGTCGAAGAAGGACTGCTGCGTGCGCAGCCGGCTGGTGTACTGGGTCAGGCGCCCGCTGCGGATCCGCACATCCGGCGTGATCCCGCCGCCGCCGTAGACCTTGCGCCCGGCGCGGGTGCGGAAGACCGGCTTGGCGGCCGTGGTGTCCGCGAAGAGGTTGGGATCCTCCTCGTCCATGGCCTCCTCGTAGTAGACGGCCAGGCCCTTGTCGTAGGGCCGCTGGATCAGCCGGTGGCTGGGCGTGTAGTAGCGGGCGATGGTGAGCCGCACGGCCGAGGAGTCCCGCATCTCCAGTTGGCGCTGGACCAGACCCTTGCCGAAGCTGGTCTGGCCGGCAATCAGCCCGCGGTCGTGGTCCTGGATGGCGCCCGCCACGATCTCGCTGGCCGAGGCCGACCCCTGGTTGATGAGCACGATCAGCGGTAGGGGCGGCAGGTCGTCCTCGGTCGTGGACTTGAGCACACTGCCGAATTCCGCCAGGCGACCCTCTGTGGAGACGATCACCAGTCCGCCGGGCAGAAAGAGGTCGGCGATCTTCTGGGCCTGCTCCAGGTAGCCGCCCGAATTGTTGCGCAGATCGAGCACGACCTTCTTCATGCCTTGTTTGCTCAGGGTCTTCATCGCTTCCCGGATCTCGTCCGCCGAGGTGGCCATGAAGCGGTTGAGCCGCAGGTAGCCCACCTCCCCGTTCAGCATGAAGACGGACTCCACGCTGTAGATGGGAATCTTCTCCCGCGTGATGCGGAAGGTCAGGGGCTCCTCCAGGCCGGCTCGGCGCACCTTGATCACCACCTGGGTGCCGCCCTTGCCCTTGAGCTTGCGCTGCACGTCCTCGTTGGTGATCCCATAGGTGGCCTTGCCGTCAATCTCGATGATCACATCGCCGGGGCTCAACCCCAGCCGGTCGGAGGGCGTGCCGGGAATGGCGGAAACCACGGTGAGCAGCTTGTCGCGGATCTGGAAGTAGATCCCGATCCCCTCGAACTCGCCCTGGAACTCCTCGTTGATCTCACGCAGCTCGGCGGCCGGGATATAGTTGGAGTGCGGATCCAGCTCGTCCAGCATGCCGCGGATGGCGCCGTCCACGATGCGGTCCATCTCCGCTTCTTCCACGTAGAAATCGCGGATGATCTCCATCACGGCGTTGAGCTTGCCCAGGCCTTCGATGGGGCTGCGCACGGAGGCGTGCGGATCACGGCGACTCAGGATCAGCAGCATGCCCAACAACAGGAGGCCAGGCACCAGCCAGAGGAGGGAACCGATTTTTTTCATGCGGGAAATCTACTCAGGCCCCCGGCCAGTTGCAACGAGCCCAGCGGTCGCCGGGCAGGGCGCGCAGCCAGCCGGCCAGTTCGGCCTCCAGCAGGCGGGCGGCCAGGGGCCCGCTGGCCAGCCCCAACCGGGCGCCCAGTTCGTCCCGGCAGAGGGGTCGCTCCAGCAGCTCCCAGAGCTCGGCGTCGCCGTCTCCGGCGGGCGGGGCGGCGGACGGTTCCGGCAGACTCAGCGGCAAAGGCGCCAGGATCAGGGGCAGGCCGGCCAGTTCCTCCAGCAGATCGTCCAGCGTGGCGGTCAGGCGCGCCCCTTGGCGGATCAGTTTATGGCAGCCGGCATAGAGGGGCTCGTCCCAGGGACCGGGGCAAACCAGCACTTCCCGGCCCTCCTCCACGGCGTGGTGGGCCGTGGAGAGCGCGCCCGAGCGGGCGGGCGCCTGGGCCACCAGCACGGCCCGGCAGAGCCCGGCGATCACCCGGTTGCGGCGGGGAAAGCGCCAGGTCTCCGGGCCGGTCCAGGGCGGCCACTCGCTCAGCAACAGCCCCTGCTCCCCCAATTCGCGGAACAGCTCCCGATGCTCGGCGGGATAGGGCCGGTCGAAGCCGGCGCCCAGCACGGCCACGGTCTGCGCGGCCCCCGCCCGGCGATGGGCCTGACCGTCGATGCCCGCGGCGCCGCCAGAGACCACCACCAGCCCCAGCCGCACCAGGGTCTCCGCGGCCCGGGCGGCCCAGCGCAAACCGCGCTCGTCCGGCCGGCGCGTGCCCACGATGGCCACGGCCTCGCGCTGCGCCAGCTCGAGGCGGCCCTTGCAGAACAGGGGATCCGGTGGCGCGGCCATGGCGCCCAGCAGGGGCGGATAGTCCGCGTCCCCCGGCCGGATCAGCGTCAGCGTTCCGCGGGCCAGCTCCTCCGCCAGTGCCTCCCAGTTGGCCCGCCGGGGACCACGGGGATCCAGTTCCCGCTCCAGCCACTCCGCGACTCCCAGGCCCGCCAGCGGCAGTCCACCCTGGCCCGGACGCGGCCGCCGGCCCCGGGTGAATTCCTCGCTGCACAGTCCCGCCAACTCCTCCGCCGTCACGTGCCCTCCGCTTCCAGAAGGCCCCCCAACCCCGCCCGGACGCTCTACGTTCCGGCTCGCAACCCGGAGTGCGCACCGCCTGCGCCGGCTGTCCAACCCCTTTGTCGGAAACACGAAAAAGGCCGGCTCCCGCGAGAGCCGGCCCCATGCTCGCTGGTTGACGCGCGGCTACTTCACCAACAGCAGGCGCGTACTCTGCTGTTCGCCCTGGAAGCGGGCCCGGGCTACGTAGAAGCCGCTGGCCCAGCCGGAGCCGTCCACCTGCAGGCCGTAGACGCCCGGTTCCAGCCGGTCGTGGACCAGCACGGCTACCTGGCGACCCAGCAGGTCGTAGATCCGCAGGTCCAGCAGGCCCGGCCGGTCCAGTTCCACTTCCAGCCGCGAGAAGGGGTTGAAGGGATTGGGATAGGCCGGCCTCAGGCGGAAGCTCCCGGGCAGCAGCGTGATGCCGGGCTCCTCGCCGTGCAGATCGCTGACCGCCGTGTACTCGCTCACCAGCGCCAGCGGACCGCCCGTCCAGCCGATGTCACAGCGGCTGGCGTCGAAGGCGTCGTTCCACAGGCCGGAAGGATCGCCGGCGTCGATCAGCGGGCTGTCGGCGAAGAGCCGGTAGCCGCTGGCCTCATCCACGCCTGCGCTGTCCGCCCCGGCCCGGATATGGCTGAGCAGGAGCGTGCTGTCGTTGATGGCCGTCTGGAAGGAAAGATTCTGATAGCCCTCCGCGCTGTTCAGCCAGGCGTTGCGACAGTCGTACCAGTTCCACTCGGCCCGCACCCGGCTGGCCTCATCCAGCCAGATGGCGTGCGTGGGAGAGGCGGCGTAGGCCTCTAACTGATTGGTGGTGAGAACGTCGCCGAAGTGCGTGGCGCGCCACTGGAACAGGTTATTGCGGATCTCCAGCGTGGAGTTGAAGGCGTGGACGCGCCCGAATCCCAGCTGGCTATAGGTAGGCCAGGAGTGCGTCCAGTTCTGATTGCGCGTCTTCACCCAGACGAAACTGTTGTTGGAGATCCGGGCGTCGGCGTCCACCGCGGTCACGCCGACAATTGGATTGATGAACAGGTTGTTCTGGATCACGCTGCCCACGGAGCCCGCCAGGTAGATGCTCGAGCTGCCCAGTTGCAGGCTGTCGGCGGGCGAATGGAAGACGCTGTGGCGGATGTCCACGGGCGTGTTGACCGCCAGGATGCCCAGCCGCACACGCGTGAACGCGCAGCTGTCGATCAGCACGGGCTCCGTCTGATCGAGGTGCTCCAGTTGCACGGCGGTGGAAAAGCCCTCGAACTCCACGTGGGACAGGCCACTGAGCTGCCCGCCTTGCTGGACACGCAGGAAGGGCGGCCGCAGATCCAGGCCCGCACGCTGGGTCGCCAGGCAGCGGAAGATGAGCGGGGCCTCCGCGCTGCCTTCCAGCAGCAGCTCACCCTCCACGTCCAGCAGCCAAACCTCGCTGTCCGAGTCGCCGGCCACCAGCAGGCTGCCGGCCTCCACGCGCAGGCTCTGCCCGGCGGGCACGCGCAGGGGTCCGGTCAGGAAGACAGGGCCGGTGGCCGTGCCGATCACGCCCGACACGTCGCCGGAGAGCAGCGTGAAGCGTGGGTGGATTTCATAATGCAGGCTGTCGTAGGCCACGCCGTCGGAGAAGCGCAGATCCAGCACCAGAGCCGTGGTGTCCAGGACGAACTCGCGCTGGAGCTGACTGACGAAGAGCGTGGGCTCCGCCACGCCGTTGAGCCAGACATTCAGCCGGTAGATCTGCTGGCTCCCCAGCAAGGCGGCGTCCTCGTCCTCCACTTGCAACTGCACCACGGTGGACGTGCCGGTGGATAGGTTTTCCACGATCACGTCACGCTGACCCAGGCAGCCCCCGCCGTCGCAAGGGGAGACCAGGCTGAGCTGCGGCGCGTGGTTCTCCAGGAACAGCAAGTTGACTTCCAGGCTGTCGTGGTAGACCATCTCGTTGGCCAGGTTCTGGCCGTGGATCCAGAAGTGGTGGGCGCCCAGCTGCTGCTGGCTGACCGGCCAGCTCAGCGCCGCCCAGCTCCGGCCCAGCGTGCTGATTTGCATGCCCGCCGGGGCGCCTTCCAGGCTCCAGTCGGGCGCCGGGTAGGATTGGATGTCAAACACGGCCAGGAAGTTGTAGCCCTTCACCCAGGTGGAAGGGGAGGGCGCGCTCAGAATGCGCAGGGGGCTCTCGATGCCGCGCACCCACCAAATGCCGATGTCGGAGACGGTCTCGTCCGGGTCGAGGAGGGTGGGGTCGCCGCTATCCACCAGGGGCGAAGTTTCCGGATCCGGGTGGTAGGGCCGATCCGCCAGGAAGAGCGGGTCCGCCACCAGGTTGGTGGAGTCCAGCTGGTGATACGTGTACTGCGAGTCCCCCGTGTTGTTGGAGAGCAGGAACTCGCTCCACCATTCGCCCACGCCCGGATAGAACAGGTTGTAATGGACGACCGAAGCCGGGTCCGCCGGCGGATTGTAGAAGTTGATGGCCTTGGCGCTGGGGAAATCCTCGTGGGGCATCAGCACGCAGTTGACCACTTCCGCCCGGCAGTTGGAGGCATAGACCGACACGTTGCGCTGGTCGTCAAACACGCAGTTCTCGAAACGCGAAGAGGAGGGCGAGAAGAGCACGGCGCCAAAACTGCCGTCCGTAAACAAGCTGCGCCGGACGACGAGGGAATAGGGCTGGCCCCAGGCCGCCACCTTGTTGGTGTTGATTGTGGTGTTGGCGCCATTCAGGTGGGCGTAGTGGATGAGGGAGGTGGTGGAGTCCCCGGCCAGCTGGCGGAACAGAATGCCCGGCCAGCTGAACTGGCTGTAGGATTGGCCCGTGAAGACCACCAGGCTGTCCTGATTGCCCTCGACGATCAGCGTGCCCTGGATCATCAGGGAGCCCAGGCCCAGGGTGTCGGCCTTGAAGAGCAGCGAGTCACCCGGGCCGGCGAACAGAGTGTCGCCGGGCAGCACGACGGAGCGCTGGTTGAACCAGAAGGGCCCGTCGAAATCCGACAGCCGGAAGGCATGGCCCGTGGTCGGGCGCAGAGTGTCGGGCATGACGGTCTGGGCCCCGGCCACCGTGACCAGCCAGAGCAGGCCCGCCAGCAACCAGAAACCCTGCCACGCGGCACGTGGTCGCGCCGGGGCAGGGTGGAGAATTCGGTAAGCGCCGTCAGCCGGTGAAGTCGCGGACCTCCCGTTCAGCCGTCCGGCAGTACGAAATGCGTGCATGGTGACCCAGCCTTTCCACTTGCGGATAATCCCCGCCGGCGTCGGGAGCGCCGTCCCGAAGCCGGTTTGAAGTAGGAATTGACGGCGGAACCTCCTAGGAGCCCAGCGGATGTGGATCCAAACTCCACGCCCGTCAGACGGCCAGCCGCTCGCAGTTCCTTCCTTTTTCGGAATCCAAATGGTTCGACTTCAGGTCCTAGGCCAGCAATCGATGCACGCTCCTCAGCAGGGCCTCGTGGACACGAGTGCCCGGCGTTTCCTTCTTCAACTGACGCTGCAGGGCCGGCACAGCCCCCGGGTCTCCCAGTTCCCCCAGCAGGCGGGCCGCCCGCAGCCGAATGAACTCGCGCTCTTCGTCCAGCAGGCGCACCAGCGGCTTGACAGCTTTGGTCGGGAAGTTGCGCAGGGCCGTCTCGCAGGCTTCGCGCACGCTCCAAACATCGTCCAGCAGGCCCTCGATCAGGGCGGGCACGGCCTTGTCGTTCACCAGCCGGCCCAGCACGTGGGCCGCTTCCACCCGGACGCCCGGGGCGTTGTCTTGCATGGCGGCGTGCGCGGTCCGGTACAGCAGGCCCTTGTCCACGTTCAAGCCGCCCAGCACCTGCAAGGCCGTCCGGCGCACGAAATAGCGCGGATCGCTGCCCGCGGTGCGGGCCAGGGCCTTGCCGACTTCGGGCGTGGAAAAGCGCGCCAGCGATCGCACGGCGCGGTTGCGCACATAATACGATGGATGGTCCAGACACGGAATCAGTTCTTCCGCATGTTCGACCCCCGCCACCTGACCGAGGACGGCCAACAAGCAGTAGCGCTCCCAGGAGGCGCAGCCCAGCTGGAACAGGGCCTGATTGGCCGTGCGCCGCAGCAGCAGGCCGTCCTCACCCGTCGCCCCGCCCCGCAGATCCTTGATAAAGGGAACGGCGGCATGGTTGCCCGTCTCGCCAATCACGCGCAGCAGGCGGAGCTGGCCTTCCTGGCTGGGCTCGCGCTGCAGCTGGACCAGTAGGGGGTGGACATCCGGCGCGCCGACCTTGAGTCCCGGCAGCAGCTGATCGGTGATGGCCGAACCATAGGCCACCAGGGCCTGAATGGTGGCCTGGCGCACCCGGTAATAGCTGGAACGCAGGCCCGCCCGCAAGGCCGGCAGGGCTTCGGGCAGGCGCAGATGTCCCAGCACGTGGATGCAGCGCACGCGCAGGCGCGTGCAGTCCTCGTGCTGCAGCAGTTCGAGGATGGGCGGCAGTGACTCGGCGCCCAGTTGCAACAGGGACTGTTCGGCGGCTTCGCAGACCTCGCTCTGCTGCACGGCCAGCATGCGCACCAGGGTCCGCGCGGCGTCGCGTCCGCCCAGCAGGCCCAGGGACTCCGCCACGGCGCGGCGCACGCGGCGGTCCTCGCTCCGGGACAACTCGATCAGGCGAACCAGGCTGTGCCGGTCCCCCAGCAGGCCCAGCACGCGCACCACGCCCGCCAGCATGGCCGGCGAGGGCTCGTTCAAGGCCTCGCGCAGGGCGGGCAGGGCCCAGCTGCCGTGGCGGCAAAGGTTGCGGATGACCAGCGGCCGGAGGGTCTCGTTCTCCAGGAAGAGCAGGTGGATCAGCGTGTCCGCCGCGCCACCGTCGCCGGCGTCCTCGCCCAGCCGATCCACGGCCTCGGCCAGCACCTTGCGCGCCTCGTTGCGCACCAGCCAGTCTTCGTCCTGCAGCATGCGGGTCAGAGGAATGATGTCGCGCGTGTCGGCCAGCCGGCCCAGGGTGGACACCGCCGCCCAGCGCAGGTTGGCGTCCGGGGAGCCCAGGATGCGCGGTTTCAACACCTCGTCGTGGAAACCCCGCAGCTGCAGGCGGCCGATCACCACCACCGCGGCGTGTCGCACGTCGTCGGAGGGATCGCCCAGGGTGGCTTCAAGCAGAGGGGCGGCCGACCCGGAATCCGCGTCGGAAAGTCCCAGCACGGCGCGCCGCCGCTCCCGCCAGTCCTCGGACTGCAGGGAGCGCATCAGCGCGGCCGGCACACGATCTGTGGAAATGGGACTCATCACAGCCTCTCGATGAAGCCTTCCACCACGCCGTCGGAGTGGATGGCGGTGATCTCGTAATCGCACTCGATGCCGGCCAGCAGTTTCACCGCGGCGCGGAAGGCGCCCAACCGCGCGTTGGTCATCTCGCGCACGGACTGGCCGGGAATGCGCAGCTCGCGATAAGTCTGGGAGTAGATGTCCCGGTAGATGGTGACTTCCACCTTGTTGGGGCTGATCTCCTTCAAGCGGAAATCCGACGCGTCGTGGAACACGCCCGCCTTCAGGCCGATGTCCACGTAGCCGCGCAGGGCCTCCATCATCGAGCCGTGCCGCTGAAAAACGAAGTCGTACTCCTGCTCCATCAGCGTGATCCAGTTGGCCGTGGCGTGTTCGTAGGCCCGGTCCAGGAACATCTTGGGCCAGTTGCCATGGAAGTCGCGGGCCGTCTCCTCCAGGGCGCCCAGCCAGACGCGGGCCAGGATCCAGCCGGTCTCGGGCAGGCCGGGGGTGCCGGGGTTCTGCGGGCGGTTCATCGGGCACACTCCTCTGCTTCCAGCAATCCCATGCCGGCCAGCAGCCGATGCACGGCCTGCTGGTTGACGGCGACCTTGAGGCGGTTGTTGAAGCGGGCCGTCAGTGTGGCCAGGTCGCCGGAGCGTGACTCGGCCCAAAGCAGCACCAGTTCCCGCCGCTCCTCCACGCCCAGCGCGGCGATCTCGCGCTCCAGGTCCACCGAATTCATGGCCTCGGGCCGGGCGCTCAGTCCCTGGACGACCACCCGGGTCTCCCGGGCGATGGCCAGTTCCTCGTTGGTGGGGATCACCAGAACCTTGACGCGTCCGCTGCTGATCAGCGCTTGGCGCGTCTGGTTGGCCGCAGGGTCCAGTTTGATGCCCAGATGCTCCAGGTGTTCCAGGATGCGCCCCCGGATGGCCACGGCGTTCTCGCCGATGCCGCCCGTGAAGACCACGCCGTCCAGCCCGCCCAGCTCCGCGGCGTAGGCTCCGATGTACTTGCGCACCCGCAGGCAGAAGATCTCCAGGGCCAGCTTGGCGCGCTCATTGCCTCGCCCGGCCTCTTCTTCCAGTTCGCGCATGTCGTTGGAGACGCCGGAAATGCCCAGCAGGCCGCTGCGCTTGTTCATCAGCGAGTCCACGTCCTGGGGCGAGAGCCGCTCACGCTCTTGGATGAAGCCCACCACCGCGGGATCCAGGTCGCCGCAACGCGTGCCCATCACCAGGCCTTCCAGCGGCGTGAAGCCCATGCTCGTGTCCACGGAGACGCCACCGTCAATGGCCGCAATGGACGAACCGTTGCCCAGATGGCAGGTGATCAGCTTGAGTTTGGCCAGCGGTTTGCCCAAGACCTCGGCGGCCTTCTGGGCCACGAAGCCGTGGCTGGTGCCGTGGAACCCGTAGCGGCGGATGCCGTGCTTCTCGTACATCTCGAAGGGCAGGCCGTAGAGGTAGCTGATCCGCGGCATGTGGCTGTGGAAGGCCGTGTCGAAGACGGCCACCTGGGGCAGGTCGGGCATCAGTTTGCGCGCCATCAGGATGCCCATGATGTTGGCGGGGTTGTGCAGGGGTGCGAAGGGCACGCAACGCTCCACGGCCTGGATCACTTCGGGCGTGATCAAGGCGGCGTCGCTGAACTCCTCGCCGCCGTGGACTGTGCGGTGTCCCACGGCATCCACTTCGGAGATGCTGCGGATCACGCCGTGGTCCGGGTGCGTCAGGATGTCCATCACGATGCGCACGGCCTTCTCATGATTGGCAATCTCCAGCACGTCCCGGATGGGTGCCGGTTGCCGGCCGCTGAAGGTCAGCATGGCCCGCGAGGAGCCGATTTTCTCCACCAGACCCTTGAGCAGGACCTTCTCCTCCTGCATGTCGAAGAGCTGGAACTTCAGGGAAGAGGACCCGCAGTTCAGCACGAGAATCTTCATCTGCGCCCTTTCGTCCCGGGCGGCCGCCCAGGTCGTTATTTAGTTAACATGACGGCTTGAAATCTTGCACACGCGCCAAGCCGGATCAAGGCGGGCCGGGGGAAAAGGAACCCCTTGGGGCGAGAAAACTCGTCCGGATCGCCGGAGATCCAACCGGCGGCTACTTCCAGCGGACTTCCGTCAGACCCGTGCGGTGCTTCATCTCGTCCACCAGCCGACCCAGTTCGGCGTCGATCATCGCCGTCCGCACCTTCTCCACCAACGCGCGCCGCAAGGGAGCGCTCTCGTCCAGGTCCGGCATGCGCCGGCCCACCAGATTGTAGAAGAGCCAGCGCCGGGCCGCGTCTGGTTGCCCGTTGTCCAGGATGTCGCTCCACTCGTCGGTGTTCAGCTCGATGAGTTCGCTGCGCAGGGCGGCGGGCAGGCCGCGCACGGTCTCGGCGGACAACTCCTGGGGATGGAGATCCAGCCCCAACCGCTTCGCCAGGCGGACCGGATCGAGCTTCTCCTTGCGCGAGAGTGCCCGGGCGGCCTCCGCCTCGGCCCGGCTGGCGAACTCGAAAGTCCAGACCCCGAAAGCGCGCTCGGCCAGAAACTCCAGTTCATGCGTTCTCAAGTAGTTCCAGAGGTCCTCGTCGCCGGGATTCATGAGCGGCATGACGTCCTCGATCACGCAGAGCGTGCTCTTGAGCAGGCGCTCGCGCAGGTCCACCAGGTCGTTCACCTCCTGGCTGGCCCAGGTCCCGTCGTGCCGCGCCTCGCGCAGCCAGGCGTCCTGCTCCACCCAGAAGCGCAGGAAGTCCCAGCCCAGGCCGTCTGTGGCCAGGCCTTCCTTGGCGCCGAAGGCCTGGCGCAGCATCTGGTCCAACTGGCCGCGGGTAAGGGTGGTGTCCGCCGTGCGGGCCACGATTTCGGTGGCGGGCACGCCGTGGTCCAGGGCCTTGTCGCGGAACAGCTCGATGCGATGCTGCCGCCACAGGTGGCGCTGGGCTTCCAGCTCCGCCCGGCGCCGCGCGTGCCGCTCCAGGATGTCGCGCTGTTCGGTGAGTTCCTGCGACGTGAAGACGATCTCCCGCTCCAGCAGACTGTCCAGACGGATCAAGTGCCAGCCGAATGGCGTCTCCACCGGCGGGCTGACCTGCCCGGGCTTCAGGCGCAACAGGGCGTCCTCGAACTCCATCACGGTCTGGCCCAGTTTCACCAGACCCAGGGCGCCGCCCTGGCTGGCCGAGCCCTGGTCCCTGGAGAACTGCCGGGCCAGTTCCGGGAAGGACCCGCCCTGCTGCAGGCGGACCGCCAACTCGTCGGCCCGGGCTTTCTCGTCCACCAAAATGTGGCTGGTGCGGTAGAGCGCGCGGGAGAGGTACTCGTAGTCCTGCAGCTGATTAGGCGTCAGCGAGGCCACGCGCAGGCGGCGCTCCCGGCAGAGCTGCACGGCGATCTCAGCCCGGGCCTGCGCCAGCTGACCCAGCTGCTCGGCGTTCAATTGCCGGCCGTCGCGCTCCCAGGCCAGGGCCAGCAGCGTGTGCTCCTGGATCTCCACCAGGCAGTCTTGCAACACGCCGTCCTGGACTTGCTGGTCCGCGGGCACGCCCTGGGTGGCCAGGTAGTCCCGGGCCTGCGAGCGTGTAACATAGATCGGGGCGGCCGGCAGGCTGTCGGCACACCACAGCCAGAGCAGCAGCGGGAAGAGGAATCGGTTCACGGGACTGGACCTTTCGCGCATCAGAGCAATTCAGCCGCCAGGCCCGCCAGTCGGCTGCGCTCGCCCTTGCTCAAAGTGGCGTGCGCGCTGATGCTCTGGTCGCGGAAGCGGTCGATGACATAGGACAGGCCGTTGGACATGGCGTCCACGTAGGGATTGTCGATCTGCTCGGGATCCCCGGTGAGCACGACCTTGGTGCCGTGCCCGGCGCGGGTGATGATGGTCTTCACCTCGTGGGGCGTGAGGTTCTGGGCCTCGTCCACGATGAAGTACTGCTTGGGCAGACTGCGGCCGCGGATGTAGGAGAGCGGCTCCACCTCCAGCACGCCGGACTGGCGCAACTTGGCCTCGCTGGTCCGCTGGCCCTTCTTGCCCGCGGCCAGGGAGTCCAGCAGCTGCTCCAGGTTGTCGTGGATGGGCGTCATCCAGGGGCTGAGTTTCTCCTCCAGCGAGCCCGGCAGGAAGCCCAGCTCCTTGCCCATGGGAAAGACGGGCCGGCTGACCACCATGCGCCGGTAGCCGGACTCCTCGTCCAGCACCTGACGCAGGCCTGCGGCCAGGGCCAGCAGGGTCTTGCCCGTGCCCGCCCGGCCCGCCAGGGTCACCAGTTGGATCTTCTCGTCCAGCAGAAAGTGCAGGGCGAAATGCTGGCCCAGGTTGCGCGGCCGCAAGCCCAGGCCGGCCTCGTCGATGCGCAGCAACTGCAGGCGGCTGGGCTGGGACTGGAAGACCCCCAGCGCCGTGCGTTCCGGGCGCTCAGCGTCCTGCAGCACCACGCCCTCGTTGGGCTGCAGACCCGAGTTCTCCTCCATGTCCAGGTGGCCTGTGGCGAAGAACTCGTCCACCCAGCCCGCCGGCACCTGGATCAGGTGGTAGCCCTGGAAGAGGTCGTCCGTCTGGACCCGCCGATCCTCGTAGCCCGTCGCCTCCAGGCCGTAAGCGCCGGCCTTGATGCGCATGTTGACGTCCATGGTGACGAAGAGTTTGGGCCAACCCCGGCTGGCCGGGTGCTGCAGGGCGATGGCCAGGATGCAGTCGTCGGCCACGGCCGGGCTGAGCCCCTCGGGAAAAACCAGCTTCTGCCCCGCGCCCGCCACCACCAGGGTGCCGCCCTCGGGCATCTTCACGCCCTGGGTCAGGTTGCCCTCGCGACGCAGCTCGTCGATCTGGCGGCTGGCCTCGCGCGCGTTGCGGCTGACCTCCGTGACGCCCTTCTTGAACTTGTCGATCTCTGAGATCACGGTGATGGGAATCACCAGATGGGCGCCTGGAAAGGCATGGAACGAAAGGGGATTGTGAAGCAGCACATTGGTGTCGAGGATCACCGTGCGTTTCATGCGTTCTCCTACAGGGTGGAGAGCTCCGTGGGTGCTTCGCCGCTGGTGCGGAAGAAGGTGTTGTGCAATTGGCGCGTTAGGCCCAGGTAGGTCTGGCGCAGGTCATCCCGGTTGACGGGCACGCGCAATTCGACGTTGTAGAACTGCCGGTTCTGGCGCGCGCCCAGGGAGATGCGGATCTGCGCGCCGGTCATGCCCACCACGTAGGCGGATCCCAGATCCTCGTCCACGTTGAGGTCCAGGGCCACGTCGCAGTGCAGGCCCGCCACCTGGTTCAGCAGGCGGTTGGAAGGCAGGTGCAGGGCGTTGAGATCCCCGTCGCCCCACGCCACGGCCTGGGAGATCAGGCGTGAGTCGATCCAGTTCTTGTAGGTCTCGTGCAGAAACGTGTGGATGCGCGCGGGGCCATCGTCGCCGGTGGTGAACTGGCGCAGGTGGGGCAGCACATGGCGGGCCGCCTCGAAGCAGGTGGCCTCCCGGGGCATCACCACAAGAATCGGACCCTTGCGCCCCAGCTCCTGGAAGAAGCTGACCGGCTCCGGCTCCTGAGTGTACTTGTGATGGGCGCTGGCGTAGAACGAGGCCAGCTTATTTCTCAGACCCGTCGCGCTCATGCAGCTCCGTCGCCTCCAGGCGCATGGCCTTCACCAGTCCGATGCGATGGCGCTTCATGGTCATCACCGTGAAGCTCCAACCCACGTGCTCGAACCGGGATCCCGCCTTGGGCACTTCTCCGGCCAACTCGTAGATGAACCCGCCCAGGGTCTCGTAGTCCTCCACCGTGGGCAGCACATCCTCTTCCAACAGGGCATTGACGTCCTCCAGCAGCATACCGGAGTCGAAGACCCAGCCCTCATCCGCCGTGCGGCGCCAGGGCGGTGCCTCGGCGTCGAACTCGTCCTGGATCTCCCCGACGATCTCCTCGAGGATGTCCTCCAGCGTGACCAGCCCGGCCGTGCCGCCGTACTCGTCCACCACGATGGCCATATGGATGTGGTTGGCCTGGAACTCCCGCAGGAGCTCGTCGATCTTCTTGCCCTCCGGAACAAAGTAGGGCAGGCGCGCAAGCTGATCAAGCGACTGCGGCGTCTGGTCCTGCTGCAGAAAGGGGATCAGGTCCTTGGCGTAGAGGATGCCCACCACGTTGTCCACTTGTTCGCGAAACATGGGGATGCGGCTGTGGCCCTCGCGGCGGATCAGGTCGACGGCCTCGTCGAAGCCCGCGTCGTGGGGCAGACAGACCATGTCGATGCGCGGCACCATCACCTCGCGCACCGTGGTCTCGCCGAACTCGAAGATGCTGTGGATGAGCTTCTTCTCGTCTTCCTCCAGGCTGCCCTGCTCCTGGCCCACCTCCATCAGGGCCTTGAGTTCGTCCGGCGTGAACAGCAGGCGGTTGGAGCCCTGCAGGTGGTGCCGCACGCGGTGGGTCAGGGCCAGCACGGGTTTGACCAGCGGCCAGAAGAGCAGTTGGGCGCCCAGCATCGGCAGGGCCGCGCTGCGCGCCAGCGCCTCGTTGTGGCGGAAGGCCAGGGCCTTGGGCGTCACCTCGGAGACCAGCAGCAGCACCAGGGTCACCGCGACCACCTGGACGGGAATGACCACTTCCATGGCCAGGCCGCTGACCTGGGGCCAGCGGGTGGCGATGAGCGTGGCCAGCGTGGCCGCCGCCGTGTTCACCACCGTGTTGCCCACAAGGATGGTCACCAGCAGGCGCTGGGGCCGGGCCAGCAGCCGCGCCGCGCGCCGGCCGGAAAGCTCGTCGTCCTCGCGCAGCTCCTTCATCTGGAGCTTGTTCAGACTGAAGAAGGCGGTCTCGCTGCTGGAGAAGAAGGCCGAGAGCACCAGCAGCAGCACGAAGAGCAGCAGCTCAGCGAACATGGGCGGGGCCCTCCAGCCAGGCAGCGGGCTCGCGCAGGGCCTGCAGGCCGCCCAGCAGCTCGTCCTCGCGGACGTGCATGCGGCGGCGGCGGGCGGGTGTGTCGTCGCGCCAGCCGGCCAGGTGCAGGACGCCGTGCAGGACCACGCGCGCCAGTTCCCGGCGCGGCGTCTCCTGCCAATGGACGGACTGCTCGGCGCAGACGGCCGGACAGACGAAGATGTCGCCGGAGACTTCGCCCGGCGGCGCGTCGTACTGGAAGCCCAGGTGGTCCGTGGGCTCGTCGGCGCCGTGGAACTCGCGGTTGAGCCGCTGCATCTCCGCCGGGTCCACCAGGGCCAGGGTCAGCTCGCGGTGCCGGAGGGATTCCTCCCGCAGGGCGTGCAGGACGATCCGGCGCAGCACGCGCCGATTGGCCCGGATGGAGGGATGGGTGATTTCAATCTCAAGCAGCCTGGGACTTCGACCGTCGGGGTCCTCAAGTTCGGGCTGGGGGAAGGAAAAGGAAGCGTCGCCTTCAGTCACCTGTTGGTCGTGTTGCACGGCCGTCATACTCCTCATAGGCGTGAATGATGTCGCGTACCAAACGATGGCGAACTACGTCGGCCTTTTCAAGCTCCACGAAGGCCACGTCCTTCACCCCGCGCAGCACGGCGCGGATCTGCACAAGGCCGCTCTGGGAGGGTTCGGCCAGGTCGATCTGGGTGACGTCGCCGGTCACGAGCACCTTGCTGTTCTGTCCCAGCCGCGTGAGGAACATCTTCATCTGGCCCGGCGTGGTGTTCTGGGCCTCGTCCAGGATGATGAAGGAATTGTTGAGCGTGCGGCCGCGCATGAAGGCCAGCGGGGCCACCTCGACAATCTGCTGCTCCATCAGCCGGGCCATGCGCTCGGGGTCCATCATGTCGAACAGGCTGTCGTAGAGCGGGCGCAGGTAGGGATCGACCTTCATCTTCAGGTCGCCGGGCAGGAAGCCCAGGTTCTCCCCGGCCTCCACCGCCGGGCGCGTCAGCACGATGCGCTGCACGCTGCGTTCCAGCAGAGCCGCCACGGCCATGGCCACGGCCAGGTAGGTCTTGCCCGTGCCAGCCGGGCCGATGGCGAACGTCACCAGGTTCGCCCAGGCGGCCTGGACCAGCCGCTCCTGCCCCGGGCTGCGGGTGCGCAGCGCTCCGGTGGGCGTGTTGACCACGACGGAATTGCCCGCGGGATCCTGGACCGGCCCGCCCTCCGCCAGTGAGAGGCGCAGCACCGTGTCCACGTCCTGCAGCTCCAGCTGGCCCTTGCGCTTGAGGATGGCCACCAGCTCCAGCAGGGCGTGCTTCAGACGGCCGGCGTCGCTGCGGCTGGAGACGATCTGCAGGTCGCCGGCGCGCAAGGCCAGCCGCGCGCTGAAGACCTCCTCGATCTTGCGGATGTACACGTCCCCGGGTCCGAACAGGGCCTGGGGCTCCACGCCCTTAAGGGAGAGGGTCAGCCCGTCGTCCGCGGCCGCGCGGCCGGTGGTGGCCGGCACTCCGCGCATCAGGCGTCTCCGCCAGGCTTGTCACCCACGATCTTCAAATGCAGCTCGTCCAGCTGGCGCGCGTCCACGCGGCCCGGACAGCCGTCCATGGGCGAGGCCGCGCGGTTGGTCTTGGGGAAGGCGATCACGTCGCGGATGTTCTCCGTGCCGCCGAAGATCATCACCAACCGGTCGAAGCCGAATGCGCAGCCGGCATGCGGTGGCGTGCCGTAGCGGAAGGCCTCCAGCAGGAAGCCGAACTTCTCCTGGGCCTCCTCGTCGGAGATGCCCAGCATGCGGAAGACCCGGGCCTGCATCTCGCGCTCGTGGATGCGCACACTGCCGCCGGCGATCTCCTGGCCGTCCATCACCAGGTCGTAGCCGCGGCTGAGCAGATCGGATTCGGGCACGCCGGCGGCCAGCTGCTCGGCGTTGGGCTGCGTGAAGGGATGGTGCGCGGCCATCCAGCGCTGCTCCTCGTCGTCGTATTCGAACATGGGGAAGTCTGTCACCCAGAGCAGCTTGTGCGCCGAGGCGTCCAGCAGGCCGTGTTCCTTGGCCAGGCGCAGGCGCATGTTGCCGAGCAGTTTGCAGACCAGGCGGTACTCGCCCGCCGCCAGCACCAGCAGGTCGCCCTGGGTGGCTCCGGCAGCCGCGACCGCGCTCTTCAGCCATTCTTCGCCCGTGAACTTGCCGATCTGGCTGGAGAGGCCCTCGGCCGTCCAGCGCACCACCACCACGCCCTGGCCGCCCAGGTGACGCGCGTAGTCCTGCAGCGCGTCGATCTTCTTGCGGCTGAACTCCTCGGCCAGACCAGGGAAGACCAGCCCGCGCAGCACGCCGCCCTGCTCCAGCGCCTGCTGGAACACGCCGAAGTTGGAGGACGCCGCCAGGGCGCCCAGCTCGCGGATCTCCAGCGGGATGCGCAGGTCGGGCTTGTCGCTGCCGAAGCGGTCCATGGCCTCGCGCCAGGTCAGGCGGGGCAGCGGCAGGGGCAGCTCCTCGCCCTTGATCTCGCGGAACAGCCCGGCCATCACGGCCTCGGCCGTGTCCTGCACATCCAGCTCATCACCGAAAGAGAGCTCGATGTCGATCTGGGTGAACTCGGGCTGGCGGTCGCTGCGCAGGTCCTCGTCGCGGAAGCACTTGACGATCTGGAAATAGCGGTCGAAGCCGGAAACCATCAGCAGTTGCTTGTAGGTCTGCGGACTTTGGGGCAGCGCGTAGAAACAGCCCGCGTGGATGCGGCTGGGCACCAGGTAATCGCGCGCGCCCTCGGGTGTGGACTTCATCAGGATCGGTGTCTCGACCTCGAGGAACTCCAGCCCGTCCAGCGTGCGGCGCACGGCCTGGGCCATGCGGTGGCGCAGCAGCAGGTAGCGCGACTTGGTGGGGCGGCGCAAATCCAGGTAGCGATGCTTAAGGCGCAGATCCTCGCCCGCCGTGTCCTCCGCCTCCAGGGTGAAGGGCAGCACGTCGGCGCGCGAGAGCAGCTTGCAAGACTCGGCCAGCAGCTCGATCTCGCCCGTGGCCAGCTCCTGGTTGGCCATGGAGCCCGGCCGGCGGCGCACGACGCCCTCCACGAGGATCACGCTTTCCATGTGCAGGCGGCCGGCGGCGTCCATCAGCTCCTGACGCTCGGGCTCGAAGACCACCTGGATCATGCCATAGCGGTCGCGCAGGTCCAGGAAGCAGAAGCCCCCCAAGTTGCGCACGCGGTTGACCCAGCCGGCCAGCCGGACCCGGCGGCCCTCATCCTCCGCCCTCAACTGCCCGCAAGTGTGGCTGCGCATCATGGCTGCATTCCCCCATGCTTGGGTTCTCGAATAGCAACAAAGCCCCGCTTCGCCGTGCGGAGAAGCGGGGCTGAAGGAACAGGTCCGGCGGAGCCCTCAGGCCCCGCGACAGTTCGTCAGATCAGGCCCTGACGACGCTGCTCAGACATCAGCTTGCGCTGCTTGCGCTTCGCGGCATTCATCATCCGCTTGCGGATCTCGGAGGGCTTGTCGTAGCGCTGTTTGCGCCTCAGTTCGCTCAGGATGCCCGCTTTCTCGCACGATTTTGTGAACCGGCGGAAAGCCCGATCGAACGGCTCGCCTTCGCGAACTCGAATGTGCGCCATGCCGTCACCTCCTTCCAGCGCAATAGACTTGGGAACCCGTAAGAGTAGCATCTCCTTCACCCATGCGCAAGAAGCTCGCGCCGTCCCGGCGGCCGTCCCGGCGGCCATCCCGGCGGCCATCCCGGCGAGGCGCGTTGCGGGCCCCCGCCCTGTTTGACACCTTGGGGCATGAGCCTGAGCCACACATATGAAGGCTGGCGCGAGCTGGACCCGCTGGGGCGGCCCGGCCCGGCCCTGCGCGCCCAGGCCATCCTGCTGGTGGCGGTCTATCTGCTCCAGGCGCCGCTGGGCCTGGAGGCCTGGGGCGTCCTGCGACCGGAGGAAGCCCTGCTGCAGGGCCGGCTCTGGCAGCTGCTCAGCTATGCGCTCCTGCACCAGAACTTCCTGCATCTGCTGTTCAACCTGCTGGGACTCTGGGTGTTTGGCACGGAACTGGAGCGGCTGTGGGGCGCGCGCTCGTACTGGTTGTACTCGCTGGTCTGCGCCGTGGGCGCCGGGCTCAGCCACGCCGTGCTGGACACCTGGCGCACGGGCCAGGCCTCGGGCGTGATGGGAGCCTCGGGCGTGGTTTACGGACTGATAGCGGCCTACGGCCTGCTCTTCCGCCAGCGCCGCCTGCTCTTTTTAGGACTGATTCCGGTCCGCGCCGGCGTGCTGGCCCTGGTCTTCGCCGGCTTGGCGCTCTTCTCCGGCGTGGTCCAAAGCCAGGACGGCGTGGCGCATTTCGCCCACCTGGGCGGCATGCTCTCGGGCCTGGCCCTGCTCTACTTCGGTCCGGCCCGCCGGGCCTGGCGGCTCTGGTGGCACCGGCGCCGCATGCTGCGCCACCTGCGGCGGGCAGGCACGCGGCCAGCTGCGCCGGACTCAGATCCTTTCCGCCTGACGGACGCCAGCGACGAGGACCAGATCGAGCGCCGGTTGGACGACCTGCTGGGCAAAGTCTCCCGGCAGGGACTGGGTTCGCTGGAGCCCCGGGAACGGGCCTTCCTGGACGAGGCGTCGCGCTGGCTCAAGGCGCGCAAGGCGCTGCGTCCATGAACCGGGTTCCGCGCCTGCTACTGGATTCCCTGCCCACGGCCGGGGGCGAGGTGCGGTTGGACGCCGCCGCCAGCCACCATCTGCTGCGTGTGCTGCGCGCCGCCGCCGGCCAGGAGTTGGAGTTGCTGGACGGTTGCGGGGGTCGGGCCGCAGCCCGGCTGGAGTCGGCGGACCGCCAGGCGCGACTGGCCTGTCAGGCGCTGCGCCGGGAAGCCGAGCCGGCGCTGAAGTTTGAGGCCTGGCTGCCGCTGATCCGCCCGGACCGGCTGGAGTGGGCGGTGGAAAAACTGACGGAGCTGGGAATCTGGCGCATCGTGCCCTTCAGCAGCGCGCGCAGCGGCAACCAGAAGCGGCCGCCGGACCTGGCCCGGCTGGGCCGGATCGTCGACGCCGCGCTGGAGCAGAGCGGCAATCCCTGGCGTCCCGAGCTGGCCCCGCCGGCGACTCTGGCCGCCCTGCTGGATGGAGAGCTGCCGTTCGTGACAGCCCTGCCCGTGGTGGACCCCGGGTTGGGTGCGGCTCTGGACCAGCGGCAGGGGAGTCTGGCCCTGCTGGCTGGCCCCGAGGGCGGCTTCTCCGCCGAAGAGATTGAGCGCGTGATGAAACGCAGTTTGGCCCTGGTGAGTCTGGGCCCGCACGTGGTGCGGGCCGAAACGGCCCTCGTCGCCCTGACGGGAGTCGTTCAGGCCTTGAAAACCAACTGATTGTCGTGCGCCGCCCGCCTGGAGACAGCCGGGCGGCGGTTCGTGTATAACCGGAGGGATCCCCTGTGCCACAATTTCCCCGCACGGGATTGCGCCTGCTGCTGACACTGCTCGCCCTGGGAGCCGCTCAGGCCGCGTTACCCGTCAAGGAGGTCATGCTGGACAACGGCATGCGCTTCCTGTTCATCGAGGACCACACCTCGCCCAGCTTCATGGGAGCCTGGGTCGCCCACGTGGGATCCTCCAATGAGATTCCCGGTCAGACTGGCCTGACCCACCTGTTGGAACACATGATGTTCAAAGGCTCCAAGGTCATTGGCACCAAGGACCTGCAGAAGGACCTGGACCTGATCGCCCGTCAGGAGGAACTGAAGGAGCGGATCCGCCAGCGCAGCCGCACGCTGCGCGAGCAAGTCCGGCAGGGCCGGGCGGCCAGTCTGAAGGAGGCCCAGGAGGCGGACACTCTCTGCCAGCGCCTGGAGGCCGAGTTTCAGCAGCTGGTGGTCGAACAGCGGGACAACATGATCCCCAACGAGTTCGACCAGATCATGCAGAAGAACGGCGAACTGTTCGGCAACGCCTTCACCAGCGACGACATGACCGCCTATTTCAACGTGCTGCCGGCCAACAAGCTGGAGCTCTGGTACTGGCTGGAGTCCGACCGGCTGACCAACCCGGTCTTCCGCGAACTCTACGCCGAGCGCGACGTGGTCTACGAGGAGCGCCGCATGCGCACCGAGTCCACGCCCACGGGCATGCACGAGGAAGCCGTCAACTCCATCTTCTGGCAAGCCTCGCCCTACCACTGGCCGATCATCGGTTGGGCCAGCGACGTCAGCGAGCTGAGCATGGCCCAGGCCCAGGACTACTACCACCGCTGGTACGGGCCGGGCAACGTCACGGGCATCGTGGTGGGCGACTTCAAGACCGACGAGGCCGTCCAGCTGGCCCGGCGCTATTTCGGACGGATGGAAGCGCGCCAGGATCCGCCCCCCGTGGTCACCCTTGAGCCCCGCCAGATCGGCGAGAGCCGCTACGTGGGCGCCGCGGACGTCAATCCCACCGTGAACTTCCGCTACCACTGCGGCGGCTTCAAGCACGTGGATTCTGGTGCGCTGGAGGTGATCGCCTCCCTGCTCAACGGGGACACCGGCCGCCTGCAACGCAAGCTGGTCCAAGAAAGCAAGACAGCCGTCCAGGCCTACGCCTACTACGAGCGCAAGAAGCTCGAAGGTGCCTTCCAGCTGGAGGCCGAGGCCGCCGGTGACATCTCCAACCAGGAGCTGGAAGCCGCGCTGGACGCCGAGGTGCTGCGCCTGGTCACGGAGGATGTGCCGGAGCGCGAGTTGCAGAAGGTCAAGAACGGCTGGTTGACCAATGCCTACCGCGAGCAGCAGAACCCCATCCGCGCCGCGTTCACGCTGATCGAGAACGCCGGAATGGGCGACTGGCGCGAGCAGGAGGCCTACGCCAAGCGGATCCAGGACGTGACGGCCGCGGACATCAAGCGCGTAGCCGGCGGACTATTGAAGCCCGAGAATCGCCTGGTGACCTGGTGGGTGCGCAAGGATGGCGCGGCACCCAGCCCGGAGGCGGCCGCGCTGGCGACCCTGCCCGCGGAGTTGCAGGGTCCGGCCCGAATGGCCCTGGCCCAGATCAAGCAGGTGGGCGATCCGGCCCAGTTGGCGGCCATGCGCGCCCAACTGGCCTCCCAGACGCCCGAGGACGAGCAGGAGAAGGCTTTCGTGGGCTTCCTCCTGCAGTCCGTGGATGCGCGGCTGGAAGCCCTGAAGGCGGAAGGAGCCCAGAAATGATCACCCGCACCTTGTTGCTGAGTGCCCTGCTCGGCGCCCGTCTGGGCGTCGCGGCCCCGACCGCCGACCTGCCCGCCCATCCGGACCAGCTCCAGTTTCCGCCCCTGAGCTACGAGCCGCCCCAGGCCGCCGCGCACCGGCACGTCCTGAAGAATGGCGTCACGGTGTTCGTGGTGGAAGATCACCGAGTGCCTCTGGTGGACGTCTCCATCACCATTCTGGCCGATGACCGCCAGGAGCCCGCGGGGCTATTGGGCCTGCACAGCGCGACCTTCGACCTACTCTCCGACGGCGGCAGCCAGGCCCACGATGCCGCCTGGATCGAGGAGGAGACAGCCTACCTGGGAGCCTATCTGGAGAGCGGCACGGATGACCCTTACGGCGGCAACCTGCGTCTGCAAACCCTCACCAAGGACCTCGAGCACGGCCTCGAGCTGGCCTTCGAAGTGCTGCGCACGCCGCGCTTCCAGGCAGACCGCCTGCGCGAGTGGCAGGACAAACGGCTGGCCTCCTTCAAGGAGCGCAACGATGATCCCGAGCGGCTGGAGCGGATGGAGTGGCGTCGGCTAGTCTATGACGACCAGACCTTCCGGCCGGCCACCGCCGCCAGCGTGGAGGCGCTCACGCCCCAGACCCTGAAAGAGTGGCACGCGCGTTGGACGCACCCGGGCAACCTGCTGGTGCGGGTGAGCGGCGATGTCACGCCCAAGCAGATCCTGCCCTTGCTGGAGAAGCACATGAAGGGCTGGAAGAAAGGTTCCTCCAGCTTCCCCAATCCCGAGGCGGGCTACGCCGCCGTGAAGCCCGGCGTGTACTTGATCCATAAACCAATCAACCAGACCCGCGTGCGCTGCATCCTGCCTGGCCTGGATCGGGACGATCCCCAATGGCACGCCGCCTGGCTGATGAACGAGCTGCTGGGCGGCGCGGGAATGTCCTCCAAGCTGCTCAACCGCATCCGCACCCAGGAAGGCCTGGCCTACAGCGTGGGCAGCCAACTGGAGGAGCGCACCTTCGGCCCCGGCATCTTCTGGGCGGGCTTGCAGACCAAGGTGGAAAGCACCCAGTATGCCATGAGCCTGTTGGTGGACGAATACCGCAAGATGGCGGCCGGCGAGATCGACGAGGAAGCGCTGGAGAATTCCAAGAACCAGTTGATCCAGGCCTTCCCCACCTGGTTCGCCAGCGCCGCGACCATCGCCAACGTGCTGGCCGACGAGGAACTCAGCGGCCGCAGCCAGAGCAACCCGCGCTTCTTCCAGGAGCTGCGCGATCAGGTGGCCCGGGTGAGCAAGGCCGACGTGCAGGCCGCCGCCCGGCGCATGCTCCAGACCGACAACCTGATCTGGGTGCTGGTTGGCGACGCCCAGGCCGTCCAGGCACCGGATGCCGGCCATGGACTCAGCCTGGAGACCTTCGGTCCGTTGACTCGCCTGCCGCTCTACGATCCCCTGACCCAGGAGCCGCTCCCCCTGGACTGACGCGAACCAACCCATCGATCCAACACGGGGGCGGCTTCCAAGAGGCTGCCCCCGTTTCATTTGTCGAAACTGAAACTCAACACAGAGGCACAGAGACGCAGAATTTTTATTGGGCTCGGCCTGGGTAGGGTGCTGGATCGTTCGTGAATCCACTTGAGCACGAAGACCCGAAGGCTCGAAGATGATTTGTGTCACGCGAGGTGAAGGCCTTCAGGCCTGACCGGCCGTGCGGAACCAATTACGTGACACGAGGAATGCAGGGCAGGGCCGAAGCGATCCACAGATGGGTCGAGTCCCTGGTTTCGGCCTCGACAGCGCGTCGCCACTGACCGTCGGCGCATTCCCATGCGCCGATGGTCAATACGCGCGCGCCGAGGCCGAAGAGGTGGAACTGATCGGAGAGGTGATAGGCGCGCCCTCGCGCCTGCTCTGCCGGAGCCTTTTCTTTGGTCCCGCTTTCTTTTCCGCGAAAAGAAAGCGGGAATCACAGCGCGTCTACGCCGAAATGGCCGCGCCCAACCAGCCGTAACGCGCAACGGCCCTCGCGAGGAGGGCCGCTGACGAAGCGCTGGTTTGCTGCAGCGGATCAGAAATCCTTGCTGAATCCCAGGTGCAGACTAAGCTGGCTGTGGTCGATGGTCGTGTTCGTCATGCCGAAATAGTCCGTCGCGTCATCGGCCTGGGCATTGGTCTGGCTGGCCTCGGGGACCAGCTCCACGCCGCCCATCAGGGCCCAGTCGCCCAGCCGGTACTTGGCGCCTAGCGTGATGTGGTCCTCCACGATGGCCGGGAACAGGGCGTTCAGGGCCTTGCTCGGCACCGGGCTGGCGCCGTGGTTGAAGCCGGCCAGCAGCGTGAGGTCCGGCGTCAGCTCGTACTTGCCGCTCACGCTGACCGCCGTCCGGTTCTGCCAGTGCATGGTGAAGGGCGGCAGCATGGAGTTGATCATCGCCACATCGGTCTTCAGGGCGGGTTCGTCCACGGCGTTGCGCCAGCCATAATGCACCAGATCACTGAGCACGGTCAGCTGCTCGTTCACCTTGAATGCGAAGCCCGCGCCGATTTCCGCCGGCCAGGAAAAGTCCGTGAAGCGCGCGTCGAAGCCGTTTGAGCCGTCGGGCATGCCCTGGGCGAAGGTCAACGTGCCGCCGTCGAAGTCCACCGCGGCCTGGGTGCCGAACCACGCGCCCCAGATCAGGCGGTTGTCCAGCGCGCGGCTGCTGAAGCCCAGCCGGGCGTTGTAGCCGAAGCTGGTGAGATCCGTGACGCTCATGCCGTTGAAGTCCGGCTGCAGGTCGCCGTTCATGTCGATCACCGTGTTCGGGAAGTAGTCGAAGTCCAGCATGGCGTAACCCACGGAGACCGAGAGGCCCACAGCGCTGCGCTCGCTGGCCTTGTAAGCAAAGCCGCCCGTGACGCGCATGTAGGCCACGTTGGAATAGATGTCGTCCTGGGTGCCGAAGGCGGTGTTTAAATCCTGGAAATCCACCCCCATGCCGCCCTGGGCATAGCCGCAGACGCCCACCACCATCCGCTCGCTCAGGGGCCGCGCGTAGCCCAGATAGGGCAGCGGGAAGGTGGACGCCTCGCCCTCCACCGCGTCGTTCATCACGGCACCTTCGCCAGGCATGCCCATGTCCATGGGCACGTGGTCCGTGTAGGTCAGGCTGGGCATCAGCAGGGTCAGCGAGCCGCAGAGCATGGGTTTGTCGATCTCCGCCAGCAGGGCCGGGTTGCCCGCCATGGCGGTGGGATTCACGTTGCCCATCCGGCCGCCTGCCAGCAGGGCCGAGCAGGCGCCGTAACCGATGAGGTTCATGCCGTTGGTGGCCATGGCGCTGGTGGCCAGGCCCAGGGTAAGCAAAGTCAATGTGCGCTTCATCCAATCCTCCCGATGAGGGCGCGGAACGCGCCCGCTCCCATGGTTCGCTTGACGAACAGTCCCATTGATGAACGGCAGAAGGTAGAGAGGAGGGCGAAATCTGCCAACTTTTTAACACGAAGAATCACGAAGGCGCAGGATCGTCGCGCTTCATCCATATGGTCTGAAAGCGAACCAATGCCATTTAGACCCCGACTGGCGTGGGTCAGCGCTGAAGGGTCAGCTTACGGGTCAGGGCCGGGCGATCGTCCAGACTGAGGCGCAGTAGGTAGATGCCGCTGGCCGCGCCAGCCGCTTGCCAATGGAAGAGGTGTCGGCCCGCGGGCAGGGGACCATCCTGCAACAGGGCCACGCGCTGGCCCAGCAGGTTGTGCAGTTCCAGCCGGGCCCGGGCCGGCGCGCCCAGTTCGCAGCGGATGCTAAGCGCGGGATTGAAGGGGTTGGGCCAACCCTCCAGCAGATCCAGGCGCGGGACTCGGCCGGGCGGCCCGGGTCCGCGCAGTTCGTCGGCCACCTGCTCCTGCAGCCAGCGGGCACGCTCGACGGGAATCTCTACGGGATGCGGCAGGCCCACCGGGCTTTCGTCGTACAACTGGATGTAGAACGCGCAGGCTGCCAGATAGCTGCCCTCCAGCGAGGGGTGGTAGCCGTCCGCGTTCCAGAGTTCGGCAAAGGGGTCGCCCGCCAGCACGCGGCTGAACACCTCCCCGGCGGGCACCATAGGGCAGTCCAGCAGGACGGCCAGGCGCCGGTAGCTGCTGGACATGCTGTCTTGCATGTGCTGGAAGTCGCGGAACTCGGCGCAGGAATCCAGGATGCATTGCCGGCCGCCGTCCCGCCAGCCCCAGGTCATGAAGAGCAGCGTGCGCTCGTCGTGCAGGCGGATCAGGCTGTCCAGGCTGAGGGCGGCGGGGAGCATCCAGGTGGCGCGCCAGTAGGGAATCACCGGCACCTGGGACTGCTCCTGCAGGGCCACCCAATCCCAGTCCCCCTGCTGGATGGCGCTCACGGTGGCGGTGTGGGTGACGTGCTGGCGCAGCGTGAAGCCGCCGGGCGCGCTCATGCCCGTCTCCAGCACGTGCCCGCCGCCCGTGGCCAGCTGACGCAGCAGGCTGGGCAGCGAATTGGTGTAGGTGTGGCTGTTGCCCACGAAGAGGACGCGCAGGGTGTCCTGGGCCGCGGCCAGGGATACCAGCAGTAGCAGGCCCCAGCAGGCAAACCAGCGGCGCATCAGCTCTCCAGCAATTTCTGGGCGGCGGCCAGCACGGCCTCCGTGCTCATTCCCAGGGTGGTCATCACCTGATCGGCCGGCGCGCTCAGACCGAAGCGTTCGATGGAGAGCACGCGGCCGTCCAGCCCCGTCCAGCGATGCCAGCCGGCGCCGGACCCCGCCTCCACGGCCAGGCGACGGCGGCAAGCGGGCGGCAGTACGTGGTCGCGCCAGTGGGCGTCCTGGGCGGCGAAGCGTTCGACGCAGGGCAGGGAGAGCACGCGCACGCCCCGGCCCTCGGCGGCCAAGATCCGCGCCGCGGCCAGAGCCCACTGCACCTCGCTGCCCGTGGCCAGCAGGATCAGCTCCAGGGCGGACTCCTCGCGCAGCGCCACGTAGCCGCCGCGACGGGTGCCGGCCCGGCGCTCCGCCACGCTGCCGGGCAGCATGGGCAGCGCTTGGCGGCTCAGGGCCAGCACTGTCGGGCCATCCTGGCGGGCCAGGGCCTCCTCCAGCGCGGCGGCCGTTTCCTCCGGGTCCGCCGGACGGAAGAGTTCCAGTCCTGGGATCAGGCGCAGGGAGGCAATCTGTTCCACGGGCTGATGGGTGGGGCCGTCCTCGCCCACGCCCACGGAGTCGTGCGTGAACCACCAGATCACCGGCAGCCCGGCCAGGGCGGAGAGCCGCAGGCTGGGCCGCAGGTAGTCGGAGAATACCAGGAACGTGGCGCCCAAGGGCCGGAACAGGCCGTCGTAGGCCAGGCCGTTGAGCAGCGCGCCCATGGCGTGCTCGCGGATGCCGGCCCGCAAGTTGCGTCCCGCAAACTCCCCGGGCAGGATATCGCCGCCGCCGGCGATGTAGTTGAGATTGGAGCCGAACAAGTCCGCGCTGAGCGAGACCAGCCGCGGCTCCGCCGCCGCCAGATGCTGCAGGCAGATCTCGCCGGCCTTGCGAGTGGCCAGGCTGGCCGCGGGATCGAAGTCCGGGCAGGCCGGCAGGGCTGGGGTGACACCGGCGACTACGTGCGCCAGCTCTGCCGCACGGGCCGGTTCAGCGGCGGCCCAGGCCTGGCGGCGCTGCTCCCAGGCGGCGGCCGCCTGCTGCTGGTCGCTGCGGTGGGCCTGGAAGGCGGCGCGCAGCTCCGCCGGCACCTGGAAGCCAGCGGCCGGCAGACCCAGCCCCTGGCGGGCCTGGTCGCGGTATGCCGCGCCGGATTCGCCGTGGCCCTTGGGCGTGCCAGCCACTTCGGGCACACCCCGGGCGATCTGGGTGCGGGCGATCACCATCACGGGCCGCTCCGCCTCGCGGCTGGCTGCCAGCACACGCACCAGTTCCACCGGGTCGTGGCCGTCCACGTCCACCACGCTCCAGCCGCAGGCCTCGTAGCGGGCTCGCACGTTTTGGCTCTGGGTGACGGCGGCGGGCGCGTCCAGGGTCACCGAGTTGGCATCCCAGATCAGCGTGAGATGGTTGAGGCCCAGGTGGCCGGCCAGTTCGGTGGCCTCGAGGGTCACGCCCTCCTGCAAACAGCCATCACCGGCCAGACAGAAGACGTGCCAGTCGAGCAGGGAATGTGCCGCCGTGTTCCAGCGCGCCGCGGCCTTGTGGCGCGAAAGGGCCAGGCCCACGGCGTTGGCCACGCCCTGCCCCAGCGGGCCGCTGGTGATCTCCACTCCCGGCGTGTGGCCGAATTCCGGATGCCCGGGCGTGCGGCTGCCCAGCTTGCGGAAGTCCCGCAGGTCTTCCAGGGAGAGCTCGAAGCCGGCCAGATGGAGCCAGGCGTAGAGAAACATGCTGCCGTGCCCGGCGGAGAGCACGAAGCGGTCGCGATTCAGCCAGCGCGGCTGTTCCGGATCCACGCGCAGCACGGAGCCGAACAGCGCGGCACCGATCTCGGCTGCGCCCAGGGGCAGACCCAGGTGGCCCGACTTGCAGGTGGCGATGGAATCCAGCGCCAGGCCGCGCGCAAAAGCGGCGGCCAGCCGCATCTGGTCAAGGGAGAGGGACATGGTTCTTCCAGGCTGGATGAAGTGACGCCCGAAAGTAGTGAAGGACCGGCTGGGTCTGGGTCCCGCGGCCGCGTCCCTGGCGATCCGGCAGTCGATGTCGGTGTCGAGCGGAAGCTACTCCTCGCGCTTCTTCAGTCCGCGATGCTCGCGGAACTCCGCCTCCACCAGCCCGGCGTCGGGCGCGTTGTAGAGCACCAGCCGGCGCAGATGGTCCAAGGACTCCACACCCCGGATTCCCAGGAACTCCAGTCCCATGGACTCTGCCGAGATGCGCACCACGCGACCGATGATCTCCACGTGGATGGCCTCGCTGCCGCTGCCCAGCACGAGACTCAGCTCGCATTCCTCGCCGGGCGTGAGCTGTTCCACATGATCGATCCGCACCCCGCGCAAGCTGAGATCCTGAGTGCTGGTGGCCAGCACCAGTTCCCCGCTGCCCTTGAGCTGCACGTCCACGTGCAGGGGCACACGCACGAACTCTCTGCGTTCTGTGGTCATCATGCATCCCGTCGAATTCGGTAGTACACGGTCTTGCCCGATTGGACGCGCTCCCAGCTCTCGTCGATGTTCAGCGTGGTCTCCGCACCGCCCAGGAATAGCAGGCCGTCGGGCTTCAACACGCCGCGCACCTTGCGCAGGATCTGCCGCTTCATCTCGATGTCGAAGTAGATGAGCACGTTGCGCAGAAACACGAAATCCATCGACGGCAGGTGGGGCCAGGCGCCGGCCAGATTCAGTTCGTGGAACTGGATCATGGCGCGAACCTCCTCCTTCACCTGCCAGGAGGCCCCGTCTTTCTGAAAGTACTTCACCAGGAGGGGCGCGGGCAGCCCGCGGTTGACTTCCAGCTGGCTGAACAGACCCTGCCGGGCCCGCCGCAGCATCTCCTGGGAGAGGTCGCCGCCCAACAGGTTGACGCGCCAACCGCTGCGCAGCTGTGGAAACCCGTCGTGAAGCAGCATGGCCAGCGTGTAGGGTTCCTGTCCGCTGGAACAGGCCGCGCACCAGATGTTGATCGTGCGGCTGGCCTCGTTGCGCTTGAGGATCTCGGGCACCAGTTCGCGCTTGAAGGTCTCGAAGGGATGCAGGTCGCGGAAGAAGGAGGTCTCGTTGGTGGTCATGGCGTCCACCACCTGGGCGTGCAGCGCGCCGTAGGGCTTGCCGCGCAGGTTGCGCGAGAGCTCGTCCACGGAGTCGTAGCCCTCCAAGCGCGCCAGGCTCATCAGGCGCATTTCCACCAGGTACTCCTTGGAGTCGTCCAGTACGATGGCCGAGCGCTCGCGCACCAGGTTGCGCAGGTAGTCGAACTCGATCCGGTTCAGCGGCATGCGCTGCTCCTTCCGCCGAAGGGGCGCATGCTGGTCAGCAGCTGCAGGGCGTGCGGCACCAGCCCGTCCAGGGGCAGCACGGCGTCGGCCAGGCCGGCCATGGCCACGGCCCCGGGCATTCCCCAGACCACGGAACTCTCCTCGTCCTGGGCCAGCACCAGCCCGCCGGCCTCGCGGATGGCGCGCGCGCCCTTCATCCCGTCCTGACCCATCCCCGTCAGCACCATGGCCAGCACGGCCCCGCCGCAGCAGCGCACGGCGGAATCGAACAGCACGTCCACGGCCGGCCGGCAGGAATTCACCTGCGGACCCTGATGCTCGCGCAACACCAGGCGGCCGCCCTCCCGCGCCACTTCCATGTGCCAGTCCCCCTGGGCCAGCCAGGCCTCGCCCGGCAGGAGCGCGGAACCGTTGCGGGCTTCACGCACCGTCAGGGGGCTGAGCTGGTCCAGGCGATCCGCCAGCATGCGGGTGAACAGCGGGGGCATGTGCTGCACGATGAGCACGGGAACGGAAAGGGTGGCGGGAAACAGGGGCATCACGCGGGCCAGGGCGTTGGGGCCGCCGGTGGAGACACCCACCACCAGCAGTTCCGCCGGACGCGCCAGGTGGCGGGTCGGTCCCGCCGCCGGAATCACGCTGGGCTGCGGCATGCGCGGGATCGGCCGGACCGCCGCCGGAGTCCGGGGGGCGCTCCGCCCGAGCCCGGGTCGCGCCTCCCGCGTCAGGGCCGAGGACGTGCGCGGGAAGGGTTCCGTCGTCAGGCGCGGCTGGGGGGAGGTGGACATCGCGGTTTCCTTGACGGTGTGGACGGGCTGGGCGGGCCGGATCCGGGCCAGGGCCCGGACGCGCGGCACCAGATCGGCGCGCAGGCGTTCCAGGCTCTCCTGCAGGTTGGCCGCGCCCTCGGGCTTGGTCAGATAGTCGCTGGCGCCGGCGCTGAGGGCCTCAATGGTGGTGGCCGCGCCCCGGCTGGTGAGCGTGGAGAACATGATCACGGGCAGGCGGGGCAGGCGCCGGCGCAGCTCGGCCAGCGTGGCCAAGCCGTCCATCACGGGCATTTCCACGTCCAGGGTCACCAGATCCGGCTCGACCTGATCCAGCATGTCCAGGGCCAGTCTGCCGTTGGACGCCTGGCCGGCCACTTCCAGACCCGGCTCCTCCTCGATGATCCGCGTCAACAGACGGCGCACCACCGCGGAATCGTCCACGACCAGGATGCGGATTCCCCTCATGGCCCCAGCTCGATCCCTAGGAGGGCCAGTTTCTCCTGCAGGGCATCCTTGGTGAAGGGCTTCATGATGTACTCGTCCGCCCCAGCCCCCAGGGCCTCCACGATGGATTCGATCTGGTTGACCGAGGTGACCATCACCAGTTGGATGGCCTCGCGGGGCAGGTGTTCGCGCACGGCGCGCACAAACTCGAGGCCGTCCATCACGGGCATCTGCCAGTCCACCAGGGCGAAGTCGAAGGGACCGTCGTTCTCCAAGACCTGCAAGGCCTCGCGACCGTCGCCGGCCTGGGCGTGCTGCACGCCCAAATCGTCCAGGATGCGGCCCAACAACATGCGCATGGAGGAGGAGTCGTCGATGATGAGCGCTTTCATGCGACGGGATCCCGCAGCGTGGCGCCGGCGTGGTCCAGCTGGACGGCTTGCTTGACGTCCAGGACCAGCAGCAGGCGATCCTGCAGCTTGTGGGTGCCCGTGATCAGCCCGCGCAGGGCAGGATCCAGGGTGTCCGGTGGTTTCTCAAAGGTGCTGTCCTCCACGGTCACCACGTCCCCCACCAGATCCACCAGCAGGCTGTGGATGCTGTCCTCGTTGCGCACGACGACGTTCATCGGGGCCTGTCCAACCGGCCGGTCCGGCAGGTTCAGTCGGCGCCGCAGGTCGATGGCGGTGACGATCTGGCCGCGCAGGTTGATCAGCCCGCTGATCTCACGCGTGGCCAAGGGCACGCGGGTGAGATGTTGGGAGCGGATCACCTCCTGGACCAGGCGGACATCGACCCCCAGGAAGAGGCTGTTCAGGAAGAACGTGCAGTACTGCTGTTGCTCGGCCATGGTGCTACTCCAGCTTCATGGTGACTTCCAACACGAAGCGATGCTTGCCGATCTCGAAGGGGATGACCATCACGGGGACGTCGTTCCGATGCGAGATCGTGTGCCCGGGACCCACCACCACCGTGGGAATGGAAATATTGAACGTGATGCCTTCCTTGGACAACTCGGTCTTGGCGCCGCCGGCGATGATGTTGGCCAGCTCGCCCACTGTGTCCTGGACATCGTTGGTGATGCGGTAGACCTTTTCACCCATCATCAGGCTGTAGAACTTGAGTGCCACCGGAGTGGGCAGACTGAGGGCAACGGAACCCGTCACGCTGGCCCCGGCGAAGCCGATGATCGCGGAGATGTCGCCCTGGGTCTGGCCCTCGCGCTTGAGGTAGGGCGTGCCCCGCTCGGGAGTGATGTTAAGCATCGTCTCCAGCGAGTTCACCATGGCGACCACGAAGGGATTGATGTATTTAGCGTCCATGCTCGGTCCCTTTACTTCAACATTCCCTTGACCTTCTCGGCCAGGACATCCTTGGTGAACGGCTTCACGATGTAATCGTTGACCCCGGCGGCCAGGGCCTCCATGACTTCGTCCCGGGCGCCTTCCGAGGTCACCATGATGATGGGCATGCCGGCCAGGGCGGGATTGGCGCGCACGGTCTTGACCAGGGTCAGCCCGTCCATGTTGGGCATGTTCCAGTCCGTGAGCATCATGGACACGCCTTCCAGTGTCTCCAGAGCCTGCTGGCCGTCCCCCGCCTCCACGATGTCCTCGTAGCCCACCGCGCGCAGACTGTTGCTGATGATGCGCCGCATGGTGGTCGAGTCATCCACAACGAGAATTCTCATATCCGTGCAACCTCCCTTGCTTCCACCGTCCAGTCAGCCCCTCACCCGACCAGACGGGCCAATCGCTGCAGATCCAGCATCTCCGTGATCCGCTCGTTGACCACGATCACGCCCAGCACACCCTCGCGGGTCGCCTCCCGGCGCACGGCGACCGCTTCGTGGGCGATGTCCTCGATCCCGTCCACCACCAGGCCGTAGCTGGCTCCCTCGTGGCTGTAGACCACCACCTGGAGCTGGGCCGGCTGGTCGGCGGCGCCGCGCCGCTCGCTGCGCCGTTCCTGCAAGTGCGTTTCCGGCCGCACCAGGGGAAGGATCCGCCCGCGGTACTGCACGACCTCCTGGTCGCCCGTCCGCTCCACGCGGTCCCAGGGCAGCTCCTCCAGGCGGTCCACCTGATCCAGCGGCACGGCCATGTGATTGTCGCCCACCCGGAAGAGCAGCAGGGTTTCGCGATCGCCCTGGCTCTCCTCCTGCGTGTTGGCATACTCGCGCAGGCGATCCTGGCGGTTCTCCTCGATCACGTGACTCTGCTGGGCCAATCCCAGGACGTCGAGGATCAGGGCCACGGAGCCGTCACCCATGATGGTGGCGCCGGCGAAGATGCGGATCTGCTTGAGCTGGCTCCAGAGCGGCTTGACCACGATCTCCTCGGTGTCCGTGATCTCGTCGACGATCAGACCGAAGGGCCGGCCATCCGCCTGCAGCACGACGATGTTGACCTTGCCCGCGTCGTCGGCGGCCGGGTAGCCCAGCTGGTCGCGCAGATTCACCAACGGCAGCAGGCGGCCGCGCAGGCGGTAGACCGGCGCACCGTGGATCATCTCGATGCCCTGGCGGGCATGGTCGCCCTCCAGCCGCACCAACTCCAGCAGGCTGACCTGCGGCACGGCGAAGCGCTCGCCCTCGACCTTCACCACCAGGGCCGGAATGATCGCCAGGGTCAGGGGGATCTTGATCTTGAGCACCGAACCCTGGCCCGGCTCGCTCTGCATGTCCACGATGCCGCCGATGCGGCGGATGTTGGTCTTCACCACGTCCATGCCCACGCCGCGCCCGGAGACATTGGTCACCTGGCGGGCCGTGCTGAAGCCGGGCAGGAAGATCATGTTGATCATTTCGCGGTCGCTCATCTCCTCGGCGGCTTCGGCAGTCACCAAGCGGCGTTCCACGGCCTTGCGGCGGATGGCCCCGGCGTCGATGCCCGCGCCGTCGTCGCGGATTTCGATGTTCACCTGGCCGCCTTCATGGAAGGCCCGCAGGTGGATCACACCTTCCTCCGGCTTGCCGGCGGCCAGGCGGGTGGCCGGATCCTCGACGCCATGGTCCACCGAGTTGCGCACGATGTGGGTCAGCGGATCCTTGATCGCCTCGAGCAGGGTCTTGTCCAGCTCCGTGTCCTTGCCTTCCATCTCCAGCCGCACCTGCTTGTTGCAGGCCATGGCCAAGTCGCGCACGATGCGCGGAAACTTGTTCCAGAGGTTGCCGATGGGCTGCATGCGCGTCTTCATCACCCCTTCCTGCAACTCGGTGGTGATGATGTTGAGGCGTTGCAGGATGGGATTGAAGGTCGCGTCGTCGATGCGGGTGGCGAACTGCAGCAGCTGGTTGCGGACCAGCACCAGTTCGCCGGCCAGGTTCATCAGGCGGTCCAGGTTGGCCACCTCCACGCGCAGCGTGCTGTCGGCGATCCCGCCTTCCCGGGCCTGGCCCTGCTCGGCCTGCTTGTTCAAGACATTCTTCACGGCAGCGGGCTGCAGCGAGCCCTTTCCCACCAGGATTTCTCCCAGATGCCGCGGATCGCCGTCCACCTGCTGCTGCAGGGCTTGTTCCACCTGCTCCTCGCGCACCAGCCCCTCGCTGACCAGCAACTGGCCCATGCTGGGAACCGGCCCCTGTTCTTCGGGAGCCAGCGGGGCCTCTTCCATCACCACCGGAATGGCGACGGAAGTCGGCGTTTCCGGTGCAGCAGCCGCACTGGCATCGGTCAGGCGCGCCAATTCGGCGATCAACCCGCTGTGGTCGGCTTCGCCCTCGGCCTGGGTGTCCTCGATGTTGCGCAACAACCGGCGCACCGCGTCCACCAGACTGAGCAGGGACGTGGTGACCTCGGGAGTCAGGGGACGCTTGCCGTCCCGCAGCAGGCTCAGCAGATTCTCGCCGGCGTGCGCCAGCTTTCCCAGCCGTCCCAAGCCAAAGAATCCGCTGGTCCCCTTGATGGTGTGGATGGTCCGGAAGATGCTGGCGAGAGTCTCCCGATTGCTTGGATCCTCTTCCAGGATCACGAATTCCTGATCCAGTCGGTCCAGGTTCTCGTAACTCTCAACGAGGAATTCCTTAAGAATGTCCTCCATCCCCTCGAACTGGCTCATGATTCCTCCCGGTTGCCTCCCGGTTGCCTTCACCCATCATCGGTTCACCCGCTGCTGATCTTGAATTGGATCACCGTACTTGAACCGCCGGTTTGGATCCCTGAAACGATCGCCACATGCGAGGTCGTCTGAAATGGTTGCTGATCATGGTCAATGAGATGGCGTGTCCCACCCCGGGCCGATCTTCGTGATGAGTTCACGAAAGGAGCCCGTCATGCCGTCCTCACTCAGTATCCAGTTTCAAAAGGGT
>DYSB01000077.1 GCA_020726405.1 Acetofilamentum sp. | reverse complement strand
CCGGCGGCGTCCTGGATCACGATCGGCAGATAGGCGGCGTCGAGCTTGTCCAGCAGCGGCAGTTCCTCCATGGAGTCGCGCCCCAGCAGCGTGATGCGGTTGCTGGCCGAGCCGAAGCCCGCGCCCTCCGTCCGCGGATTGTTCACGCAGATCAGGTCCAGATCTTTGCGGCGCAGCTTGTCGGCGCCGTGCTCCAGTTCTTGCTCCACTTCCAGGGCGAAGCCCACGTGAATGCGGGTGGCCCGCCCGGGCAGCTGGGCCAGCGCGCTCAGGATGTCCTCCGTCGGCCGCAGGGGCAGCAGCCACTCGCCGCCGTCTTTCTTGCGCTTGCCGGGCTGGAACTCGGGAGTGTAGTCGGCCACGGCCGCGCACATCACCACCAGATCCGCGTCACAGGCCTGCTCGTGCAGGGCCGCGGCCATTTGCGCGGCGGAGCGCACGTCCGTGCGGCAGACCCCCAGCGGTGTGGGCAGCTCCACCGGTCCGGCCACCAGGCGCGTCTCGGCGCCCATTTGCTGCGCGGCGCGCGCCAGGGCGAAGCCCATCCGGCCACTGGAGCGGTTGCTCAGCACCCGCACCTCGTCGATGTCCTCCACCGTGGGTCCGGCGCTCACCAGCACGCGGCGGCCGGCTAGTTCATTCGTGTGCAGGATCTGCCACTCCAGCCACTCGTGGATCACTTGGGGCTCGGCCATCCGGCCGGCACCGGTCTCGCCGCAGGCCAGCCAGCCGGAGTCGGGCTCCACCAGGGTGTGGCCGAATTCTTTCAGGCGCTGGCAGTTGTGGCGGACGGCGGGGTTGGCCCACATGCGATGGTTCATGGCGGGAGCGAACAGGATGGGCTTGTCGAAAGCGCAGATCAGCGTGGAGAGAAAGTCGTCGGCCAAGCCCAGGGCGGACTTGCCCAGGATGTTGGCCGTGGCCGGCGCTACGACGAAGCGCTCGGCCCAGGCGGAGAGGTCGATGTGCTCGGCGCCCTCCACCCGGCCCTCGGCGAAGGGATCCGCCAGCACCGGGTGGCCCGAGAGGGTGGAGAAGGTCAGCGACCCGACGAACTGGGCCGCATGACGGGTCATCACCACCCGGACGTCGTGACCAGCGCCGACCAGCCGCCGCAGCAGCAGGCAGGACTTGTAGGCCGCGATGCCGCCGGTGACGCCCAGCAGGATCTTGGCGCTAGCGGGATTCTCCATCGACCGGATCCAGGTAGTCGTACTTCACCGTGCCTTCCAGCATTTCGCGCACGGCCTGCACGGAGGGCTTGGTGAAGAAAGGCAGCTCCAGCTCCTCGGGCTCCTCGGGCGCATCCTCACTCAGGTTGAGGGTGGCCTGGTACTCCTCGTGGATCCGGCTGAGAATGGACTTCTGATGCTCGTTCACCTGGCGCGCACGCAGGCCCATCACCAGGATGGCCTCGTAGATGTTGTGGTTGCGCAGCTCCAGGTCTTCCTTGGTGGTCTCATGCAGGCTCTGCACGGCGGTCCTCCCCTTCTTCCGCCGGCTGCAGGAAAGCCTCCAGGCAGCGGAGCAACTCGAGATAACTTGATTCCAACCGATCGTTGACCACCCGGCAATCGAAGCGGGCGGCCAGTTCCAATTCCTCGCGACAGCGGGCCAGGCGGATCTGCACCTGCTCCTCGCTCTCGCTGCCCCGCGCCCGCAGGCGGCGCTCCAGCTCTTCCTGCGAAGGCGGCGCCACGAAAACCAACCGGGCCTCCGGATACTGACCCTTGAGGTTCAGCGCGCCCTTCACATCCAGATCGAAGACCACATGCCGGCCCGCCTGGCGCAGCCGCTCGATCTCGGCCTTGAGCGTGCCGTAGCGGTGGGCGAAGAAGGCCTCCCACTCGGCGAACTCGCCGGCCTGCACGCGCTGCTCGAACTCCTCCGGGCCGATGAAGTAGTACTCCCGGCCCTCCTGCTCGCCGGCCCGCGGGGGCCGCGTGGTGCAGGAGACGGCGAAAGCGAAGCGCCCGTGCCCGGCCAGCAGGCGTTTGAGTAGCGTGCTCTTGCCTGCGCCCGAGGGCCCGGCCATCACCACCAGGCCGCCCGTCATCGGGAGCGCCCCGTCACGTCGCCAAAGCCGATCACTCGACGTTCTGCACCTGTTCGCGGATCCGTTCCACCTCTTCCTTGATCAGCACGACCAAGTGGGTGATCTCCGTGTCCGGCGTCTTGGAACTGGTGGTGTTGGCCTCGCGCACCAACTCCTGCAGGATAAAGCCCAGCTTGGACCCCACCGGCTGCCCGCTCTCCAGCGTCTGGCGGAACAGGTCGCTGTGGCTCTGGAAGCGCACGATCTCCTCGGAGATGTCCTGCTTGTCCAGCAATAGCGCCACTTCCATCTCGAAGCGCTCGGGCCGCAATTCCGAGCCCTCCAGCAGCTTGTTCAGGCGCTCCTGCAACTGGCGCCGGATCTCCGGCCGGTTGGCCTCCCAGGCGGCGCGGATGCGCGCGAAGGCGTTCTCGATGGTCTCCAGCCGCGCCACGAAATCCTGCCGCAGGGTCTCGCCCTCGCGGCGCCGGGTCTCGTGGAAGGCCTCCAGGGCCAGACTCAGCGCCTCACCGGCCACTGCGTACAGGGCGTCGTTCTCGCCCACGGGCTCGCCCGTGGAGAGTACGCCGTCCAGCTGGAGCAACTCGCGCGTGCCCAGGGTCTCGGGCACCTGCAGGTTCAGCGCCAGCCGCCGGGCGGCGTCGCGATAGGCGCGGGCCAAGCCCTCGTCCACCTCGACTTTCAGCTCAGCTTCGGCCGTGCGCGTCACGCTCATGTAGAGGTTGAGCTTGCCACGGCTAATCGCCTGCTTGAGCCGCTCCCGGATGGGATGCTGGTAGGCCATCAGCGGCCGGGGCAGCTTGAGCCCGATTTCCAGGAAGCGATTGTTCAGGCTGGACAACTCCGCCTGCACTTGATATCCGGCGCCGCTGGCCGTTCCCCGGCCGAAGCCGGTCATGGACTGGATCATGAGATTCCGCTGTTCAGGCCCCCGACCCAACGGATCGGCAGCGTGGCGACACTGGCCGGGCGCTTAGCCCAGATAGGCCTTCAGATTCTTGCTGCGACTGGCGTGACGCAGGCGTCGCAAGGCCTTTTCCTTGATCTGGCGCACGCGCTCCCGGGTCAGGCTGAATTTCTCGCCGATCTCCTCCAGCGTCATGGGATGCTCCCGATGCAGGCCGAAATACAGCCGCACCACCTCCGCCTCGCGGTCGGAGAGCGTGGCCAGGGCCCGCTGCACTTCCGTGCGCAGGGATTCGCCCATCAGGTTGCTGTCGGGCGCCGGCTGCGACTCGTTGTGCAGGATGTCCAGCAGGCGGTTTTCTTCGCCCATGTTGAAGGGCGCGTCCATGGAGAGGTGCCGGCCCGAGCGCTTCATGGTGTCCGTCACTTCGAAGGCGGACATCTCCAGCTCGTTGGCAATCTCCTCGGCAGTGGGCTCGCGCTCCATCTGCTGTTCGAGCTGGTTATAGGTCTTGCCAATCTTGTTCAGTGCGCCCACGCGGTTCAGGGGCAGCCGCACCACGCGGCTCTGCTCTGCCAGGGCCTGCAGGATCGACTGCCGGATCCACCACACAGCGTAAGAGATGAATTTGAACCCGCGGGTCTCGTCAAAACGCTTGGCGGCCTTGATCAGACCGAGGTTGCCCTCGTTGATCAGGTCGCAGAGGTCCAGGCCCTGGTTCTGGTACTGCTTGGCCACCGACACCACGAAGCGCAGGTTGGCCTTGGTCAGCGTCTCGAGCGCAGTCTGGTCCCCCTTCTTGATTCGCTTGGCCAGTTCGATTTCCTGGTCAGCGGTCAGGAGTTCCACCTCGCCGATTTCCTGGAGGTACCGTTCCAGGGTCTGGTTCGCTCGCACATCGGCTCCCGTTAATCTCCGAGGTCGATCGCCTCGATGGTCGTCCGCTTCTCCCGGATGATGTGCACCAGGACCGCGGACTTGGCTTTCGTCAGTTCCTTCTCCGCTGCGGCGTATTCCTTGGCATTGCGGACCGGTGTTTTGCCCAGGCGGAAGATCACGTCGCCCACGTTCAGGCGGCCCCGCGCGGGGGAATCCCGCCGGATGGCCGTGATCACAACGCCACCGTTCCGCTTCAGCAAGGCCTCGTCCAGCCGGAAGCGACGAATCAAATTCTCATCGGCGGTTGCCACTTCCAGACCCAGCAAGTCCGGATCGACGGCCTCCGGCGCGGCGCCCGGGCGCACGCTCTCCACCTTCATGGCCGTGGCGCGATCCGTCAGCACGAAGGTCAGGGTCTTGGCGTCCCCGTCCCGCAAAATCCGGGCCTTGACCTTTTCGCCCGGCGCAGTCTGGGCCACCTGCATGCGAAAATCGGCCACATCCATCACGGAATGGCCGCCCCAATCCTGGACCACGTCCCCGGCTTGCAGGTCACCCGCGGCCGCGGGGCCGTCCTCCTGGACGGAATCCACGAACACGCCCCGCACGTCCGAGTCCAGATCCAGGGCCTTTTTCATCTCCGCCGTCAACTCGCGGGGTACCATACCCAAGTAGCCGCGCACCACGGCTCCCCGTTCCCGCAAGTCCTGATACACCTTCTTGGCCATGTTGATGGGAATGGCAAAGCCGATTCCCTGGGCCTGGGTGTTGATGGCCGTGTTGATGGCCATCACCTGGCCATTGATGTTGACCAGGGGGCCGCCGGAGTTGCCAAAATTGATGGCCGCGTCCGTCTGGATGAAATTCTGAAAGACCGGCGCGCCGCCGGCGATGTTCAGATTGGCGCGCCCCGTCCCGCTGATCACCCCCACCGTCAAGGATTGCTCCAGCCCGTAAGGATTCCCAAGCGCAATGGCCCAATCTCCAACACGAATTTCGTCCGAATTGCCCAGGGGCGCCGCCCGGCCGGCGGCATGCTTGGCGTCGATCCTGACCACCGCCACGTCGGTATCCGGATCCGTGCCGATCACCTCACCCTTGACCTCCCGCTTGTCGGACAACACCACCGTCAACTCGCTGGCGTTCTCGATCACGTGGTTGTTGGTCAGGATGTAGCCTTCGTTGTCAATGATGAAGCCGGTGCCGGAACTGGACATCTTCTCCAGATCCTGGTGGAACCGGTCGTCCGGGATGCCGAACATCTCCGGGCCGAAGCCGAACCAATCGCCGGGGTTCTGCTTCAAATTCGAGGTCACCTTGATGTGCACCACGCTGGGCAACAGGCGGTCGGCCACGGCCACGAAGGGCGAAGTGCCCCGGTCATCCACAGTCAACGGGAGCGAAGCGGGCATGATCCAGCCCCCCACACTCCCGTCCCGGGAACCCGCGTTCTGAAGCATTCCAGCCAGGGCTGCCGGCGTCCATCCCTTCGCAGAGGCAAAAAGCACGCCGAGAATCAAACAACCCGTTGCAATGATGCTGGTCAGAATACTAGTTTTCAGCAGTTGCAGACGTTCAGATTTCATGGCATTTTTTCCCCAGAATGATTAAGGTAGCTCTCCTCCCCTGACAGGACAACGCTGTTCGGAAGAAAATTTGGACGGCAGCGCCAGTCCCATGTCCTTCAACGGTCATCCTGTCTGAAGGGCTGGTCAAAACCGACCCTGGCAGCCATTTGTTCCATGTCGGACTGAAGTAGTTCAGATGGTGGGGATTCAATCCGGATACAACAAGGCGGCGCGGCGCAATTCGCGGAAAGCCCGGTTCTCCCGCGCCAGCTCCAGCTTCAGGTCCGCCAGCGGGCGGCCATCCGCCAGCCGGGCGAGAATCCGCTCCGTGCCCAGCGCTTTGCAGAACATCCGCCGCTGGGCCTCGCCGGCCCCCGCCAGGGGATCCACGCCGCCCGCCTTCAGACAATCCAGCAAGGCCAACTGTGCCAGCCCGGGATCCAGGCTGGGCAAATCCGTCACCAGCAGGCGGATGCCCCGACAAGTCTTGCCCGACCACGAGCCGGCGCTGGGCGTCCAGCGCCAGGGAATGGCACGCAGCCCAGGCACCTGGGCAGCGTTGAAGGCGGCGGCCATGGCCTCCGCGTCCGCCTCGACGGTGCCGGCCACCCAGAAGGGCGAGGCCGTGCCGATGCCGATGGAGACCGTGCCCAGCTCGCCCAGCGCGCCCGTGATTCCCATCGCCAGGGGCGTGTCCCAGCTGGGAACGTTGGGCGAGGTGGGAATCCAGGGCAGGCCCGTCTGGAGCTGGGTCATGCTCCGGCGCCAGCCGCGCATGGGAATGACCCGCAGCCGGCAGCCGATCTGGAAGGCCTGGTTGTAGAGCCGGGCCAGCTCGCCGATGGTCAGGCCATGCACGTAGGGAACAGAATAAAGTCCAATGAAGCTGGACCAGGCCGGCTCCAGTGTCAAACCGCCCAGCAGTTGGCCGCCGGTGGGATTGGGGCGGTCCAGCACCACCACCTCCACCTTGGCCTTGCGCGCCGCCTTCATCACTTCCGCCAGGGTGGACGTGAAGGTGTAGGGCCGGATCCCGATGTCCTGGATGTCGAACAGCACCTGATCCAGCCCCGCCAGCAGGGCCGGATCCACCTGATTGGAGCCCTGGTAGAGGCTGCTCACCGGCAGGCCGCTGCCGGGATCGCGCTCGTCCCGGATCTGTTCGCCGGCGGGCCGGCTGCCGTCCAGCCCGTGCTCGGGCGCGAACAACCGGACCAGCTTGAGCCGCGGATGCCCCGCCAGCAGCTCGATGGTGCTGCGACCCTGGGCGTCCCGGCCGGTCTGGTTGGTGACCAGCGCCACCCGGCGGCCCTGCACGCAAGCCAGGGAGTCGCTGAGCAGAACCTCCAGCCCGCTCAGCACGCGGGGCGGCGCCACGGGACTGCGGAAGAGACCCTTCGCCTCCGCCGGCTGCCCCATCAGCAAACTCAGGCCGAGCAGTAAGGCTGCGGCGCGGCGCAGGAGATTCATCGCGACTCCTCCGGCAATGACTCCAGCCACGTCCCCAGGCGGGCCAGCACGCGATTGCGCAGCCGCACGGCGTCTCGCCCGGATTGCTGGCCGGAGATCAACAGGCAGAAGGCCAGCCGCGGGCCGCCCTCGCGCTCCAGGTAGCCGGCCAAGCCCGCCACGCCCCGCAGGGTGCCGGTCTTGGCAGCCAGCCGGACAACCGCCGGCAGCTTGGGTCCGTCCAGGCGCAGTGTGCCTTCCCCCGTGCTCGGTAGCAGGCCGCGCAGGAGGCCCGGATGCCGGCGCTCCATTGCGGCCAGCAAGTCCACCAGCTGGCGCGGCGCGATGGAATTGTAGCGCGAGATGCCGGAGCCGTCCACCTGCCGGCGCCAGCCCCGCACGCCCAGCGAGTCGGTCAGCACGCGCTCCACCAGTGTCGCGGCGCGCTCCCAATTGGTGCCCGTCAGGCCGGGCCGGTCCAGCGCCAACCCCTGGAAAATGCACTCGGCGCCTAGGTTCCAGCTCTCCGTCAGCACGCTGTCCAGCAGCTGGGCGAGCGGCGGGCTCAGGTGCTGCTTCCAGACCGGCGCCACGGGCAGGGCCAGGGCGCCGTTCAGGACGGGCGGGCGGGCCTCGCCGAAGACCTCCTGGGCCGCTTCGAAGCAGACCGAGCGGAAGAGAGAATCCGGGTGTTCCACGCTGCAGGCGGGATCGGGCGGGCGCACGCGCCAGCGCAGTGCCTGGCTGCTGAGCGGCGGCGCCAGTGGTGCGATGAAGAAGAACTCGTCCCGAGCCTCTTCCCGGTGGCGGGTCAGGCGGGCCTCCGTGCCGCGGGCGGCGGCTTCGTGCTCCACGCGCAGGAGGGCCGAGCCCGGCAGCTCCCAGCCCCCCGGGCCGGAGTGCGCCGCCAGGCAGTTGCCCTGCACGGTCAGATCGGAGGGCCGCGCGGAGAAGGGCGCGCCGGCGTCGTCCCACATCCAGCCGGGACCCTGGCGCTCCGCGGCGAAGCGATTGGGCAGCACGCAGACCGGGCCGGAGACCTGGTCCACGCCGGCCTGCCAGATCTGCAGGAAGAGCTGGCGCAGATCCTCGGCACCCAGGCTGGGATCGCCGCCGGCCTCCACCCACAGATGCTCCACCTGCAGGAGTTTGCTCTTCTTCTGGAAGCGCAGCTCACCGGGATCGTAGGCCACGCGCGTGGCAATACGATGCTCGGGGCCCCAGAGCTCCAGCGCGGCGCTGGCCGTGCAGAGCTTGATCAGCGAAGCGGGGGTCTGGCGCAGCTCGTCCAGGCGGCCGTAGAGCCGGCGCGCGCTGCTGTCCGTCAACTCCGAGACGGCGAGCTGCACCAACAGGGAATCGTCCCCCAGACCGTCCAGCCAGGCCGCCAGCGAATCCGGCAGGGCCAGCCCGGGCCCAGGCTCGGCGGCGGTTGGTACCCCGGCAAGCCCGCGTGGCGCCTTCGGCGACCCGCGTGGCGCCTTCGGCGACACGACCGGATTGACGCCGCTGGCCAGCAAGGCCAGTAGCAGGACGGAGCCGCTCCAGCTTCGCATCAGGCCTGATCCCCTCCGCGCAGTCTCTGGTTGAGGGCCCGGCGCCGCCCGATGGCCGCGTGCCGGATGCGCGTCTTGTTGCCGATCTTCATTTCCGCCGAGCGCTTGACGTCCGTGTTGTCCGGGTGCCGGCGATAGCGGTAGAGCACGTCATGGAGTTTGCCCACGGTGTATTTCTCCGCCACCCGGGCCACAAGGTCGTAGTCCTCGGCGAAGTCGCCGTAGTGTTCCTCGTCGAAACCGCCCAGCTCCTCGATCACCGCCCGCTGCCAGACGCGCACGGCGCCGGCGCCATCCACGCGCAGGTGGTTGTTGGGATCGTACTCCAGGTGCTTGATGATTCCCAGCTCCGTCAGCGGCGCGCCGTCTTCGGAGATCAGCTCGTAATAGGAGATGGCCAAGCCCCAGTCCGGATGGGCCTCCAGCCCTGCCACCGCGGCCTCCAGGGTGCGCGGCGTGTACTCGTCGTCCGAGTCCAACTGGGCCACGTAGCGGCCGTTGGCGTGAGACACGCCCAGGTTGAGGGCGCGGGCGATGACGTTGCGGTCGTTCTCCAGCAGCCGCACGCGCGGGTCCTTGTCCACCCAGGCCTGGACCACCGCGGCGCCATTGTCCGTGGAGCAGTTGTTCACGCAGATCACTTCCACCTGCGGCCAGCGGCCGTCCAGCACCGAAGCGATGGCCCGGTCAAGGAAGCGCGCGCGGTTGTGGAAGGGGATGACCACGCTCACAGTGCCCGGCTCGCCCACGGGGTTCACGGTGGCGGGCAGGTGGCTCAGGTAGGCGTCGTGGGCGCGCAGGTAGTTCTTGAACGCCGTCTCGAACTCCATCTCCTCCGCCGGCCCGTAGAACAGGTAGCTGAAGCCGCCCTGCGGCCCCTCGCCCGGGGAGAAAACCTTGCTGGCCCCCAGCTGGCGCGCGGCGGCGCTCTCCAGGGGCCGCGGCCGCATGGTGCAGAGCACGGCGTCCAGCCCGAGCCACTCCCAGCGCTCCAGCATGCGCAGGCGCAGGTCGTACTCGTGGGCCGTGTTGAAGGCCGGGTCGTAGTTGCCACTCTCCAGCAAGGCGCGGCGGCGCAAGAAGACCAGCGGTCCCGTGTTGACGCGCTCGGTCAAGTCGCCGGGCCAGAGCCGCGGCGTCAGCACCTGCTCCTCCGGTCCCGCCGGGCCGTCCGTCACTTCGCGCACGCGGCCGTAGAAGGCTCCCGCCCGGGGCTGGGTGCGCGCGGCCAGCACAGCCCGCTCCAGCGCTTCGCGCTCCAGCTCCAGGCCTTCCGGCAGCTCGGCCACCAGCTCGGCCGATCCGCGTGCGAACAGCGCGGCCTTCATGGAACTCAGGTTGCGGAACTCGTCCGTGACCAAGTGCAGGCGCGGATCCGCGGGCAGGTCCACCGTGCCGCGGCCGTTGGTGCAGACCAGCACTTCGAAATCACCCAGGCTCTGGTTGAGCAGGCTGTCGAGGCTGCGCCGGCAGGCCGCGCCGCCTTCCAGCGCCGGCAGAAGGAGAAGGATCTGAGGCATGGAACTCCTAGGCTTGCGGGGCCGGGCTCTTCAGCGCGCCAGGAGCATCTTGCCCGTCCACGCGCGGCCGCCGGCCTCCAGTCGGTAGATGTAGACCCCGCTGGCCAGGCCACGGGTGTCGAATTCCAGTTCGTGCGGCCCGGCGGGCTGTTCGCCGTCCACCAGCTGGGCCACGTGCTGGCCGGCCAGGTTCCAGACGCCGAGGCGGACGGGGCCGGCCGCGCCCAGATTATAACGGATGCGGGTGAGCGGATTGTAGGGGTTGGGCACGTTGGGCAGCAGGGCCCAGTCCAGCGGCGCTTGGGTTTCCACAGCCGTGGTGTGAATCAGGCTGATCACGGCGTGCTCCACCAAGGGGCTGACGTTGCCGTGCACGTCCAGCGCGCCGATCCAGCAGTAGAGGGCATCGCCTTCCTGCAACTCCCCGAACGGGAAGCTCAGAGTGCAGGCCCGTTGCGTTCCCAGATAAGCCAGGGTAGCAGTCGCCAGGTCCTCCTCCCATGAGCTCCAAACCTTGAAGTGAGAGAAGTCCGCGCCGTAAGGATGGTCCCAGACCAGATCCAGCAGGTCTTGTGTGGGAGGCCACATGTCGTAGTACCAGTCCGAGTTGTTCACATCGAAGACCGGCGGCGGCCCGAGATTGTCCAGCGAGAAGCCCGTGCAGATCGGCGCGAAGGCTGGTTGCGGAATGTCCACGCTGTGTGCGGCCACGCGGAACTCGTGCAGGTTGGGATGGCCCGCCCACTGGTCGTCCCAGGTGGACAGCAGGGTCTGCTGCCAACCGGTCGGCGTGCCCATGGCCGGCAGGAAGCCGACGAAGATTCAGGGATCGCCGGGCGCGGCGTCCGGGTAGCGCTGCCAGAGCGAGTAGCCCAGCACGGGATTGCGCGGCGAGCCGTCGTTGGGCGAGGCCTGGAAGCGCAGCCAGACCCGGCCGCCCTCGTCGTCGGGCAGATCCGTCACCTCCAGCCGGCGCGGCGGCGGCAGCAGCAGCAGCCCGTACTGGTCGAAGGGCAGGGCGCCCATGTCGCCGGGCGTGCCATCGGGATCCAGCTGCAGGGGGTCGTCCCAGACGTCCACCACGCAGTTCACGCGGCTGCTGTCGCCGGGGGCCAGCCAGGTCAGGTGATAGTCGCCCGTGTTGTCCGCCACCGTGCAGGGATCCAGGAAGAGCAGGCCGTCCTCCCGCACCACGGCGGCCCCGCCGGCGCCGGCGCAGGCGTTGTGATCCAGGATGCAGTAGAAGAGCCGCGCCTCGCTGCCCGGCCCCACTTCCAAGGCGCCGCCGTCGCCCGCACCGTTCACGCCCGTGATGCGCACGTGGCGCAGCTCCAGACGCACATCATTACGCAACTCCACACCGCCCCAGGCCTCCCCATCCAGGATGATGGGCGCGTCCGGTGTGCCCTCGATGAGCAGATCTCCTGGTCCATCGATGACGAAGCGCGATCCCGATTCGAAGTGCAGGCGCATGCCAGGGTCGATGCAACCCTCGGAGGGCCACAACCATCCGTGGTTGTCACAGAGGTCCCATTCGTAATCGTACAGCTCCATCGTGTACACCCCGTAGAACTCACAGGCGCCTGCACGAGATAGTGCTGACCGGGATTGGCCAGTGCTGCCACTGTTCCGGCGGCGACCCATTCATTCTCACCCATACCCGGATAGCGGATCCAGATCGAGTAGAGGGTGGTCGGATTCAGCGGCGAGCCGTCGTTGGGGGAGGCCAGGAACTCCAGCATGACGCAGCCCCCCTGGTCGTTGGTCCGGTCCGTCACCGCCAGGATGGTGGCGGGGCGCAGCACCTGATGCTGATCGAAGGGGAAGGCGCCCATGTCGCCCGGGGTACCGTCGGGGTCATCCTCGCAGGGAATGATCGACACGTCGATGGTGCAGCTCACCTGGCTGCTGTTTTCCGCTGCCCAGAAGGGGAGCTGGAAATCCCCGCTGGCCGGATCCAGGTAGCCCGGGTCGCAGCGCCAGTAGGGCTGCGCCATGCCGGGGGGAAAATCCGCCTGCTGCGGGAAGATGTCCGTGGTCATCAAGTGGACGAAGCCCGCGCCGCGGATCTCGCTGCCCGTGGGCTCGGCGTTGGTCACGAGGCTCAGGTTGGCCTCAAGCAGACACAGGCCGCCCTCCAGTTGCACGCCGCCGGTGGCGGCGCCGCGATTGTGGGCAATGGTGCAGGCTTGCAGGCTGAGCACGGACTCCCCCGCCAGCCAGGCCGCGCCGCCGTCCCCGCTTGACTCGTTGCCGTAGACCAGACAGCGGGTCAGCCGCACCCGGGCCTGGTCCGCCAACCGCAGGGCGCCGCCCGCGCCCTCGTGTCTCACGTCGTGGATGCGGCAGTGGCTGAGCAGGCCCGTCCCGCCGTCGAGAAACTCCAGCCCGTCCCAGTCCTGCCCGGCAATGGTGATGGGATGTTCCGCGCTGCCCGGCGCAAACAGCTCGCCCCGGATTGTGAGAGTCACGCCCGGCAGGCACGTGAGGGTGCTCCCGGGCGGAATGGTCAGGGTTTCGCCTGCCGGCAGCTCAAAGTTCTCGGTCAGGACGAACTCGCAATCCAGCACACAGCCCCCCCGGCCAGGTCCACTCCACACACCCGTCGCTGCCCGGCACCGGAATAAGCCGCACGGGAAAGGGAGCGTCGCAGGGGTAAGGGACGTAGTTGTTGTCAACGAAGACGAACTCGAAGCCGGGGCCCTCGAAGACCACCCGACGCTGGATGATCGAGTAGCTCGGCCCGCCGTCGCAATGCGCAATGTCGTCCGCATCGGCGCTGAAGGAGTACGCCGTCGGCACTCCAC
>DYSB01000076.1 GCA_020726405.1 Acetofilamentum sp. | reverse complement strand
GGGCTTCGCCGGGCGAGAGCCAGACGCGCTCGGGCCGGCTCAGCTCCCGGCGCAGGCGGGCGGGCTCCACGTGGCGGCGCGCGCCGATCCAGGCCAGTTCCTCGCCCAGCAGATCCTCCACCAGCAAACCGAGGTTCTCGCGCACGGCCGGGCTCATGGTCTGCTGGATGTATTCCTCGCCGTAGCCCTTGGCGTCGCCCTGGTGCAGCACGTGCATGCGCACGCCCAGCCGCTTCAGGGCCTCGCTCATGTAGAGGCGGCTGACGTTGGGACCAGGCAGGATCAGCCCGCCGGAGGCGCTGGGACTCAAGGCCAGCGTGTCCGCCAGGCAGGCCGCCAGGTAGGACGTGCCGTAGCCCAGCTCCAGGTGGGCCCAGACGGGTTTGCCCGCCTGGCGAAAGCTCTCCAGCGCGCCGCCCAGCTCCTGCAGGTATTCCCGGGGCAGCTCGAGGTTGCGCTCAATCAGCAGGCCGGTGATTTCCGGCCGCCCAGCGGCCTCACGGATGGCCGCGCTCACATGGCTCAAGGTCACGGGCGTGCCGAAGTCCGCGTCGGCGGGATGGATCTGATGCCCGGGCAGCGGCCCGCTCCAGTCCAGCACCAGCAGGCTGTTGTCCGCCAGCTGGAGTTCCTGGCCGCCCGCCATTTTCATCAGGCCCCAGACCCCGGCCACCAACAGGCCCAAGGCCAGCAGCAGGCCCAAAAACACGCCCAGAAAAAGTCGCTTCATGTCACGCCCCTCTCAAACCAGTTGTGGTCAGTGGTGGCCGGGTGGGAATTCAACACAGAGACACAGAGATTTTATAGATGAAGTCTGCGCCAGTTGATAGGGTCCGCACCATCCAATCTGTCTCTCTGTGCCGCTCCGCGGCTGTGTCTCCGTGTTGAATCTCTGGAGACCTCAATCCTCGGCCTCGAGCTCGGCCTTGACGCGCTCGTGCTCGGCCAGGGCCTTCTCCCACTGCGGGTACAGGCCCTTCACCATCTCCCGCAGCTTGGCGTATTCCGTGGTGGCCTGCTTCATTTTTTCCGGGTGGTTCCAGATCTCCTCGCGGGCCAGGGCGGCCTCCAGCTCGCTGATCCGCGCCTCGCGCCGGGCGATCTCCGCCTCGAGCTTCTCGGCGGCCTCGGCCGATTCCCGCAGCAGGCGGCCGCGGCGGATCTTCTCCCCGGTGGCGGCCTTGCGCTCCTCGCGCGAGCGGGGCTTGACGCCCGCGGCGGGCCGACCCGCGGCCTCGTCGGTGGCCGCACCTTGGGCGCGCGCCGTGCGCGTGGCCTGGGCGGCCTCCTCCCTTTCCAGTTCGTCACGCCAGGCCACAAACTCGCTGTAGCTGCCCGGGCGGTCCAGCAGCCGGCCGTCGCGCAGCTCGAGCACGCGCGTCACCACCTTGTCCAGGAAGTAGCGGTCGTGGCTGACCACCAGCACGGTGCCCTCGAAGGATGCCAGAGCCTGCTGGAGCATGTCCTTGGCCTTCAAGTCCAGGTGGTTGGTGGGCTCGTCCAGCACCAGGAAATTGCACTTGTCCAGCAGGATGCCCGCCACGGCCAGCCGGCTCTTCTCCCCGCCGGAGAGCACGTCCACCTTTTTGAAAACGGCCTCGCCCGAGAACAGAAAGGCTCCCAGCAGGCTGCGCAGCTCCGTCTGACCCAGGCCGCGGTTGTGGCTGGAAAGTTCGTCCAGCACCGTGCGGCGGGGGTCCATCTGGTCCTCCACCTCTTGGGTGTAGACATCCAGACTGACCTTGTGCCCCAGCCGCAGGTCACCGCTGGTGGGCTGCTGGAGGCCGGAGATCAGCCGGGCCAGCGTGGACTTGCCCGCGCCGTTGGGTCCCGTCAGCGCCACGCGCTCGCCGCGCTTGATCAGCAGGTCCAAGTCGCGGAAGACCCAGCCCTGGCCGTAGTCCATTCCCAGCCCGTCCAGCTCCAGCACCAGGTCGCCCGAGCGCTCGCAAGGCGGAAAGCGGAAACTCAGCCCGCGTTCCTCCTTCTCCACTTCGTGGATCTCGAGCTTGTCCAACTGCTTGATCCGGCTCTGCACCTGACGCGCCTTGGTGGACTTGTAGCGGAAACGCTCGATGAAGTGTTGCATGTCCTCCACTTTGCCGCGCATGCGCTCGGCCTCGGCGGCCAGCCGCAGCATGTGCTCCTCCTTGAGCTGCCGGTAGCGCGTGAAGTTGCCCGTGAACAGGGTCAATTTGCCCCGGGCGATCTCGGCGATCTGGGTCACCGTGCGGTCCAGGAAGAAGCGGTCGTGGCTGATGGTCAGCACCGTGCCGTCGTAGGCCTTGAGGAAGCGCTCCAGCCACTCCAGCGCGTCGGTGTCCAGGTGGTTGGTGGGCTCGTCCAGCAGCAACAGGTCGGGCGAGGCCACCAGCAGGCGTGCCATGGCCGCGCGCATCTGCCAGCCGCCGGAGAAGGTGTCCAGCGGGCGCTCGAGAGAGTCCGCGGCAAAGCCCAGCCCCTGCAGGATGCGCCGGGCCTCGGACTCCAACCGGTAGCCGTCCCGGTGGTCGAACTGGTCCTGCAGATGTCCCAGGTGTGCCAGCAGGGCCGGCTGGTCCTCGTGGTCGGGAGGCAGCTCGGCCAGGGTGCAGCGGGTCTCCTCCATGTCGCGCTCCAGCTGGCGGATGTCCCCGGCCGCGGCCAGGACGATCTCCAGCAGGGGCTGGGAGGACGAGAAGCTGAAGCTCTGGGACAGGTAGCCCGTCCGGATGCGCGGGGCGCGGTGCAGGCTGCCCTCGTCGGCCTCGCGCTCGCCGGCCAGGATGCGCAGCAGCGTGGTCTTGCCCACGCCGTTGTCGCCCACCAGGCCAACGCGCTGGCCGGGCAGGATCCGCCAGGAGAGATTCTCGAACAGCACCTTGTCGGGAAAGCGCACAGCCAGCTGGTGCAGAGCGATCAAAAGGGCATCCTGTCTTGGTTACAACGGGCTCAGTAGAGGGCCACCACGCGCAGGCAGCGCCGTTCGTCCCCGCCCGCCGGCAGAGCCAGGCTCAACTCCACGGTCTCGCCCACGGGCAGCCAGTCTCCGCTCCAGGGCGTGCCGGCAGCCTCCACCCGGTAGGCACTCGCCCCGGGCTGGGCCGTCCACTCCAGCAGCACGCCGCCGGACTGCAGGCTGATTGTGAGCTGGGGCGGCGCCAGGGCCTGGAGCTGCCGCAGGCCCAGGTCCTGCCAGTCCGCGCTGCTGGGCGCCAGACCGAAGGCCAGCCGGCCCGCCATGCCGCCCGCGCTCTCCACCTCGATCCAGAGGCTGTCGCCCGCGCTCCAGTCCGGCGCCAGTTCGCCCAGCTCCAGAGCCACCACGCCCTCAGCCAGGCCATCCACCCAGGCACCGCCGCCCGGACTGGTGCCGCAGCGGGCGCGCAGCCCGCCCGCGCCGGGGAAGGAGCCGTCGGGGGCTTGGACGCGCAGGGCCAGATGCCGCAACAGGCCGCTCAGGTTGCCGGTGGCGTGCGTCTCCAGCAGCCAGTCGTCGGGATCCACGCTGGCCGCGCTGGGCGCCGTGCCCGTCACCACCACGTGGCCTTGCAGGCGCAGGCGATTGCGCACCCACTCGCTGCGCAGGGTGCCGACGTTGATCCGCCAGGGCAGCCAAAGGTCGAAGGGCGCCTCGGCCTGGATCTGCTGCACGCGCAGTTCGGTCACGGGCAGCCCGCCCACGCTCCGCGAGCGCCAGTCCGTCCGATAACTGGGCCGATTCAGGCCAAAGAGGTAGCCGTTCCAGAGCCCCGTCAGGTCGCGCGGCGTGTACTGGGCCGCGTGGGCCGTGAAGTCCGCCACGTGGGCCGAGCCGTAGGCGAAAGGCCCGGCGGTCCAGCCGTTCATCAGGGCGAAGAAGGCACTGTCCCCCACTTGGCCGCGCAGCATGTGCAGCAGCCAGGCGCCCTTGCGGTAGACCGTGTTGGAGTTGAACGTGCTGGGCGGATCGTAGATCGGTCCGCTGGGATCGGTGACGTAGCAGCGCCCGGTCATGTGCTGGACCAGGGCCGCGTGCCCGCCCAGATGCTCCATCCAGAGCGCCTCGCTGTAAGTGGCGAAGCCCTCGTTCAGCCAGATATCCTCCCAGGCCGCGCAGGTCACCTTGTCCCCGAACCATTGGTGGGCCAGTTCGTGGGCCACGATGTAGTCGTAGGCGTGGTCGCCGCGCAGCAGCGTGGAGCCGTAGCTCGTGTTGCACTGGTGCTCCATCGCGCCGCCCCAGGTGAATTCGCTGTGCCCGTACTTCTCGTCCACAAAGGGATATTCGCCGAAGGTGGTGGCGTAGAAGCCGATCATCGGCACGGTCACGTTGAAGTCGATCAGCGCGTCGGCGTGGTCCTCGGGCCAGATGTAGTGGTCGACCGGCATGGGGCTGCCGTCCAGGGCCGTGTACTCGTCGCTGATCAATTGATAGTTGGTGACGCTCATGCAGACCAGATAGGTGGCGATGGGATGGCGCTCGCGCCAGTGCCAGGTCACCAGGGCGCCCGTGGTGTCGGCGGAGAGCAGCCGGCCGTTGGAGGTGGCCACCTGTCCCAGCGGCACGGTGATCCGCACGTCGGCCGAGTCCGCTTTGTCGGAGGGGTCATCCTTGGTGGGCCACCAGGAGGGCGCGCCGTTGGGTTCGGAGAGCGTGCTGACAATGGGCACGCCCGCGTGCAGGGCCAGTTGGTAGCTGCCGAACCCCGTGGATGCCGGGTCGCCCGCATAGTGGACGGTCAAGCAGGTTTCGGCGCCCAGAGCCAGCGGCGCGGGCAGCACGCAGTGCAACACGTTGCCGCCGTGGCTAAACGAGAGCGCGCCATCCACGGCGCTCACCGCCAGGTTGTCGTGCAGGTCGAAATCCAGGTCCGCCAGGCCATCCTGCAGGCTGCGCACGCACAGAGTGGCGACGCCCGCGAGGGAGGCCGTGCTCAGGCTGGGGGTCAACTGGAGGTCCACGCGCCCCAAATCATAGCGAGCGTCCACGCGCTCGCCCGGCCGGGCGGCCAGGGCACGCTGGATACTCTCCAGGTGGGCTTTCAGCCAAGCTTCCGCGTGTCCGTCCGTGGATTCCTGGGCCCGGGTTGCGCTCGCCGGCAGCAGGAGCGCGCCGGTCAGTAGAAGTAAACCGCCGTGGAAACGCATCCCTCACCTCCGTTTTTTCCTGTTCCGTGAAGCTGTTCCGCCCAGCGGAAGAATAGTAGGTTGCGCCCATGGAGCGTAGCCTGACCATTCCCTCGGATCCGGCGGCCATCGATCAGGTGGAGGCCTTCCTCACCGAGCTTGCCCTGGAGCTGGGCCTGTCCGAAGACTTCACCGGGGACCTGATCATCGCCGGGACCGAGGCGGCCAACAACGCCATTCTCCACGGCAACCAGCAGCGGCCGGAGCTGGAGGTGCGCCTGGAAGCCCGGGTCACCGTCCACGGGGCCGTGCGTCAATTGCTGCTGGCGGTCACGGACCACGGCCTGGGCTTGCCCGTCCCTCCACCCGATCCCACCGAACCCGAGCACCTGCTGGACAATTCCGGCCGCGGCCTGCTGATCATCCGCCACCTGATGGACGACGTGCGCTTCGAGACCGGCGCCCTGGGGACGCGCGTGGTGCTGGTCAAAACCCTGGCCTGATTCCGGCCTGATTCCGGCCTGATCCCTACCGGTCCACGTGATCCACGATTCCCACAATGCAGGCATCCACCGGACTCAGTTTGGCCGGCAGTGGCAGCGCCGCCTCCTTGGATCCCACGTAATAGACGATCTGTCCGGGCGCTGAGCCACGCAGGTCCACGGCGGCCAAGCGCGCGCCATCGGGCCGCAGGTCGCCGTCCACCGGCTGGATCACCAGCAGGGTCGCCTGCTCCAGCCCGGGCGCCTTGCGCGTGGCCCAGACCTTGCCCACCACCCGCGCCAGGTTCATGGCGTGCCCGCCGCCAGCGCCGCCGGGTCCAACTCCACCTTGTCCACGATGGCCATGATCACCGTGTCCACGGGCGTGCCGTCCGTCTGCTCGGTCAGGCGCGCGCTGGAGCCGGCCACCAGCAGGACCACCTCACCCACGCCGGCGCCCACGCTGTCCACGGCCACGGTGTGGGCGTCCTTCTCGCGATAGTCGAAGTCCAGGTGGCGCACCATCAGGAATTTCAAGCCGGTCAGTTTGGGGTCCTTGCGCGTGGCCCAGACCGTGCCGACGACCCGTCCCAACTGCATGGAGCCTCCTACTGGTTGAGGACCAGGGCGAAGATCAGCGGCGCCACGATGGTGGCGTCGGATTCCACGATGAAGCGCGGCGTGTCCTGGCCCAGTTTGCCCCAGGTGATCTTCTCATTGGGCACGGCGCCGGAATAGCTGCCGTAGCTGGTGGTGGAGTCGCTGATCTGGCAGAAGTAGCCCCAGAGCGGAGTGTTCTGCTCCTCCATGTCCTGCTCCAACATGGGCACGACGCAGATCGGGAAGTCGCCGGCGATGCCGCCGCCGATCTGGAAAAAGCCCACCGGGCTCTGGTAGGCCGTCTTGCGGTACCAATCGGCCAGGAGGGCCATGTACTCGATGCCCGTGCGCACGGTGTGCACGCGCTGCACGTCGCCCTTCATGCAATGGGCCGTGTAGATGTTGCCCAGAGTGCTGTCCTCCCAGCCGGGCACGATGATCGGCAGGTCGCGCTCGCAGGCCGCCACCAGCCACGAGTCCTGCTCGTCGATCTGGTACTTGTCCTTGAGCACGCCGGAGCGGATCAGTCGGTACATGAATTCGTGGGGGAAACAACTGGCGCCGGAGCGGTCCGCGGCCTGCCACTCCTCCAGCACGGCGCGCTCCAGCACGCGGATGGCCTCTTCCTCCGGGATGCACGTGTCGGTGACCCGGTTCAGGTGGCGCTCCAGCAGGGCCTGCTCCTCGGCCGGGCTGAGCTGGCGGTAGTGCGGCACCCGGACGTAGTGCTGATGCGCCACCAGATTGAACAGGTCCTCCTCCAGGTTGGCCCCGGTGCAGGAGATGATGTCCACCTTGCCCTGGCGGATCATCTGGGCCAGGCTCAGACCCAGCTCCGCCGTGCTCATGGCGCCGGCCAGCGAGACCAGCATCTTGCCGCCCTGTTCCAGGTGGGCCGTGTAGCCGTCGGCGGCATCGATCAGCGCGGCGGCGTTGAAGTGGCGGTAATGGTGGCGCACGTAGGCCGAGACGGGGCCGATGGACATGGGGCTTCTCCAGAGTTGGGTTGCATGAATGTGCCACTGCGGGCACGGGCCTGCAAGCTGCGGGGGGAATCACAACCGGACACGAAGGTCACGAAGGGCGGGAAGGAGCACGAAGGATCGAAATGAATTGAGCTGGCCTTCCGCGGTCGGATCCATCCACTACCTGCTCTGCTCTGACTTCCCGGTCTTCGCTCCCTTCGTGGACTCCGTGTCCGTTTCCGGCGCATGGCTCTCAGCGGGCGTCCAGCTCCGACAGAAAGGAACGGCCGGGCCCCACTGGCGCCAGCCCGAACCAGTCCAGCAGCGTGGCGCCCACGTCGGTGAAACTGGCCCGCGTGCCCAGCGGGCGCCCGACCCGCCCGGCCCGATAGGCCAGCAGCGGGACGAACTCGCGGCTGTGGTCCGTGCTGCCGCTGGTGGGGTCGTTGCCGTGATCCGCCGTGATCACCAGCAGGTCGCGTTCGCCCAGACGCGCCAGCAGGTCGGGCAGGCGCCGGTCGAAGGCCTCCAGCCCGCCCCGGAAGCCGACGGGATCCAGCCGGTGGCCCCAGAGCATGTCGAAGTCCACCAGGTTGAGCAGGATCAGCTGGTCGCGGCCGCTGGCGGGTTCGTCCAGCACGCGCTCCAGCATATCCAGACCCTGCATGTTGTTCTTGCTGGGCAAGGCGCGCTCGATCCCCACGCCAGCGAACAGATCGCGGATTTTGCCGATGGAGACCACCTCCACACCCGCCGCCGCCGCCCCGTCCAGGGCCGTGGGCGCCCAGGGTGGCAGGCTGAAGTCCCTGCGGTTGGACGTGCGCTGGTAGGCTCCCGCGGGTCCGCTGAAAGGCCGGGCGATCACTCGGGCCACGGCGTGCGGGCCGCTCAGCAGCTCGCGTGCGCTCCGGCAGATCTCGCACAAGCGCTCCAGGCCGAAATGCTCCTCGTGGGCGGCCACCTGGAAGACGCTATCCGCGCTGGTGTAGAGGATGGGCTTGCCCGTGGCCACGTGTTCGTCGCCAAGGCGCTCGATGATTTCTGTGCCCGAGGCCACGCAGTTGCCCAGCACACCGGGCAGGCGCGCGGCCTGCAGCCAGGCGGCCACCAGCTCGTCCGGAAAGCCCTGCGGGTAGGTGGGCAGCGCCACGGGAGTCACCAGACCCACCAGCTCCCAGTGGCCCAGGGTGGAGTCCTTGCCCTGGGACTTCTCGGCCATCCGGCCCCAGGCGGCTCGGGGCGCGGCTGCGGGCGGCACGCCGGGCAGGTCCAGCACGCAGCCCAGCCCCAGCCCCTGCAGGTGGGGCAGCGCCAATCCGCCCTGCTGGCGGGCCAGGTTGCCCAGGGTGTTGTGCCCCGCGTCGCCGAAGGCCGCTGCGTCGGGCAGTTCGCCCACGCCCACGCCGTCCAGGACAAGCAGGATGAAGCGTTTGTTCGACATGGTTATCCTTCGCCTTTGCGCCCGGGTAAGGCGCTTGAAACACAGAGACACAGAGGCACAGCTGAGCAGGAGATTTGAGCTCTGACTTCCTGGATTCCTGTCTCTTTCTGGTGGTGTCCAGCTGATCTCAGCCGGTCGAGTTCATCACATGGTCGCCGAGGCACGGAGCGCCGTCCAAACCAGATATCTAAAAACTGTGCCTCTGTGCCTCTGTGGTCGTCGTCCCCCCCGGAGCGGACCAAACGAAAAAGGGCCTGTCGCCAGGCCCGGAAGAGACAATTCGCAGGACCTGGACCTAGCCCAGGATCTCCTTCTCGGTGTCCTTGGTCACGTAGACGATTTCCTTCTTGACCTTGAAGGTGCCCTTCTCGGTCCGCTCCATCGTGACTTTCAAGACCGGGCGGTCGTGGGCCGATTCTTTGGCCACGAACTTCTGTACTTTTGCCATGTCCTCGTCCTCCGCTAGTCGGTTTCGCCCCGCGCAAAGCGCCGTACGGACTCACGGAGTCCACACAAAGGGGCCTGCAAGAGTAGGGTTCGACGAGGAAAGATGCAAGCTCCCGCGTGGATCCAGTCGCGCCCGGCCGGCCCGCTCCGTCCCCGTTCCAGTCAAATCGTCTGATTCACAATCGGATCGCTCAACCGCCCGACCCGCCGTCTCAGCGCAGATCTTCAGGCAGCACCAGCTCCGGATCCTGCACGGGGCCCAGCCGCAGTTCGGCGCTCAGCTTCAGCGGCAAGGGCTGGAACCCATCGTCCGGAATGGCCAATCCCCCGCCCTCCGCCCGGAGCGCACTGCGCTGGATGTCCGTGGTGACGCTCAGGAAACGCCGGGGCTGGTAGGGGCCGATGTTCAACTGCAGCGCGGGCGTTTGGGTGTAGAGCAGGCGCGTGGACTCGTCCGGGGTCTGGTCGGGCTGGCTAAGCGTGTGCACCCACCAGCCCGCCACGTACCAGTTGGTCAGGCTGAGGCTGGTGTTCCAGCTCAGGCCCACCAGCGGCAGGCCCACCTGGGCCACCAGTTCGGTGTTCACCCAGGTGCCGCCCCAGTAGCGGAAGACCAGCGGCGGGCCGGGCACGCCGACGTTGCCCGCGGCGTCCACGATCCGCGCCAGCACCCAGACACTGTCGCCGATCCAGGGCTGCTGGGGCAGGGTCAGGCCCGTCGAGGCCGCCTGGCCCAGGTTCGAGTAGTGAACGCGCGTGAAGCGCAGCTCGCCCTCTTCCACCTGACTGATGGCATGGGAGGCCAAGGCCAGCTCGAAGGTGTAAAACGTGGAATCCGGGTGCTGATTGGGCCAGGAGAGCGTGATTCCGCCCGAGCTGGTCAGGGCCGCCAGATTGGGGCCGTTGAAGGCCGCGGGCGCCGTGCCGTCCACGCCGATCCGCCAGTCATCCGTGATTCCGCAATCATCCTCACTGCCCGAGCAGCCCAGAATCTCGCCGTGCTGATCGTCGCTGACGTGGAACTCCAGGCGCTTGATGCCCGTGCCCGTCACCGCCAGCGTCACTGTGAGCGTGGTATCGTGCGAGACGCCGCTCAGGCCCAGATCCTGCCAGCCTTCCCCCGTGCCGTAGAGACCGTTGTTGTTCTGGTCCACGCGCACGTCCAGGCTGGAGAGGTCCACCTGGTGGTGGACGTCGCGCACGCGCACCTGGATGGAGCCGCCGTTCGGCGGCACCCAGTAGCGCGTGTGCCCGGTGGGGTAGCGCGCCAGCAGCAGGGGCGGATGCAGGTCGTCGGGCGCGCCGTAAACCGTGTCCGTCCAGGCCGTGCGGCGGCCCTCCTGGTCCAGACCCCGCAGCAGGAAAGCGTGGTTGACCCGGTAGTCCAGGCCGCTGACACGCACGGCCTTGAGCGGCGCCCAGCAGAGCAGGTCCAGGTCCGCAGCCGTGAACAGGCGGGCCTGGGGCGTGATGGTTCCCGAGGGATCCGCCAGGATCTCGTAGCTCTCGAAGTTGCTGGACCAGGTGGGCGTCCAGGCCAGGTCCACCGCGTCCACGTCCACGCCGGTCACCGACAAGTTGGCGGGATCCGTGGGCGCCGGGGTGGGCCGGTTGGCGGCCAGGCTGTCCTCGGCCTCCGCCAGGGCCAGGAAGAGCGGCTGGAAGTAGTCCGTGCTGTGGCCGAAGTTGTCCCAGCCCACCGGCGTGCCGCTGCTGGTGTCGTACCAGAAGGACATGCCCGCCGTGTGCGAGATGGTGGGCAGCTCGTCCATCTCCACGTGCACCCAATCCTCGCCGGCGTGGCAGTCGGGATAGCCCGCCGGGTGGGAATCCGCCTCCTGGCAGCTGTTGGGGAAGCCCCAGAGATCGGGCGAAATGGTCAGCCAGATCTCCTGCCCGGCCGTCCCGCCATCCACGCGGATCTCGTTCTGGGACTGGGTGGCGATGTAGCTGAGCAGGCTGACCGCGCTGTGTGTGAAGCCCAGGGAGTTGGCCGCGTGGACAGGATCGCTCAGGATGTTGAGCAGACCGGTGGGCCCGTTGCCCGTGTCGTAGAGCGGGGCGAAGTTCAGCCGGCGCGTGCGCCCGCCGGAGAGCACGGTGCTCTTCAAGTCGCGGTGGGCCGCGTCGTCGTAGCTGTGGACCTGCAGCGTGCGCTCCAGCGAACCTTGCTCGCGCCAATAGTTCACGCAGCGCTCGTGGATCACGGCGAAAGGCGTCAGGCAGTTGCGCGACGGATCCGAGAGCGAGGCCGAGTTGGTGTAGGCTCCCGGGTTGCCCGTGTAGGCCACTTCGCGGCCCGCGCCGTTCACCATCAGGACGCCGGCCCCGTGGTCCAGGAAAAGATCCGTGGCCAGATAGGAACTGGGGTAGTCGTCGTTGGGATGGGGGGCCTCCACCACCCAGCGCGGCCGGGCCGCCAGCGGGTTGAAGACGAAGAGGCCCCACCCATGGCGGAAGGAACCCGTCACGTCGTCCGCCGTGCCGGTGTTGTTCAGGTCCACATAGCTGGTGTCCAGCTGCTCGCGCAGCACGTAGAAGCTGCCGCCGCTCTCCGAGTCCTGGAAACGCAGCAGGTCGTAATCCAGGTCCGGCACCTGCAGCATGCGCGCCAGGGCGCCTTCGCCGCGGTCGCGCAGCAGGCTGTCCGCCAGATCGGCGAAAAGGGAGAGCAGGGCGTTGCCGTGGGCGTCGTCCTCCAGTACCTCGAAAGTGCCGAAACCGTTGGTCTGGGGATCCAGGGCCGAGGGCGCGTAGGCGTTGTAGCCCGGCCGGGCAATGCCCTCGGAGATGTGGCTGATCCAGTTGTCATAGTCGCAGGCGGGTTCCACGCCGCCCATGAAGTTGCGGAAGACCCCGGTCTCCACCGGCAATTGGGCGTGACACAGGGTGACCACGAACAGGATGAGTCCCAGGGGGGGCAGATGGCGGGTCATGAATCCTCCGGGCTGCAGGCTGAAGGGGATGCGGAGCCGCGGGCAAGCACCGTGGGCCGTGGGCCGCCGGCCGCAGCGACCTGTTGGCGCCTTGACAAGCAAACATGCGCACAGGGCCGGATCAAGCCGGCGGCAGGAGTGCGCCGGCTTTTTCCCAGGGTAGCCGGAAACTGCGCCGGTGGATCGGCAGGCGGCCTCGTTCCCGGAGTAAGGCCAGGTGCGCCGCCGTGCCGTAGCCCTTGTGCTGCGCGAAACCCCAGCCCGGATGCTCGGCGTCCAGGCGCAGCAGCTCGCCGTCGCGCTCCACCTTGGCCAGGATCCCCGCGGCGGCCACGCAAGCGCTAAGCCCATCGCCCTTCACCAGAGCCCGGCCGCGCCGGCCCGGAAAGGGGAAGTCCCGGCCGTCCACCAGCAGGTAGCCGGGCTCCCGGCTCAGCCCGGCCACGGCGCGCGCCATGGCCAGAAAGGTGGCGTGCAGGATGCCCAGTCGGTCGATCTCCTCCACCTCCACGCGGCCCGTGGCCCAGGCCAGGGCCTGGCGCTGGATTTCCACCTCCAGAAAGGCACGCGTCTCCGCCTTGAGCTGCTTGCTGTCGTTCAGGCCGGGCAGGCGGCAGTCGGTGGGCAGGATCACAGCACCGGCCACCACGGGACCGGCCAGGGGGCCGCGGCCAGCCTCGTCAACGCCGCACAGGCTCAGTCCGGGGGCGTCGAACTGGAGCCGCTCGCGCAATTCCTGGTCGTGGGTCCACAATCGCTCGAATGGATCGGCTCGCATGCCTGCTCCTCTACGCGCCACCACACCGTCATCCCCCGGCTTGTCAGGGGGATCCAGACCTCTCGCCTGTCAACCCGGAGAGTACCGGTAGCCTTGTTTACCACCTTTCTGCTTGCGCCAGAAAGGTGGTGCTAAAAAGGCGCTCTTCTCAACGGCCAGAGTCAGGCCACCTCGCGGTGGCCTTCCGCTGGCCGGCGTTT
>DYSB01000075.1 GCA_020726405.1 Acetofilamentum sp. | reverse complement strand
TGCTGATCTCGGGTGGGGAGAAAATTCCGGCGGAGCGCGTGGAGGATGCCCTGGCAGCCCTGCCCGAAGTGCGGCGCGTGGCCGTGGTGGCGCTAGCGGACACACGGCTGGGGGAGCGTCCCGTGGCCTTCGTGGATTGGAAGGGCGGCCCGCCGCCCTCGGTGGCGGTTCTGGGGCAACGGCTGGCCGGGCAGCTGCCTCGCCACATGCTCCCCGTCCGAGTCTGGCCCTGGCCGGCGGAGCTGACGGACCAGCTCAAGCCGCCCCTGGCCCGCCTGGCCCAGCTGGCCCGGGAGCGGGCCGCGGCGGAGGCCGCGAGCGGGTCGCGGCGGAAGACGATTTTCAGGCCCCCTGAGTGAGCAGCTCGCGCACCTGGCTGTGCAGGTCGTGCAGGTCGAAGGGCTTCTGGAGCAGGCGGGCGTCGCCCTGCAGCTCGCCCTGGCGCCGGATCGCTTCCTCGGAGTAGCCGCTCAGAAAGAGCACGGGCATGTGCGGCAAGAACTGGCGCAGCTCGCTGACGAACTCCACGCCGCCCATTTCGGGCATCACCACGTCGCTCACCACCAGATCGATGTCCGAGCCCAGCCGGCGGACCAGGTCCAGGGCGATGCGCCCGTTGCCCGCCTCGTGCACCGTGTAGCCCTGGCGCTTGAGGCTGTCCACGGTCATCCGCCGCACAGCTGGATCGTCCTCCACCACCAGTAGGGTCTCCGTGCCGCGTTGCAGGGCCGCGGGCAGCACGTGGCGCGTCTCCAGGGCGTCCCCCGCCTGGCGGGGCAGGCAGATCCGGAACAGCGTGCCGTGGCCCGGTCGGCTCTCCACCTCGATGTGCCCGCCGCTCTGCTTGACGATGCCGTAGACTGTGGCCAAGCCCAAGCCCGTGCCCACGCCCTCGGGCTTGGTGGTGTAGAAGGGCTCGAAGATGTGCTCGACCACCTCGGCGGGCATGCCGCAGCCCGTGTCGCTCACCTCGATCACCAGATACTCGCCGGGAGCCAGGTCGTGGCCGGGGCTGGCGGACTCCACCCGGTCGTTGAGCGTGCGCACCAGCAGCTGGCCGCCGCGCTCCATGGCGTCCCGCGCGTTCACCACCAGGTTGACGATCACCTGTTCGAGCTGGGCCAGGTCCACCTTGACGGTCCAGGCCTCCGGGTGCAAGTCGGTGCGCAGTTCGATGGTCTCGCCGATGATCCGCTTGAGCATGCGCTCCATGTCGTGCAGCGTGTCGTTGGCGTTGAGCAGGCGCGGCCGGATCACCTGCTTGCGGCTGAAGGCCAACAGTTGGCGCGTCAAATTGGCCGCCCGTCCGGCGGTGGAGCGAATCTCCTTCAGCTCCACGCGTGCCGGGTTGTCGTCCCCCAACTGCAGCGTGGCCAGCTCGGCGTTGCCCGAGATCACCGTGAGCAGGTTGTTGAAATCGTGGGCCACGCCCCCGGCCAGATGTCCGATGGCTTCCATTTTCTGGGCCTGGCGCAGCTGTTCGCGGATCCGCGTGGGCTCGGAGATGTCGCTGATGAAACCCATCACGCCGTCGAAAACACCCTCGGGCGTCAGGCGCACGGAGGCGCTGAGCAGGCAGCGCAGCTCCTGGTTGTCCCGGCGCCGGAACAGCACTTCGCGCTTGCTGATGGCGCCTTCGCTCACCAGAACCTTGTGCAGTTCCTTCAGCCGCTCGCGGTTGAAACTGAGGCGCGTGATGGGCATGCCCAGCACTTCACCCCGGCTGTAACCGAACATCGCCAAGGCCGAGCCGTTGGCGTCCATCAGCCGATCGTGGCGGTCCAGGATGAACACGCCGTCCAGCGAGCTCTGGAAGAGTTCGCGGTAACGCTGTTCGCCCGTGCGGATTTCCTGCCGCCACTTGTGCAAGAACCAGGTCAGCCAGCCGGCCAGCAGCGAGAGCAGGGCGCCGATCCAGGGCAGCAGGCTGTCCAGCGGGCTGGTCAGGGCTTTGAGGTGCGCCTTGGTGGGCACCATTTGGAAGGACCAACCGGGATCCACCAGGCTGAGGGGCAGCCGGGCGGGCTTCACGTCCTGGGTCAGTACGCGGTCGCGGTGACACTCATAGGCCACGACGCGCGTGTCCGTGAACAGCGAGAGGTTGTACTGGCGGCGCAGGCTCTCCTCGGGCAGGCAGGCGTCGATCAGCCGTTCTGTGCGGAACACGCCATTGACCAGGCCCAGCAGCTCGCCGGACCCGTCCCGCACCGCGAGGTAGCAGGCGAAGCCGCGCCCGCCCTGCAGCAGGTGGATGACCTGGGAGCGGTGGATCTCGCCGTCTTCCAGCGCCCGGCTGATGGCCAGGGTGACGCTGGGATCGGGGTGCTTGTGCAGGTCGCGGTCCAGCGCGCCCTCGTTGCCGGCCAGCGGCACCACGGTGCGGATGACTTGGTCGCGGTCCACCCAGTAGATGGCCTGGAAGTCGGGAAACTGCTTGAGGATGCCATTGGCAGCCAGTTCAAAGGCCGCGCGGTCGCCCTGGCGTGTGGCGGGCAGGGAGGCCAGCTCACGCAGGCGCTCCAGCCGCGCCTCTGTTCCGGCCTGGATACGCAGCACCACCTGTTCCGCCGTGATCCGCGTGGCCATGGAAAGGCTCTCGCTGCGATGGGCGTCTTGGGAGGAGGCATAGACGTGAAACAGCAGCAGTACCAGACCGAATACGCCCAAGGCAAGAGCCAGGCGGCGCAGCATGCTTCCGAATTCCGGTATCCCAAACATGTCCTCTCCCGCATGTTTCACTGTGGCTATCGGTTGGGCAGCTAGGGAACTTCTGTGGGAGATGGCGTGGAATGGAGCGTTGGCGGCACGGTCCGCCACTCGCCCTCGGCACAAGCTGCCGGCGATTGCGACCTTGCGACCTGGATGATTCAGCAGCGAGCGCCGCATGTCCGATTCCCACCCAAGCGAGCTGGCCCGGCGCACCCTGCGCCTGCAGTGGCTGGCCATCGGCTTCGAAAGCCTGCTCCAGACGGGCATGCAATTCGGCTCCACCATCGCCAAGAAGAGCCTGGCGGCCACGGATTGGCAGATCACCCTGTTGATGATGACCGCCCCGCTCTGCTTCCTGCTCAGCGTCTACTGGGCCGAGTTGATCCGGCTGGTTGCGCGTTGGCGGCGCCTCTTCCTGCTGGCCGCGGCCTTCGGCGTGTTGCCCCTCGCGCTGATGGCCGTCTACGGCAGCATGCCCGTCTTCCTGGCCCTGCTGCTGCTCTACGAGTTGGGCAATTCGCTGACCATCCCGCTGCGCAACCGCGTCATGCAGGTCAACTATCCCGCCAATCGGCGCAGCCGGATCTACAGCCGATTGGCCGCCGCCTCCGCCGGGATGATCCTGCTGGCTTCCTGGCCGGTGGGGCGCTTCCTCGACGCCGCGCCGGACAACTGGCGCTGGCTCTTCCTGGCCGCCGCCGGATTCGGTGTGGTGGACCGACTGATCTGGCACCGCATCCCGACCAATCCCACGGCGGCCTACCAGCGGCCGGCGCTCTCCAGCCCGGAGTGGATGGGCCGCATCCCCACCTGGCACCAGCTGGCCCAGCCCATCCAGCGCATGCGCGACGTGCTGGACCGCAACCGGGATTTCGCCCGCTGGGAGGGCCAATTCATGATCTACGGACTGGCCTTCTTCATCATCTCCACCGTGCAGCCCAGCTACCTGGTGGAGGGGCTGGGCCTGAGCTACACGCAGATCAGCGTGGGCCAACTGGCCCTGTTGCGGCTGGGCGGCGCGCTCACCCTGCCCTTGATGGGCTTCCTGCACGACCGCTACAACCCGGCCAAGTTCTGCGCCCGGGTCTTCCTGCTGCTGGCCTTCTTTCCCCTGTTGCTCAGCAGCTGCATCTGGCTGCCTGAAGGGATCCGCCTCTACCCCTTCTATTTGGCCTTCCTCTTCCAGGGGATGGCCATGAGCGGCGTGGCCGTGGCTTGGTCCATGTCCAGCCTGGTGTTCGCGGGGGATGAGGACGGTGCGCTCTACCAGGGCATCCACGTCACCCTGACGGGCTTCCGCGGACTGCTGGGGCCGCTGCTGGGCTTGTTGATCATGCAAACCATGGGTTGGACGGCGGCCTTCTGGATCGCCGCCGGCCTGCTCTTCGTAGCCTCGGCCCTGATGCAGCGCCAGGGCCTGGAGCTGGACCAGCGGCCCGCCGCCGCCCACCCGCGCTGATCGTCGGCCTTTAGGCCAGGCGGAACTGCTCGACCTCCGTGCGCGTGGCCTCGGCCAGGGTGGCCAGCTCGGCCATGGTGACGGCGATCTCCTCGGCGGAGCCGGCGTTGTTCTCGGCGATGGAGCTCAGGCTCAGGACGCTGAGCTCGATCCCGTCGATGGCCAGGCGCTGGTCCGCCAGGGCCTGGGAGACCCGGCCCAGCATGGCGTCCGCCTCCTCGGAGCCGGCCCGGATCTCGTCCAGCATGCGGCTGACCTCGTGCACGGCCTCCACCGCCTGCCCGGCCTCCGCGGCGGCCTCCTGGACCAGCCGGGCGATCTCCCCCGAGCTGGTGGAGCTGGTGCCCGCCAGGATTCCCACTTCGTCCGCCACCACGGCGAAGCCCAACCCCGCCTCCCCGGCCCGGGCTGCTTCGATGGTCGCGTTGAGGGCCAGCAGCCGCGTCTGGGCGGCGATCTTGCCGATGGAGTCCGAGATCCCGCTGATCTGGACCGAGCTGTCCGCCATGTGCTGGACCACCTCCACCAGCCGGGCCATCCGCTCCTTGCCGGCGTGGACGCGCTCCACGGCCCGGCGTGAGGTGGCGCTGGCGTCGCTGGTGTGTTGGGCGATGTGGCCCGCGCTGTCCGCCGCCCGGCGCACGGCCTCGCTCACCTCGCCGATGTGGCGCGTCTGCATCTGCACGTCGGAGCTGATCTGGCCCACCGCCGTGGAGGTCTCGCGCGAGGCCAGCGCCACGTGCCCGGCGTTGGCGTGCAGCCGGGTCAGGGTCTGGCCCAGGGCCTCCAGTGAGGCATTGAGGTGGTCCTTGAGCTGGGCCAGCTCGCCGCGGCCCTCCACGGTCACGCGCCGGCTCAGATCGCCGTGCGCCAGCGCGCCCACCACCTCGACGGCGTCGCCCAGCAGCAGCTGGATCCGGCCCGCGCTGGCGTTCACGGCCGCGGTGAGCCGGGCCAGGTCGCCCCGCAGTTCCGTCGTGACCCGCTGTCCAAACTCCCCTTCGGCCAGCGCGGCCATCACGCGGTTCACCGCCCCCAGCGCCTGCTGCTGGTTCTCCAGCAGCGCGTTGAAGGCCGTGGCCATCCGTCCCACCTCGTCCGCGCCCTCCACCGGCGCGCGGATGGACAGATCGGAGCTGCGCTCCACCTCGCCGATGGTCTCTTCCACCTGGCCCAGGGTGCGGGCGATGGAGCGGTAGACCCAGGTGCCGAAGAGCACGCCGAAGATCAGCGCCCCGGCGCTGATGCTGAGGATCAGGATCAGGCTCAGGCGCACCATCCGGTTCACCGTTCCGATGGCCTTTTCCTGCTCGCCGCGCGCACTGCTCAGCGTCTCCCGGCCCTGGGCGGCCTGGCGCGCCACCAGCTGGCGCAGCCGCTCGGAGGCCTGGGCGGCCTGTTCGCCCATGCTAAGCTGGCGCCGGATCAGCGCGATCACGCCCTCGGCGGCGAACAGCCGCTCGCGGCTGGCCTCCAGCAGTCCGCGGGCGGATTCCAGCAATCGGCGTTCCGCGCGGGCATCCAGCTTGCCCAGCAGCCCGCCCAGGGCGCGCGAGGCGGCCTGCCCGCGGGTGAAGGCCGCGGCCAGCCGCGTCTCCAGGCTGTCCACCTCGCCCGCGCGGCGCACCGTGATCAGGCGTGTGGCCTCTGTCTGGATGGTCAGGCCCAGCGCCACGAGTTCCGAGGCCTGGAGCAGGACGGAGCTGGCCAGCGTGGACTGGCCCACCACGGCCGTCTGGCGCTCCTGCTCCTGGCCGCTGCGCTGGGAGGCCGTCTGGCCGGCTTCGGCGATGGCCAGATGGAGCACGGCGAAGGTCTCCTTCAGCCGCGTGTTGATCTCCGCCAGCTGGGCGCCCGCCTCGGGCCCGGTCGTCTCGGCGGCGGCCTGCTTGGCCTGGACCAGCGCGCCCACTTCTTCCAGGTAGGCCGTGGTGCCCGCGGCGATGGAGCGGTCGCTCCCCAGCACCTCGTTCTGGTTGATCTTGTTGATCTGGGAATTGATCCGGGCCCGGGCAATGGTCACGGCGGACTTGGCCTGCACGGCCTGCAGGTCCAGCACGGCCAACTGCAATTCCAGCAGCTGGCCCTTCAACTGGTCCACTGCGCGCAGCTGGCGCGTGCTACGTTCCACGCCGGCGGAGGCCGCCCCGAAAGTGGCCTGCTGGGTCTTCTGCATCTGGCGCACGCCCGCGTCCAGCGCCCCCACGTGGCGGTCCAGCTCGGCGAACTGGGCGGCGATCTGCCGGCTGGCCACGCCGGCCGCGCTGTCGGCGGCCAGACGGGAGTCCGTGACCTGGAGGATCTCGCGCGCCAGTCCGCCCAGCTCGGCGGAACCTCCGTCATCGGCGCCGCCCGTCAGCGCGGCCAGCGCCTGGGCGGCAGAGTCCGCCTCATGCAGCGCCTGGCGGGCCGCCAGCCCGGCCTGCCGGTACTCGTGGCGTGTGCGCGCGCGGCCCAGCCGGTCCAGTTCACCGATGGCCAGCTGGGTGGCCCGCTGGGACTCGGTGGTGCGCAGCTGGAAGGGCGTGCTGCGTTCCGTCAGATCGAACAGGCGGCTGCGCACCTGGCTCATGCCGATCACGCCGGCCGCCGCCACGCAGCAGATGGTGCCCAGCACGATGGCGATGTTCAGGGTCAGCTTGCGCTTGATGGTCATGAGTTCCTCCCCGGGATCAGCGGACGCCCTACTGGCGGATCAGGGCCTGCCCTTCCTTGGCGATGAAGTCCAGCAGCTGCTGCAATTCGGGCGACGGGTTGCCACGGCTGAGCAGCGTGATCGGGCGCGCCACTTCGGGCGTGCCGGGGGAGGCCACGCTGGCGTCAAGGATCGCCAGCGGACCGATGCCGATGGCCTCGGGGTTGGAGGCGACGATCTGGCGCACGTCCTCGGCCGTGGTGGCCTCCAGCAGGTTCCCGCCCGGGGTGGCGCCCTCGAGGATGTTCTTCTGGAACAGGCTGTTGGTGCCCGGGATCAGCGTGCCCCAGACCACGATCACCGGCGCGTCCGCACCGCCCACCGCCTGCCAGTTGTCCAGGCTGCCCGTGAACAGGCCCTTGAGCTGCTCGCGGCTGAGGGTCTTGACGGGATTGTCCTTGTGGACCAGCACGCGGATCCTGTCCTGGCCGATGACCACGGCCTTCAGACCGGCGGGATCCGCGACCTCGACGTTCTCCTTCTTCATCAGCGCCAGCCAGTCCTCCAGGGACATGCCGGCCGCCGCGGCCTCCACCAGCCCCTTGTCGAGGTCCGCCAGCGCGTTCTTGGGCCCCGTGGCCAGGATGGTCAGCGTGTGGCCCGTGGCCTTCTCGAAGGCCGCCTTGATGGGCTTCAGGACGTTTTCCGTGGGGGCTGCGCCGGCGCCGATGCGAATCTCCCGCGCGGCGGCTCCGCCGGCCAGGGTCAGTCCCGCCACCAGGCCGAGGGCCAGCAAGTGAGCAAGCTTCATGTGAATTGCCTCCGATGAGTTTCGACTGGATTGCAAGGGTTTGTGGACATTCGACGGGATCCAGTATCGGCAGCGCGGGGACCGATCCTGAGGGGCGTTCAGCCTGGGCGGGGTTCCAGCACCCGTTGCCCGCCGGTTTGAACAGTGTTCACGCTGGACGCACTTTTCGATATTGAGCGCCGGGAGGAGCCTCCCTTCGTCCGCCGATCACCCGACAAGACCTCAAAACGCAGGACCCAACATGAGCCAGACCCTGCCCGGTACCCTGCCCGAGCTGTTCCTCCAGACGGTGGAGCGCTTCCCCGAGTGCGTGGCCTACGGCATCCGCACCGAGCGTGGCTTCGACACTCGCACGTGGTCCGAGACGCTGATCCAGGTGGAGATCGTCTGCGCCGGGCTGCTGGAGGCCGGTCTGCGGGAGGGCGACCGGGTGGCCATCCTGTCCGCCAATCGCTTCGAGTGGATGCTGACGGACATGGCCTGCCTGTTCGCCGGGCTGGTGGTGGTGCCGGTCTATCCCAGCCTGCCGGCGGGCCACGTGCACAAAGTGCTGGCGGACTCCGGCGCCCGGGCCGTGGTGGTGGAGGACGACCGGCAGCTGAACAAGCTGCTCAAGCACCGGGACGACTTGCCGGCGCTGGAGAAGATCATCCAGTTGGAGGGCGAGGGCCGCAGCCAGGAGGGCATCTGCAGCTTCTCGGACCTGCAGGAGCAGGGCGAGGAGCGGCGTCGCAACCTGCCCGACGAGGCCCGCGCACTGGCCCGCGCCCGCCGCACAGAGGACGTGTTCACCTACATCTACACCTCGGGCACCACGGGCGACCAGAAGGGCGTGATGCTCACGCACCGCAACATTCTCTCCAACATCGCCGGCGCCCAGGAGCGCTATCTGATCAACGAGCAGGACGTCTTCCTCTCCTTCCTGCCGCTCTCGCACATCTTCGAGCGCCTGGCTGGCTATTACTTTCCGGTCTCGGTGGGCGCCGCCGTCTACTACGCCCGGGACATCACCAGCGTGGGCGACGACCTGCCCGTGGCCAAGCCCACGATCCTGATCGCCGTGCCGCGGCTCTTCGAGAAAATCCACGCGCGGATCCTCGAGAACGCCATGAAGGGACCCAAGGTCAAGCAGGCGATCTTCAACTGGGCGCTCAGCGTGGGTCGCGGCGCCGCCCAGCGCGTACTGGACGGCAAGGAGCCCGGCGCGCACCAGCGGCCCGGTCTCTGGCTGGCGGACCGGCTGGTCTTCGGCAAGATCCGCGAGCGCACCGGCGGCCGGATGCGCTTCGCCGTCTCGGGTGGCGCGCCGTTGCGCCGGGACCTGGGCGAATTCTTCCTTTCCGTCGGCCTGCAGATCTACGAAGGCTACGGCCTGACGGAGAGCAGCCCCGTGCTCTGTTCCAACTATCCGCAGAACGTGCGCTTTGGCAGCGTGGGCAAGCCCTTCCCGGGAGTGGAGATCGTCCTGGCGCCCGACGGCGAGATCCTGGCCCGCGGCGCGGGCATCATGCCGGGCTACTACCAGCGCGACGAGGAGACGGCGCGCACGGTGATCGACGGCTGGCTGCACACGGGGGACATCGGGCAGTTCAGCGCGGACGGTTTCCTGACCATCACCGACCGCAAGAAGAACCTGATCGTCACCTCCGGCGGCAAGAACATCGCGCCCCAGCCCATCGAGAACCAGCTGCTGAGCAGCCCGCTCATCGAGCAGGTCATGCTGGTGGGCGACCACCGCAACTTCGTCAGCGCCCTGATCGTGCCCAACTTCGGCCTGCTGCGTGATGTGCTGGGCCTGCACGAGGGCTCGCCGCCGCCCTCCACCCAGGAGATCGCCGCCCACCCGGAGGTCTACGAGCGCATCGACAAGGAGATCCAGCGCCTGAGCAAGGATCTGGCACCCTATGAGCGCGTGCGCAAGTTCAGCGTGCTGGGAAACGAGTTCTCCATCGAGACCGGCGAGCTGACACCCTCGCTGAAGATCAAGCGCTCCTATGTGCTGGAGAAGTATCAGGACGTCATCGAGGGCATGTACCTGACCAGCGACCACCGCGACCGCCAACCGGCTTGACCGTTGGGGAACTGGGAATTCACCACAGAGGCACAGAGGCACAGAGATTTTTAGGAGAAGACAGTGCCTTGGGCGCAAAAGGCGGCCCGGGTTCTGACTCAATCCAATCTTCGATGCTGTGCCTCTGTGCCTCTGAGCCTCTGAGGTAAGGCCCCCGCTTGATGAGATGGGGAAGCCGGACTCCTCAGTTATCTTACTGTCCGCTGGGCCCCGTCGTTGGGGCCATTTTTGAATCAGAACGGGGCATCCATGAGTACCTACCGCCAGGCGGGCGTCGACATCGACGCGGGCGAATCCCTTGTGGCCCGCATCAAACCCTGGTGCGCGCGCACGCGCACGGCGGGCGTGCTGGGCGGGCTGGGCCTGTTCGGCGGCTTCTTCCGCGCCGACTTCCCCGGCTTATCCGAGCCCGTCCTGGTCTCCAGCGTGGACGGCGTGGGCACGAAGCTGAAGTTGGCCTTCCAGACCGGCGTGCATCACACAGTGGGCCAGGATCTGGTCAACCACTGCGTCAACGACATCCTGGCCTGCGGCGCGCGTCCGCTCTTCTTCCTGGACTACTTCGCCACCGGCAAGCTGCACGTGGACACGGCCGCCGAGGTGATCCGCGGCCTGGCCCAGGCCTGCGAGGAGAACGGCTGCGCGCTTATCGGCGGCGAGACCGCCGAGATGCCGGGCTTCTACCCGGCGGGCGAGTACGACATGTCCGGCACCGTGGTGGGCGTGGTGGACAAGCCGCGTCTGGTGGACGGCACGCGCATCCGGCCCGGCGACCAGCTGCTGGGGCTGCCCTCCACGGGCCTGCACACCAATGGCTACAGCCTGGCGCGTCACATATTGTTCGAGCAGGCCCGCTTGCCGCTGGACCACCGGCTGGCCGACGGGCGCTGCCTGGCGGACACTCTGCTGGCCGTGCACCGCAGCTACCTGCAGTCGGTCCAGGCTCTGCTGGCCAAGGTGGAGGTGCATGGGATCAGCCACATCACGGGCGGCGGCCTGAAAGGCAACACGCGGCGCATCCTGCCCGCGGGCTGCGACCTGCAAGTGGACGAGAACGCCTGGGAGTGGCCGGCGATCTTCCGGCTGATCCAGGAGCGCGGCCAGGTGGCCCGGCCGGAGATGGAGCGCGCCTTCAACCTGGGGATCGGCCTGGTGCTGATCCTGGCCCCGGCGGACCTGGAGCGCGCCGAGCACGTGCTACGCGAGCAGGGCGAGCAGCCCCTGCGCATCGGCCGGGTGGTAGTGGCCAAGGCCTGATCGGTTCGCCGGGCTTGGCTCTGGCACGTGCCGTGTGGCGGGTGAGCACGAAGACACGAAGACTCGAAGAGAGAATGAGGAGCGAGGGAGAAGACATGAAAATTCCATTTCCTCCTCCACCCACATCTGCTTTGAGTCTTAGAGTCCTAGTGTCTTCGTGCTCTCCGGTTGCAAGGCCCGCGCGAGCAACCAGCCCGGCCCGCAAGGGAGTCGCCGGCCCGCCCCGGCCCGGCCCGCAAGGGATGACAAATCGCTGATTCTAACTGACTGAGGACCCCATGCTCGATTCGGCCCAAATCCGCCGCGATTTCCTGCGCTTCTTCGAGGAGTGCGCCCACCAGGTGGTGCCCAGCTCGCCCGTGGTGCCCAAGGACGATCCCACCCTGCTGTTCGCCAACGCAGGCATGAACCAGTTCAAGGATGTCTTCCTGGGCCAGGGCGAGCGCGCCTACTCGCGGGCAACCTCCACCCAGAAGTGCCTGCGCGTCTCGGGCAAGCACAACGACCTGGAGGAGGTGGGACGGGACACCTACCACCACACCCTGTTCGAGATGCTGGGCAACTGGTCCTTTGGCGATTACTACAAGCGCGAGGCCATTCGCTGGGCCTGGGAGTTGCTGACGGGGGTCTGGGGCCTGCCCAAGGACAAGCTCTATGTCACGGTGTTCGCCGGCGACGAGCACGTGCCCTTCGACGAGGAGGCCGATGAGATGTGGCGGACCCAGACCGACATCCAGCCCGACCACATCCTGCGCTTCGGACGCAAGGACAATTTCTGGGAGATGGGCGAGAGCGGCCCCTGCGGTCCCTGCACGGAGATCCACATCGACCGGGGCGAGGCCTTTGGCCAGCAGAGCGCGGACTGTTTCGTCAACACGGGCCACGCGCGCTACATCGAACTCTGGAACCTGGTTTTCATCCAATACAACCGCGAGGTGGACGGCACGCTGGTCCCGCTGCCCAAGCGCCACGTGGACACGGGCGCGGGCTTCGAGCGCCTCTGCGCCGTGTTGCAGGGCGTGGCATCCAACTACGACACCGATGTTTTCCAGCCGCTGATCCAGGCTGTGGCCCGCCTTTCCGGCGTGCCCTACAGCGAGGCCGGCGGCACGCCCCACCGGGTGATCGCCGACCACCTGCGCGCGCTGGCCTTCGCCGTGGCCGATGGCGCCACACCCTCCAACGAGGGGCGCGGCTACGTCCTGCGCCGCATCCTGCGCCGGGCCGCGCGCTTCGGCCGCGAACTGGGGCTGCGCGAACCCTTCCTGGGTCCGCTCTGCCAGGACCTGGCCGAGTCCTCCCTGGGCGAGGCCTTCCCCGAGTTGCGCGGCAAACTGGGCCACATCCAGCACGTGCTGACTCTCGAAGAGGAGAGCTTCGGTCGCACCCTGGACCGCGGCCTGGAGCGGTTCGCCCAGCTGCACGCCAACCTGGCCCAGGCCGGGCAGGTCGTGATTCCCGGCGAGGAGGCCTTCCGCCTCTACGACACCTACGGCTTCCCGCTGGACCTGACCCAGCAGATGGCGGGGGAGAAGGGCCTGAGCGTGGACGAGGAGGGCTTCGCGCGTGAGATGGAGCGCCAGCGCGAAGCCAGCCGCGGCGCGCGCAAGCAGACCGCCTACAAGGAGCGCGCGCCCTGGCACGTGCTGTCCACGGACTCCAGCGTCTTCCTGGGCTACGACCTGCTGGAGACCATGACCCGCGTGCTGCGTTGGCGCGCGGGCGAGGAGGGCGAACTCGAGCTGGTGCTGGAGAAGACCCCGTTCTACGCCGAGTCCGGCGGCCAGACGGGCGATCGCGGCCTGATCGAGGGCGAGGCCTGGACCCTGGTGGTGAGCGAGACGCGCCTGGAGGAGGAGCTGCGGGTCCATGTGGGCCAGGTGCGGGGCGACTTCAACCCGGCGGATCTGGTGAGCGCGCGCGTGGAGCCGGACCTGCGCCGGGCCATCGAGCGCAACCACAGCGCCACGCACCTCTTGCAGGCCGCCCTGCGCCATGTGCTGGGCGGGCACGTCAACCAGGAGGGTTCGCTGGTGGAGCCCGGGCGCCTGCGCTTCGACTTCAGCCATCCGGCCCGGCTGGAGGAGATCGAGCTGG
>DYSB01000074.1 GCA_020726405.1 Acetofilamentum sp. | reverse complement strand
CCTGCGTGGACTGGCGCGAGCAGGACCGGCTGCTGCGCACCTACCTGGAGCGCTTCGGCTCCCGCATCGTGCGCGAACCCGGGGCGCCGGGTCTCACCGACCAGTTCGTGCTGTTGGAGTTCCAGCCCGAGCTGCCCGCCCTCGCCCTGCGGCATTTCCATCTGCGGCCGCGGACCCAGGCGGCGCCGGAACCGCCCCTCCGCGACACGGTGGCCGCCGCGCTGATCTCCGCCGAGGGGGCCTGGCTGGAGAACGTCGCGCTCAAGGTCTGGCTGAAGCCCGACGGGCGCTTCGACCTGCTGCACAAGGCCAGCGGGCAGCGCTGGAACGGACTGGGCCTGCTGGAGGACCAGGAGGACGCAGGGGACGAGTACGACTACTCGCCTGCCGCGGAACCCGAACTCCTTAGCAGCGCGGGTCAGCGCGGCCTGCTCTACCTCGACGAGGACACGGGGCTGGGCGCCACCCTGCGCTGCGAGTTCATCTGGCCGCTGCCCGCGGGCCTGACTTCCGACCGCCGCCGCCGTTCGACTGAGCGGATCGAGTGTCCTGTGGTGCTGCGCGTGCGGCTGCGCGCGGACTGTCCCCTGCTGGACGTGGAGGTGGAGCTGGACAACCGCGTGCGCGACCACCGGCTGCGATTCGTGGCGCCCAGCGGCCTCGTCGACCCCGCGTGGTACACGCATGGCCAGTTCGAGCTGCGCCGTCGTCCACTGACCCTGCCCGATGGTGCGAACTGGGTGCAGCCGCCCCAGGGCACCGCTCCGGTGCAGGAGTTCAGCCTGTTGGAAGCGGCGGACGGGCTGGGCTTGGCCTTCTTCAACCTGGGGCTGCCGGAAGTGGAAGCCCGAGTGGAACCCGACGGCACGGCCAGTCTGGCCCAGACCCTGCTCCGCGGCGTGGACTGGCTAAGCCGGGATGATTTCTCCAGCCGGCGCCGGCAAAACGCCGGACCCACGCTCTTCACGCCCCAGGCCCAGTGTCCCGGACGGCGCCGCGCGCGCCTGGCTCTGCTGCCCTACGCCGGCGGCTGGCAGGTGGCCCGGGTGCGGGAGTGGAGTCGACGCTGGCGCGTGGAGCCCATGCTGCGTCAGGGCGTGGCCGTGGGGCGCCTGCCCGAGACGCGCCCACTACTGGAGCAGGATTTGCCCAATGTCGTGGAGATCACGGCCCTGCGGCGCCAGCCCGCGCGCGGCAGCCTGATCGTGCGGCTCTGCAATCTGACGGAAAGGCCCGTGCGCGAGACTCTGCGCTGCGGACGCCCGCTGCGCGCCGCTTGGCGCTGCACGCTGCTCGAGGAGCGCGCGGCATCCCTGGTCACGTCAGGCATGGACCTGCAGCTGGAGTTGGGTCCGGCGGAGATTCTCACTGTGGAGCTGGAGCTGGCGAAGAATTGAACCAGTTGGATTAGAAACGGACTCGCTTCCAGAGGACTTCGGGCAGCAGGTTGAGCCCGTGCGCGATCCAGCCCCACCAGACGGGCGCGTAGACCTGGGGCCGGCCCTGCTCCCAGGCGCGCAGCACGCGTGGCGCAATCCCCGCCGGTGTGGCCAGCAGGGGGGAATCCGGCAGGTGCGCGGTCATGGGCGTGGCCACCGGTCCCGGCTTGACCAGGGTCCAGCGGATCTGCGGAACACGCGGCCGCAGTCGGTCCAGGCCGCGTTCCAGCTCCTGCTTGCTCAGGCTGTAATCCCACATGCTGCTGCGAGGACGATCCCCGGCCACGCTGCCCAGCACGGCCACGTGCGGAGTGCGGCCGGTGCCGTCCAGCCAGGGCGCCAGGGCCTCCAGCCAACGCAGCGTGCCTGCCCCGTTGATCTCGCGCATCTCCTGCAACGCGGCCGGCGAACCCTGGCCGCCGGGCACCAGCCGGCCCCAGGCCACCAGCACGCGCTCCGGCCGCCAGCCTTCCGGCAGCGCATCCAGCAGGAGCCGGGGATCCTGCCGAGCCTCCGCCGCCCGCCAGATCAGCTCGCGCCCCGGACCCGCGGCAGCCGCCAAATCGGACAGTTCCTGCCCCAAGCGCGTGGTCAGCACCCAGCGTCCGCGACCGCCCGGATCTGCCTGCCAGGCTTCCAGCAGCAGGGCCCGGGCGATGCCCGACGAGGCTCCCAGCACCAGTCCGTCCATCACAGCTCCAGCCGACGCGAGAGGTCGCTCTGCCAGCGGCGCTGACTGTCCAACCGGTCGCGCAGCCCGTGCCAGCGCGCCAGTCCGGGCGTCATGGCGCGGTATTCCGCGGCGCTGAGCAGGGCGTCCTTGGCCAAGTAGATGCGCCCACCCCAGTCCAGCACCAGCCGGTTGGCCTGTCGCACCGCCTTGCGGGTCTCGGCGCAGGCGGGCAGGTCCAGGGCCAACGTGGCGCCGGGGCCGGGAAAGGCCAGCGGCGCAACCTCGCGACCGGCCTCGCCCATGGTCTTCATCACGGCCAGCGTGCCGCCGCCCACTGTGGCGAACAGCTCCAACAGCTGGTGCAGGGGACCCGCGCCGCGCTCGTCCAGCAGGGCCACGGGCAGCAGACACTGGAACTGCAGGAAGCCCGCGTGCCCGTAGAGGTGGTTCCAGCCGTCCACGGCGTCCAGGGGCCAGAAGAAGGAGTCCAGGGCCTGCAGGTCGGCCACGCCGTGGCGACGATGGCCGCCGCGCCAGACCAGCTGATTGAAGGCCCGCGAGGCCGCGGGCCGCACCAGATTGAAGAAGGGCAGGGGCGGCACCTTGAGGCGGGCGGGCCGGGGCAGCTCGCGATGCGGACCGGCCACGGGATCCCCGAGGTAGACCAGGCAGCGGCCCAACTTCGCGCCGGGCGAGGCGGCGTCCACCCAAGCCACGGTGTGGCTTTGCGGGGCCTCGCGCAGCCGCAGCAGGGCCATCTCCAGGTTGTCGCAGGCCAGGGTCAGCCGCTGGAAGGTGACGGTGTCACGCCGCACCAGCTGCAGGCGGACTTCCAGGATCAGGCCAGCCAGGCCCATCCCGCCGCTGCAGGCGCTGAACTGCTCGGGGTTCTCCTCGCGCGAGCACCAGCCGGCCGTGCCGTCCGGGGCCGCCACCCGCAGGGCCTGCACCCAGCGACAGAAGGAGCCGTCCACGTGATGGTTCTTGCCGTGCACGTCCGCCGAGACCGCGCCGCCCAGCGTCACATGGCGCGTGCCAGGCAGGACGGCCGGCGCCCAGCCCAGTGGCAGCGTCTGGTTGAGAATCTCGCCCAGGCTGTGACCGGCCCCGGCGGTGAGCACGCCGCTGGCGCCGTCCAGCTGGAGCGGGGCGGCCAGGCAGCGCGTGAGCAGCAGGCGGTCCCCCGTGCAGGCGTCGCCGTAGCTCCGCCCCAGTCCGCGGGCGATCAGCGGCACGGGATCGGTGGCCAGCCGCTCGAGTAGCTCGGCCTCGTTGGCCGGGTCCAGGACAAAGGAACGGGCGCGGGGCAACCGGCCCCAGCCGCCCAGGTGGCGGTGGTGGGTCCTCATGCGAGCAGCATCCAACAAGTGAGAGCCCAGCCAGCCACGGTGGCGGCCAGGGGCAGATCAAGCAGCAGGCTGCGCCCGCTGCCCTTCATTTCCTGCACGCGGCGCAGGTAGTGCAGCACGCCGAAGAGCACGAAGGGCAGGGTGAGCAGGAAGTTGTGTCGCCCGGCCTGCTGCTGGTTCAGCTCGCTGCAGTAGAGCCCGTAGTACAGCACGGTCCAGCCCGCGCTCATGGACAGCAGCTGCTCAAGCAGGGCCGGCTGGTAGCCGCGGAAGGTGGGATCCTCCAGACGGCCCTCGTCGGGCGCGTCCAGCCGGCGCTTGGCCACGGCCAGGAAGAAGGCCAGGGCGCCGGAGCAGAGCAGGATCCACGACGAGGTGGGCACGGCCACGGCATGGGTCCCCGCCAGCACGCGCAGCACGAAGCCCGCCGTGATCAGCAGCAGATCCAGCACGGGCACGCGCTTTAGACCCAGCGAATAACCCAGGTTGAGCAGTAGGTAGAGCGAGACGTGCAGGGCGGCCGCCGGCTGGCCCACGACGATCCAGAGGGCCAGGAGCAGCAGGCCTGCGCCGAGGACACCCCGGGCGGCGGAGATACGGATCAGGCCGGCGGGCAGGGGACGCAAGCGCTTGAGCGGATGGTGGCTGTCCGCCTCCAGGTCGCGCAGGTCGTTCCAGAGGTAGACCAGGCTGGAGGCCAGGCAGAAGAGGGCCAGGGTCTCCAGGGCGGAATCCCAGGCCGCGGCCTCCGTCCAGCGGGCGCCGAAGAGCAGGCCCGCCAGCACGAAGAGGTTCTTGGGCCACTGATGGATGCGGAGCAGCGTGATCCATGCCATGGCCCAAGGTATCAACCGAGTGGCAAGGTCACCCGCTTTGACGGCCCAGGGTCGCGGCGCCACATGCCCAGTGCGGGATCCCTACCTTGCAGCCACATTCGGTGCGGCCCCGCCGGAGCCATCCCGGAGTCGCGCCGAGTCTGCAGGAGTCGGCATGCGCAGGACCAAGATTGTCTGCACCATCGGACCGGCCTCGGAGTCGGAGGAAATCCTCGACCGCCTGATCCAGGCGGGCATGGACGTGGCCCGGCTCAATTTTTCGCACGGCAGCCATGAATCCCACGCCGAGAAATTCCGGCAGATCCGCGCCCTGGCCGCTGCGGCCGGCCGGCCCGTGGCCATCCTGCAGGATCTGGCCGGGCCCAAAATCCGCATCGGCGGTTTGGCCAGCGGTCCCATCACCTTGCGCTCCGGGGACAAATTCGTGCTGACCGCTCGCGATGTCCCCGGCAGCGCGGCCGAGGTCTCCATCAGCTACAAGGAACTGCCCGAGGACGTGCGACCCGGTGACACGTTGCTGCTGGCCGACGGCGCCCTGGACATGAGCGTCCTGCGCGTGGACGGCCCGGACATCCACTGCCGTGTGGTGACCGGCGGCGTGCTCAGTTCGCACAAGGGGATCAACCTGCCCTCGCGCAGCATCCGCGCACCGATCCTGACGGCCAAGGACAAGCTCGACCTGGCCTTCGGCCTGGAGCTGGGCGTGGATTTCGTGGCCCTCTCCTTCGTGCGCAGCGCGGCCGACATCTGCGTGGTGCGGACTTTCATGGACGAACTGGGCCGTTCGGCGCCCCTGATCGCCAAGATCGAGAAGCACGAGGCCCTGGCGGAGATCGACGGCATCCTCGCGGCCGTGGACGGCCTGATGGTTGCCCGGGGCGACCTGGGTGTGGACATCCCCCTGGAGCGCGTGCCCCGCGTGCAGAAGCTGCTGATCGAGAAGGCCAACCGCGCGGGCAAACCCGTGATCACAGCCACCCAGATGCTCAAGAGCATGGTGGACGCGCCCCGGCCCACCCGGGCCGAGGTCACCGACGTGGCCAACGCCATCCTGGACGGCACGGACGCCGTGATGCTCTCCGAGGAGAGCGCCGCCGGCCTCTACCCGGTGGAGTCCCTGCAGACCCTGGACCGCATTGCCCGGGAGACCGAGCGCGACTTCCCCCACCGCCTCTGGATGCGCCGCTTCCACCCGGAAGGGGTCTGCGAGCCGCCCCAGGCCGTGGCCCACGCGGCCTGTGAGCTGGCCATGCGTATCGACGCGGCCGCCATCCTGACCTGCACGCGCTCCGGCGGCACCACGCGCCTGGTGGCGCGCACGCGACCCGCCCAGAATGTGCTGGCCGCCACTCCGGACGAGGGAGTCTGGCGCCGCCTGGCCCTGACCTGGGGCGCCGAGCCCCTGCTCACCAGCCTGACGGAGAGTCTGGAGGTGATGATCGCCGAGGCTTTGGGCGCGGCCCGGGCCGCCGGATTGACCCAGCCGGGCGACCCCGTTGTGATCACCGCGGGAACCCATCTGACCAGGTCCGGATCCACGAATCTGATCCGAGTGGAAACCACGCCCCTGGAGGCTTGAGATGAAACTGCAGTTCCTGGGCGCCGCCCGCACCGTGACAGGCTCACGCCATCTGGTGGAAGCGAACGGCTGCCGCATCCTGCTGGACTGCGGCCTGCTCCAGGGCAAGCGCAAGGAGGCCTTCGAGGAGAACCGCCGTCCGCTGCCCGGCGGGCCGCCGGACGTGGTGGTGCTCAGCCACGCCCACATCGACCACTCGGGCAACCTGCCCAGCCTGGTGCGGCGCGGCTACTCGGGGCCTATCTGGGCCACGCCCGCCACTCGCGACCTCTGCTCGCTGATGCTCCAGGACAGCGCCCAGATCCAGGTCCACGACGTGAACTTCGTCAACAAGCTGCGCAAGCGGCAGGGCCGGGCGCCCTTCGAGCCCCTTTACCGGCCGGAAGACGCGCTGAATGCTCTGGAGCTCTTCCAGGGTCTGGCCTACGGCCGCTGGCGCGAGATCGGCCCGGGAGTCAAACTGCGCTTCACGGACGCCGGCCACATGCTGGGCAGCGCCCACGTCTGGCTGGAGATCACCGAACCAGGCCGGGAGCCGCGGCGCCTGCTCTTCTCCGGCGACATCGGCCGCAAGGGCATTCCCATCCTGCGCGATCCCGAGCTCCCGCTGGAGGGAACGGACATTCTGCTGATGGAGAGCACCTACGCCGGACGCAGCCATCCGCCTTATGCCGAGAGCGAAGCCGAACTCTCGCGCATCGTGCAGGAGGCCCACGCCGCCCATCGCGTGGTGTTGATTCCGGCCTTCGCCGTGGGCCGCACCCAGCAGCTGGTGGTGGCCCTGCACCGCCTGCACGACCAGGGGCGCATCCCGGGCATGCCCGTCTTCGTGGACAGCCCGCTGGCCACGGACGTCACCAGCGTGTTCCGCCTGCACCCGGAGACCTACGACGCCGAGACCCTGGAGTCGCTGCACCAGCCGGGCAACCCTTTCAGCTTCCGCGCCCTGCGCTACACGCGCTCCGTGGAGGATTCCCAGCGTCTGAACGACCTGCGCGGCCCGGCGATCATCATCGCCTCCAGCGGCATGATCGAGCACGGCCGCATCCTGCATCACCTGCGCAACCGCATCATGAAGGACGACACGCTGCTGCTGATCACAGGCTGGCAGGCCCCGCACACTCTGGGCCGCCTGCTCAGTGAAGGCGCCACGCAGGTCTTCATCCACGGCGAGTCCTTCCCCGTCAACTGCGAGGTGCGCGAATTGACCGGCTTCAGCGGCCACGCCGACCAAGCCGAGCTGGATGAGTGGGTGGGCAGCATGCGGCGCAAGCCGTCCCACACCTTCATCGTGCACGGCGAGGAGGAGGGCGCGCTGGGCTTGGCCCAGCACCTGGGCGAACGCTTCCAGCTGCCCGACGTGCGCGTGCCGCGCCAGGGCGAGAGCTTCGAGCTCTAGCAGACTGTCAGAGATGGCCAGGCCAGTCAGCCTGCTGTAGCCGACCCCAGGGATTTCCAAAGACGGCGATTTCCCGCGGTCCCCAGCGCCGGGCGGGGTACCTTCCGTCAGGGTAACAGCGCCTGATCAATCCCCATCGACTTGGTCCAATCCCACTGACCGGACTCCATCCCCCCCACGGTCTGCTGCCCCAGGTGGGCTCTGCGCGAGAGTCCCGGCACGGAACCGTGCCCAGTCAGAGATAGGGAAATCACATGCCGAACAAGACCACGGGAACCCAACTGCGGCTGAACGTCGGGGAGTTGTCCCGGCGCGTCGCCGAGTTGGAGGAGTTGGTGCGCATCAAGGAGCACATCGGGACCGAACTGCGCGAATCCGAGCTGCGCTACCGCCGGCTCTTCGAATCCGCCAAGGACGGCATCCTGATCCTCGACGCCGAATCCGGGGTCGTGGTGGATGTCAATCCCTTCCTCGTGCAATTGCTGGGCTATCCCCACGAGAACTTCTGCGGCAAGTGCCTGTGGGAGATCGGGGTCTTCCGGGACATCGCGGCCTCCAAGAACGCGTTCAAAGTCCTGCAGGAGAGCGACTACATCCGCTATGACGACCTGCCCCTCCAGACCTCAACGGGCCTTACCATCGCCGTGGAATTCGTCTCCAACGTCTACCTGGTGGACCGGAACCGCGTCATCCAGTGCAACGTGCGCGACATCACGGCTCAAAAACAGGGCGAGGCCGAGCGCGTGCGCTTGAGCGCGGCCATCGAGCAGTCCGTCGAGAGCATCCTGATGACCGACGCGCGGGGCGACATCCAATTCGTCAACCCGGCCTTCGAGAACACCTCGGGCTACTCGCGCCAGGAACTGCTGGGCCGCAATCCGCGCCTGCTGAAGAGTGGCAAGCAGGATCCGGCCTTTTACGAGCACCTGTGGGCGACCATCAGCGCCGGGCGGAACTGGGCCGGCCGGATGGTCAACATGCACAAGGACGGCAGCCTCTACACGGAGGATACGACGATCTCGCCCATCCGCAATCCCCGCGGAGTCATCGTCAACTACGTGGCTGTGAAGCGCGACATCTCGGAGCAGCTGCGGCTGGCGGAGCAGTACCCACAAGCCAAGAAGATGGAAGCCGTGGGCCTGTTGGCGGGGGGCGTGGCCCACGACTACAACAACATGCTCACCGTGATCCTGGGCTACGCGGAGCTGGCCCTGCACAACCTGGCCCAGCAGCGGGTGGACCCGGCGGACTTGCGTGATCTGATCCTGGAGATCGTCAAGGCGGCCAAGCACTCGGCGGACATCACGCGCCAGCTGTTGGCCTTTGCGCGCAAGCAGGCCATCAAGCCCGTGGTGCTGAACTTGAACCAGACCGTGTCCAGCATGCTCAAGATGCTGCACCGGCTGATCGGCGAGGACATCGAACTCACCTGGCTGGCCGGCGAGGAGCTGGCGATGGTGCGGGTGGACCCCGTCCAGATCGACCAGATCCTGGCCAACCTGTGCATCAACGCGCGGGACGCCATCGCGGGGGTGGGGCGGGTGGTGATCGAGACCTCCAACGTCAGCGTGGACGCCGCGTTCTGCGAGGATTACCCGGAGTTCACGCCGGGCGACTATGTGCTGCTCAGCGTGAGCGACGATGGCTGCGGAATGGAACGGGAGATGCTGGAGCAGATCTACGAGCCCTTCTTCACCAGCAAGGCCCTGGGCCAGGGCACGGGGCTGGGGCTCTCGATGGTCTACGGGATCGTCAAACAGAACCAGGGTGTGATCAACGTCTACAGCGAGCCGGACCACGGCACCACTTTCCGCATCTACCTGCCCCGCCATCTGGGAGAGCAGGGGGAAGTCCAACCCGAGCCACTGCAGGATTTGCCGCAGGGTCAGGGGGAGACCATCCTGCTGGTGGAGGACGAGCCGGCCATCCTGAAGCTCTGCCGGGCCATGCTGGGCCGGCTGGGCTACCACGTGCTCACTGCCGGCTCGCCCGCCGAAGCTTTTGATTTGGTGGAACGCATCGGTCCGGGCATCCGCCTGCTGATCACCGACGTGATCTTGCCGGGCATGAACGGCCGGGAGCTGGCCGGGCGCTTGGAACGCCTCCACCCTGGCCTCGTCAGCCTCTACATCTCGGGCTACACGGCCAATGTGATCGCCAGCCGCGGACTGCTGGACGACAATCTGGCCTTCATGCCCAAGCCCTTCTCCATGCGTGATCTGGCGATCAAGGTGCGGGAGATTCTCGGGCCGGTGGAGGACAAGGACCGACCCGAGTGCGTGGTGTGACACGCAGGTCCGCCGTGGTTGTCGCCGACGATCACGACGCCGTTGGATGTCCTGATTGGCGCGGCGACCCGGATCCAGGTCCTACCCTGAGTCGAAGAAGGACTGGAGGCAGGACTCATGCAGTTCGAGAGTGACGGAGAAGGCGGTGAGCCGCGGGCCGGGGACGCCTGGCGCCAGGTTCCGGCCCGGGATTACGACGGCCACATGGGGCATCCCGCCGTGGACCAGAGCCGGCTGTTGGCCGAGTTGTTTGCCGAGGCTCTGGCGACGCGGCGGCCCCGGCGGATTCTCCTGCCCGGCTGCGCGACGGGCAATGGCCTGGAGCAGCTGCACGGGCGTGGGCTGGAACGCGTCAGCGCCGTGGACTTCCAGCCCGACTACCTCGAGTTGGCCCGCCGGCGCCATGCGTCCCGGGTGCCAGCCCTGGAACTGATCCACGCGGACCTGGAGGACTGGGAGCCGCCGGCGGCGGCATACGAGCTGATTTACTGCGCCCTGGTGCTGGAATACCTCGAGCCCGGTTCCTTCCTGGCACGGCTGGCGCGTGCTCTGGAGGCGGGGGGCGAGTTCTGGCTCCTGCTGCAGTTGCCGCTGGAGGGCCACGGCAGTGTGAGTGCGACGCCCTTTGCGGGGGTGCGCGTGCTGGAACACGTCTTCGAGCCCTTCTTCACCACCAAGGGCCTGGGCCAGTGCACAGGTCTGGGCCTGGCCACGGTCTACGGGATCGTGCGCCAAAACCAGGGTTTCGTCCGCGTGGAGAGCACCCCGGGCCAGGGCACCTGTGTGGCCGTCTACCTGCCGCGGCATGCGGGCGAGGCTGGCCAGGCCGCAGCCGCGCCGGCGACCCAACCGGAGATCCGCAGCGAGGAGTTCGTGCTGCTGGTGGAAGATGAACCGCGCTTGCTGGCGCTCTGCCAGCGGTTGCTCAGCGGGATGGGCTACCACGTGCTGGCCGCCGACTGTCCGGCCACGGCCCTGCAGCTGGCCGAGGATTTGAGTGGGCGGTTGGGTCTGCTGGTCACCGATGTGATCATGCCGGGCATGAACGGGCGTGACTTGGCCGCGCAGCTGCGCGAACGGCACCCCGGCCTGCGCTGCCTATTCATGTCGGGCTACATGGCGGACATCCTCGATGGCCCCGACGGTCCTTCGTCCGGCCATTTCCTCCAGAAGCCCTTCAGTCTGAAAGACTTGGCCGGCGCTGTGCGCCAAGTCCTGACCGAGCCGGATCCGGCCTGATTCCGGCCAGTGCGCTGCCGACCTGCCCGGACATCGGCTGTGGTGGTACATTGAATCCGTCACCAAACATGGTCCGGTCGCGGAAATCTCTGCCGCGGCCGTCGCAATAGAAAGGCAAGCAGCAACATGAAGACGAAGGCCTCCGGATTCAACACCACCCTGGTCCATGGCGGCAAGGTCGACGACCAGTATGGCAGCGCCATCACGCCCATCTACCAGACCTCGACATTTTCCTTCCAGAGCGCGCAACAGGGCGCCGACCTGTTCGCGCGGAAGGAAGAGGGCTACATCTACACGCGCATCGGCAACCCCACCATCGCCGCGCTGGAGCACTGCGTGGCGGAACTCGAAGGCGCGTGCGGGGCCGTGGCCACCAGTTCGGGCATGGGAGCCGTGGCCCTGACCTGCCTGGCACTGTTGAACCAGGGCGAGCACGTGCTCAGCACGGCCTCGGTCTACGGACCCTCGCGCATCCTGATGGAGAAGCATCTCGTGCGCTTCGGCGTGGAATCCAGCTTCGTGGATTGCTCCGATCTGGCGGCCGTCCGCCGGGCGCTGCGGCCCACCACGCGCTTGATCTACGTGGAGACGCCGTCCAACCCAATGATGCAGGTCACGGATCTGGCCGCCATGGCCGAGTTGGCCCACGCCCACGGCGCGCGGCTGGCGGTGGATAGCACGTTTGCTTCGCCCTACCTGCAGCAGCCGCTGCGGTTGGGCGCCGACGTGGTCCTGCACTCCGTCACCAAATTCATCAACGGCCATGCCGACGTGGTGGGCGGCATCGTCAGCGCCGGCACGCCGGAACTGGAGCGGCGCCTGCGCGAGCTGATGACCCTGCTCGGCTGCAACATGGATCCGCACCAAGCCTACCTCGTGCACCGCGGACTCAAGACCCTGGCCCTGCGGATGTCTCACGCCCAGCTGGGCGCGGCGCGCATCGCGGCCTGGCTGGAGGCGCGGCCGGAGATCGCCTGGGTGCGCTACATCGGCCTGCCCTCGCATCCCCAGCACGAGCTGGCCAAGCGCCAGATGAGCGGCTTCGGCGCCATGATCAGTTTCGAGATGAAGGGCGGGCTGGAGGCCGGCCGCCGGCTGATGGATCACGTGCAGCTGATGTTGCTGGCCGTCTCCCTGGGCGGCGTGGAGACGCTGATCGAGCATCCGGCCTCCATGACCCACGCCGGCGTGTCACGCGAGGAGCGCGCGGCGGCCGGGATCACCGAGGGTCTGGTGCGCCTCTCCGTCGGCATCGAGGAGCCCGAGGATCTGCTAGCAGACCTGGAGCAGGCCCTGCAGCACGTGTAGGTGATCCAGCCGGCCGAACCGGACTGGAAAATCGTCGGACAAGTCAGGGTCCGCCTTTCGGGGCGGGCCCTGCTTCATTGGGGCCAGGGCCGGTCCCCGCCCCTCAGCCTGCTGGAACTCCCCGCTCGCTAACCACCTCACCACGGAGGCTCGGAGGCACTGAGACTCAGTAGGATGTGGCGTTGGAATGGAGTGGACCAGCGTTCCAAGTCCGACGCTGTGTCTCCGAGTCTCTGTGGTTAATTCCCAGGCGAGGTCAGCGCAACAGGGCGACGCACCTGTCCTCCCGTCACGGCGTCGTCGTTGGGCAGACTGCTCCAGTCTGAACCGCCGCCGCTGACGGCGCAGGCGGGTGCAGCCTCCGGGATGAACCTTACGCCTCAGTTGCAGATCACCGGTGCTTGCTCCAATCGCCGGACTCAAATCCGAAGTGGCGCTTGCTCGGCAAGATCTGCTGGCGGTCGTCGCAAGAACTGCCGCCATGTGTCTCGAGGGAATGGCCTGTCCGCAGCAGACCGATGCCTCAAGATCTCATCAAGCATGGCTGCAGCTTGACACAAGGCCAAACCAGCCATTTCAACAGGTGAATCGTGAATCGCCGGCTGAATGCTGTGGCACGTTGATTGCGCAACAATGCCCCGTCTGGAGACTGATGGGAGTCCCGAAGCCTGGGCCATCACAGGATTGTCCCCGGATCTCGGGCATAACAACAGCAAAGGAGGCATGCACATGTCGATTGGAAGCATCGGACCGGCAGGCGGCCTTAACCCAAGCCAGATGGCGTCTTAAATGGCCAAACGGATGGTCACGGAGATGGATGGCGACAACGACGGCATGATCAGCAAGAGCGAGCTGATCACCGGCTTGAAGAGCAAGGGAGTTTCCCAGGAGGAAGCGAAGAAGCTCTACGGCACGCTTGACAGCAAGGGCACGGGCAAGGGCATCGACGTGGTCGTCTAGTGTAGTGCGCCTGAAATGATGGAACTAAATATGCTCTTCCTGGTTGAATGCATCACGTTGCAACCAGGAGGAATTGATCGATGCGTGCCGCCCCGAGAATTGACTTG
>DYSB01000073.1 GCA_020726405.1 Acetofilamentum sp. | reverse complement strand
CGCATCGACGCCGGCCTGCTGCTGCCGCTGCTCGGTCTCTTCCTCCAGGCCGGCGGCGCGGCGGCGCTCAACCATGTCCAGGAGGCGGACATCGACGGCTTGGTGCCCCGCACGGCCCGTCGGCCCATTCCCTCCGGGCGTATCACACGCGGCGGCGCGCTGGCTGGCCGCGGGCTTCCGGAAGGTTCCAACGGAAACGGCCGCCGGGGAGACCGGCGGCCGGATATTCATCCGCTGCTTCATGGCGATCAACAGCTATGCGCTCTTCGTGATGCTGGCGCTGATCGTCGATCGGGTGGTCTGAGCGCCGCCGGGTCTACCCGGTCCGGATGGCCCGGCAACGGGTCAGATCTCCTCCTCAAGGAAGCCCTGCAGGTCGTCCTGGCGCAGCTTCTCCCGCGCGCAGACCACCACTACCGACTCGCTGGCCGGATCCACCGCGGCCCGGGCCACGGCGCGCAACTCGTCCAAGTCCACGGCGCGCAAGCGGCGGATGTTCTGCTCCAGCAGTTCCTGATCCAGCCACTGGCGCTCGCGCTCCAGCCGCAGGCGCACGCGGGCCACGGGGGACTGGGCCAGCAGCAGGCCCTTCAGGCTGGCTAGCGCGGCCTCCTCCACCTTGCGAGCGGGGATCTCCGCACTCTGCAGCCAATCCCAGACGCCTCGCAGATCCTCCAGCGACTCGCGCAGGCGAGGATCCCGGTAGGTGCTGCAATGGAAACAGCCGTTGGCGCTTTGGGCGAAAGCACCGTAGGCCCCGCCCTGCTCGCGAATGCGCGTGTGCAGATACTGGGATTCCAGCAGTCCGGCCGCCACCCGCAGCAGGGGCCAGTCCGGATGGGCCCGGGGCAAGCCCCGCCACGAGATGCCCGCATAGCAGACGGTGGAATCCGTCAACCAAGCCCGGGGAGCGCGCTCCTCCCGCCATTCCGGCAGTGGCGCGTCGACAGGCGCAGCCTCGTGGCTCCAGTCCGCCTCGAGCCGGCTGCGCACTCCGTCCAGGACCGCGGGATCTGCGGCCAGCAGGGCCTGGCGCGGCGCCCGGGCCGCCACTTGCCCGCGCGTGCGGATCTGCTCCAGCAGGGCCGGCGTCTCCTCCAGCCCGAGAATTTCCCACAGTCGCCGCAGGCCGGGAAAGCCGTGCACCTGATTCTGCAGCCAGCCCTGCCGGCTCTGGGCCGCTCCCAGGGCCTGCCACAGATGACTGTGGACCTGCGGGCCCGCGGCGTTCCGCCGCCAGTCGGTGGCCCTGCTGCGGAGGAACTGCTGCCAGCGCGCGTCGTCGTCCAGGCGTGCCGCCTCAAGGGTCAGGCGCATCATCTCGGCGTAGTCGGAAGCCAGATCCGCCGCGCAGTGCCCGCGCAGGCGCAGGCTGCCCTGCAGCCGGTCCGCGTCACGGGCATCGCTGAACAGCTGGTAGTCGGCCTCCAGCGGTGCACCCAGGCTGCGGCGACGCAGGTCCGCCTGTTCGTGGGACAGGTCGCCGTAGCCGAACTCCGGCAGGTAGCCGAGCCAGTGGGCCGCCCGGGCCGCCTCCGCGGAACACGGCGGAACCTCCACCTCCAGATCCAGGTGACAGAGCCCATTGGTCGCCGTGGATTGGGCCCGCAGCAGCAGGCCGGGCGCCGGGAAGGACTCCAGGGGATCCCGCACCAGGCCGCGGTCCACGTCGTCCAGGTGCAGCAGCGGAATCATCCCGTCGCGGCTGTGGTCCTCGCGGTGCAGTTGCAGTCGCCGGGCGGCCTGGGCCAGTCCGGCGCGCGCGGCCGCGTCCAGCGACGCCTCCCGCCCGGCCAGCAGGGCCCGCTCGGCCTCCGCCTCGCGCAGTCCCAGTCCCTCGTCGGGCCGCGCCCGCAGGCGCACCAGACCGCTGGGCTCCAGCACCCGTGCGCGCAGCTCGGCCCGCATGAAGTATGGATCGCAGAGTCGCCCCCGCAGCCGCTCCAGCACCAGGGCCGGGTTCAGGCGCTCCAGGGGATCCTGCTCCAGCCGGCCGGCCTCGCGCACGCGGTCGATCAGCAGCATGGGGAAGGCGCCGGGACCGGCGTCCTCGTCCTCGGTGTTGCGCTGCTCCAGCAGCAATTGGTCGGTCAGGGCCCGCAGCAGGGCCGGGTCCAGCGGTGCGTCCGCCACCCGCTCCAGCTCAGCCTGCAGGCGGTCGAGGTTGGCGTCCATGGCGGCACACTCCATCCCCTGGGCGCCCAGCAGCAGCAGGGGCTCCAGGCCCACATTGAGCAGCGTGGTCAGCGGTCCGCCCATGCCCGACTCAAGAATCAGACGCACCAGCGGCGCCTCGCTGGATCCGCCCAGCCAGTTCATCAGCACCTGGCAGATTAGCTCGTCCTCCAGCCCGGCGTTGCGCCCCAGCCGCCAGGCCAGCACGCCCAGGCCCATCCGCTCCGCGCCTTGCCCGCTGTAGGGGAAGGGCAGGTCCACCTCCAACGGCTTGGGCGCCCACTCGCTCCAGCCCGGCCGCGGGGCCGGCGTACCGGGCGTCAGGGAGAGCGGCCCCAGCACCAGCTCCTCCAGCCGCTCCTGGAGTTCTTCGGGCGCGAGCGGGCCGCAGTAATGGAAGCGGGCGTTGGCCGGGCAGTAGTAGCGGCGATGGAAGGCCAGGAACTGCTCGTAGCCCAGCCCGGGGATCACTGCCGGATTGCCGCCGGAGTCCAGCGCGTAGGGCGTGCCGGGATACAGCGCGGCCAGCAGACCGCGCACCACGCGGCTGACAGGATTGGCGTAGTTGGCCTTCATTTCGTTGAAGACCACGCCACTGATTTGCAGGGGTGATACGGGGTTCGTGGAGTCGACGGGCTCCAGCCGATGCCCCTCCTGGGCGAAGGTCTCCGGCGCCAACAGCGGAAAGAAGCAGGCGTCCAGGTACATCTCCAGCAACTGGTCGAAGTCCTTGCGCAGGGGCGTGTGGAACAGGTAGCTGGTCTGGTCCCGGCCCGTCTGGGCGTTGGAGAACGCCGAGAACGAGCTCGAGCTGCGCTTGTGGAACATGCCCGGCACGGGAAAGCGCCGGCTGCCCTCCAGCACGCAGTGCTCCAGGATGTGGGCCACGCCACCCTCGTCGGAGGGCAGCGTGCGGAAGCTCAGGTCGAAGGCGTGCAACTCCCCGGGCAGCTGCAGGTGGATGTGGCGCGCCTCCGTGGCCTGGTGGCGGTACTCGAAGACCTGCAGGCCGAAGGCCGGCACCGGAGTCTGACGGATCAACGTGAACATGGCGACCTTTACCTCTTGCCCTTGACCGTTTGACTGGGCGACCGGACGCCTGAAAGTAGGGACTCGCCGCGGAAACGCCGCTTGTATGGTAGCTTCCAGCTTCAATGTTGGAGTCGATCATGGAGAGTTACGCCGCCTGGGTGCGGGATTACCCATTTGGCAGTGCGGCCCTGCAATTCGCCGTGCTGGGTACGCTGGGCGAGCTGCTGCCCTGGTGGCTGAAACGCATCCGTCTGCTGCCCTGCACGCGCACCCAGCTGGTGGGAAAAGTGATCGGCTGGGCACTCTTGGGGCTGCTGATCAAGTTCGGCTTCCTGCTGATGCAGGGGGCGGCGGACGCCGTCCTGGCGCATGGGCTGTTGCCGGCCGGCTTCGCCCAGGGGCTGGGCTACGCCCTGCTCGTCTCGGTGCTGCTCAACCTTTTCTTCGGTCCCCAAATGATGTTCTTCCACCGTCTCTGCGACAACATCATCCTGCGCCAGCGCCACTGGACGGGGCTGGACAAGGCCTGGTGGACGCTGATCTGGTTCTGGATCCCGGCCCACACGATCACTTTCTGGCTGCCGCCGGACTACCGGATCGGCCTGGCGGCGCTCTGGAGCGTCGTGCTGGGAATCATCCTGGGCGCCACCTCCCGCAAGACCACGCGCTGAATCTCCTCTGTGACACACGGGAAAGCCCGCCTTGTGGGCGGGCTTCTTGTCGTGACACAATCCGCTACGCTCAGTTGGCGGTGGCATCGCCCCCCGGGCGCTCCCGGGCGGAGCGGTTGCAGCGATTCATGGCCTCGCGCATCCCGCTGCGCAGCAGGATGCGCACACCGGTTTCGGCCTCTTCCAGCATGTCCGCCACCTCACCGCGGACGGACTCGGGAATGGGCGCCAGCACGAAGGATTTCCACTGGGCGGACTCCACCGTGCGCGGGGGCCGGAAGCCCAACCGCAGGCGGGCCACCTGGGGCCCCAGGTGCTGGACCACGTGACTCATCCCGTTGTGATTGCCGCCGCTGCCGCTCTCACGGAAGCGCAGCTCGCCCAGGGGCAGGTCCATGTCGTCGAAGACCACCAGCAGATCCGCCACCTCCAGCTTGTAGAAGGCGCTGACTTCCGCCGCCGCCTGGCCCGAGAGGTTCATGAAGGTGGTGGGCTTGACCAGCAGCACGTCGCGGCCTTCCAGCTGCAGGCGGCACTCAAGATAGGAGCCGCGCCCGCTGCGGAATCCCGCCGCGCCGGCCAGCCGCTCGACAAGCATGAATCCCAGGTTGTGCCACGTGTTTCGGTAGCGCAACCCGGGATTCCCGAGGCCCAGAATGACGTGCATGTCCTGCGCTACTTGGTGCGCATCTTGGTGATCTGCACCACGGCCACATGGTCGGGGTTGAGCAGCTTCAGGGTGGGCGTGCCCAGATCCCGCACCAGCACGTTGCCGCCGGCCTCGAGGTTGGTGATGTCGATCTCGAAGAAGGCCGGGATGTCCGAGACCTTGCAGGAGACCCGCACCTTGTTGATCAGACGGCGGACCTGGCCGCCCTGCTTGACGCCGATGGGGTTGCCGATGAGCACCACGGGCAGCTCGGTCACCACGCGCTGCTCGTTCTCCACGGCCATGAAGTCCACGTGCAGCACGGCCTCGGAGACGGGGTGGCGCTGGATGTCGCGGATCAGGCAGTTGTGGACCGCGCCGTCGGCCGTCTTCAGCTCCAGCACGCGGGCGTGGTGCTGCAGGGCCATCTCGAGGGCGTGGGCTTTCACCGACAGGTGCCGGGTTTCGAGGTTCTTGCCGTAGATCACCACGGGCACCAGTTCGCCACGGCGGGTGGTGCGGGCGCCGCCCTTGCCAAGGCGATCGCGATTCAGGGCTTCAAGGGTAATGGCACCCATGGATCTCTCCTGTACTTGAATTGCTCTTGTCAGCCGAACAGGGTCGCGATGGACCGTTCGTCATGAATCATCCGGATCGCCTCGGCGAAAATGGGCGCCACGCTCAGCACGCGCAGCTTCTCCACACCCAGGTCCTCCCGGAAGGGAATCGTATCCGTCACAATGATCTCGCGCAGCGGCGCCGCGTTGATGCGCTCCACGGCCTGCCCCGAGAGCAGCGCGTGCGTGCAGGCGCAGGTGACGCTGAGCGCGCCCAGGTTCATGGCCACCTTGACGCTCTGGGTCATCGTGCCGGCCGTGTCGGCCATGTCGTCCACGATGATCACGTTGCGGCCACGCACGTCGCCGATCAGGTTCATCACCTCGGCCACGTTGGGCGCCGGCCGCCGTTTGTCCACGATGGCCAGCTCGGCACTCAGGCGCTTGGCATAGGCCCGCGCCATTTTCACGGAGCCGATGTCCGGCGCCAGCACCGTGGGCCGCCCCAGCTGAAGCGACTCCAGATGGGGCAACAACACCGCCCTACCATACAAGTGGTCGAAGGGAATGTTGAAGAAACCCTGGATCTGCTCGGCGTGCAGGTCCATGGTCAGCACCCGATCGGCCCCGGCGGTGGTCAGCAAATCCGCCACCAATTTGGCCGCGATGGAAACACGCGGTTGGTCCTTGCGGTCCTGCCGTGCGTAGCCGAAGTACGGGATGACGCAGGTGATGCGCCGGGCGCTGGCCCGTTTGGCCGCGTCCAGCATCAGCAGCAGCTGCATCAGATTGTCGGCGGGCGCCAGAGTGGACTGGACCAGGAAGACGTCGGCACCTCGGATGTTGTCCTGGTACTTGACGTACAACTCGCCGTCCGAGAAGCGCCGCAGGTCCACGTCGCCCAGGGAAACTCCCAGGGAATGGGCGACTTTCACCGCCAGACTCCGGGAGATCTCGCCGGAGAAGATGCGCAGTTCCGTCACGCGACTACCTTCACCTGCACAGGTTCCCGGCCGTCCACCCCGAACGGCCGCTCGAAACGCATGTCCGGCTACGCGCCGGATTCCGCGGCAGCCTCCGTCCCGGTGGGCGGAGGCGTTTGACCAGACGACAGTCGGTGGTACGCCGCCAGAACCTGCTCTTCGATCTCCTGCCGAAATTCGTTGTTGATCGGGTGCGCGATGTCCCGGTGGCTGCCGTCGTCCATCCGACGACTGGGCATGCACACGAACACCCCCCGCTGGCCTTCGATCACCTTCAGTCCCCGGATTACGAAGACGTCGTCGAAGGTGATGTTGACAAAGGCTTTCAGCCGCTCTTCATCTCGCAGATTCACGTTGACTTCGGTGATTCTCATGGAGCCCCTTTCCGCCTCCCGGCTACGGGGAGACTGCGCTGGCTGGACGAGTCAGCAGGACGACCGGAACCATGGTCTCCAGTTGCTGAATGGCACGCGAAGCTGACTGCACGCTGTCAAAGAGTCCGTAAAGCGCGGACCCGCTCCCCGACATGGCGGCGTAGCGGGCCCCGGCTTGCCGCAGGAATTGCTTCAATCCCGCCAAAACCGGAAACGCGGCGAAGACCACGGACTCGAAATCGTTGCCCGGCCAACCCGCCGCATCCCCAGGATCCGGAATGAATCCAGGGGAACCTTGGAAACTAGCGTAGAACCCCTGCTTTGTCAATGAAGCGGACAAGCAGGAGTAGGCCCACGCCGTGGAGACATGCAGGCCAGGCCAGACCAGGACCACCACGTCCTCGAACAGGGGCGCCAAGTGGGTCAATACTTCTCCGCGCCCGGTGACATGCGCCCAATCGGCCGACAGGAAGAACGGAACATCGCTTCCGAGGGTCAAGCAGAGTTTCTGCAATTGGGACAATTCCAGTCCGGGGGCAAATCGCGCGTTGAGTAGCCGCAGGCAGGCCGCGGCGTCGCTGCTGCCACCGCCCAATCCGGCTCCGGCGGGAATGTGTTTGTGGAGTTCGAGCTCCACCGGCTGGTCGGAGCCCGGCAGACCGGCGGCACGGGCGGCCGTCCGCCAGGCCGCGAGGGCCTTCAGAACGAGGTTGTCCGCTCCGGCGGGCAGGGCGGGGTCGCTGCAGCGGAAGAGATCGCGCTCCGCCAATCGCAGGCGTAGCGTGTCGTGCAGGTCCAGCGGGACAAAAACCGACTCCAGCTCGTGGAAGCCGTCGGGCCGCCGGCCCAGGATGCGCAGCCCAAGGTTGAGCTTGGCCGGAGCCCGGTCCTCCAGCCATTCCTGCCCTATCATTCCTCCGCTGCCTCCTGCCTCAGACAGGCACCTTGCTGCGCCGCCGCCGCGCGCCCTGCATCTCCTTGCGGCTGCCCCGTTTCTGGTCGCCGTAGTAGTAGTAGCGGTTGTAGTAGTGGTAGTAGTAGTAGTAGCTGCCGTAGACTCGCTTCAGGTCGTAGTCGTTCAGCACGGCTCCCAGGACGGCGCCCTCGCTGCTCTCAAGCCGGTTCAGCGCCTCGCTCAGCTCCCGGCGGTGGCTGGAATTGCTGCGCACCACCAGGATCACGGCGTCCACCAGCCGCGAAAGGATGGTGGGGTCCGTCACCGGCACCACGGGCGGCGTGTCGATGACCACGAAGTCGTACTCCCGGCGCGCCCACTCCACCAACCGCACCATGGCGTCGCTGGCCAGCAACTCGGCGGGATTGGGCGGAATGGGGCCGGCGCTGAGCACGTAGAGATTCTCGATATCGGTGTCCGAGACCGTGCCCGCCGTGGTCTGGCTGCCGGAGAGCAGGCCCGACAGGCCGATGTTGCGCTCCAGACCGAAGTTCTTGTGGGCCGTGGGCCGGCGCATGTCCGCGTCGATCACCAGCGTGCGCCGCCCCGTCTGGGCCAGGGTGACGGCCAGGTTGGCGCTGGTCAGGCTCTTGCCTTCCTGGGTCGTGCTCGATGTGACGATGATTGCCGGCGCCAGCCCGCTGCCCGCCTGGGGTCCGCGCTTCTCCTGCTCCAGGCGCATCAGCAGCGTGGTGCGCAGGGAGCGGTAGGCCTCGCTGATGGGCGACTTGGGGCTGAAATGGGTGATCAGTTTGCGCTTGATCTTCCAGACATCCTCTTCGCGCAGGTCGTGCCCGGCCTTGTGGCGCAGGGCGCGCTCCAGGCGCCGCACGTTGATTGTGGGCACGGCCCCCAGCATCTGCAGGCCCGCCCGGCGCAGGTCCTCCGGCGTCACAATGCGCGTGTCGAACAAGTGGTAGATGAAACTGATGCCCACGCCGAGCAGCAAGCCCAGCAGCAGACCCAGCACCAGGTTCAGGCGCTTGTCCGGGCGGATGGGCTGGGCGGGCACTTCGGCCGAGTCCAGCAGGCGCACGTTGCCGATCATGCCGGCGGCCACCGCCTGATTCTCCTGGTACTTCTCCATCAGCAGACGGTAGAGCTTCTCGTTGATCTCCACGTCACGCGTGAAGCGCACGTACTCGCGCCCGGCCTCGGGCAGCTGGCCCAGCCGCACCTCGAAATCCGCCACCACTTTGCCTTGGGCTTCCCGGGCGGCCCGCAGCGCCAGGTTCTCCACGTCCAGATCGATGATCCGCTCGTAGATCTGTTGCATGGTGCCCAGGGGATCCGAACTCTTCATCTCGCTGGCGGAGAGCTTGTTCGTCTCCTCCTTCATGGCGGTCTTGACCTTGCGCAGCTCGTCTTCCAGGCGCTGGACGTAGTTCTCCCAACCCGCCTCGGCCCGGGCGCGGATGTTGGCGATCTGCGTCTGCTTGTCCGCGATCTCCTTGCTCAGTTGCGCGATGGTCCCCGTGGAGAGGTTCTCCACGTCGTCCACCAGGCTGCTCTGGCCCTGGCTGTACTGGCGGCGCAGGTTCTCCAGCGAGACCTCGTTGGACTGCAGCTCCAGGTTGATGCGGCTGAGCTCGGTCTGGGCGTTGGCGCTCTGCTGGACGATGGTGGCGGTCTCCACGTCCAGGGCCGAGAGTCGCGAGCCCTCCTTGAAGGTGGTCAGTGAGGTCTCCGCTGTCTGCAGGCGCAGGGTTACCTGGTCCAGCTGATCCTTGAGGAAGGTAGCCAGCTCGTTGTATTCGGCCCGGCTGAACTCCTGGTTCTGCCGGTAGAAGCGCTCGGCGACGGTGTTGGCCAGATAGGCTGCCTCGAAGCCCGTGGCGGATTCCACGCTGATCGCCACCACGTTGCTGTTCTGCTCTTGCTTGACGCTGAGCCGTTCCAGCAGCCAGCCGATGGCATCATCCTCGGAGTAGGCCTTGGGACGGTTCGGGTAGCCCAGCACGCCCAGCCGGTCCGCGTAGGCGCCTTCGCGCACCACCTGGATCACGTCCCGGGCCAGGCGCCGACTCTCCAGGATGCGCAGCTGGTCGGCCACGCTGAAACTGGCCACCGAACCCGTTCCGTCCAGCGACAGGCCGGCCTCCCAGGGACTGTTGGAGACCACCATGGCCGTTGCCTGGGCACGGTAGACGTAGGTCATGCGCGAGTTGATCAGCAGGGCGACCAGCAGTCCGGCCAGCAGGGCGCCCAGCACGAACCAGCGGCCCGCGTAGAGGATGCGGTAGATCTCGCCCAGATCGATCTGACTCGCATCCTCATCCTGGGACACGGCACCGTGGGGTTGGCGGGAGGATTTCAAGCCCCCTTCTCCTTCCATTGCATGAGATCGGCAAAACTCAACTTGAGCAGGGGCAGGGCCAATAGACCCAGCAGCGTCAGCAGCAGCCAGGTGATCAGATGGTTGCCCAGGGCAAAGCTCATGGCCTGCTCCGTGCCCGCCCCCAGCAGGCCCATGGCCAGTGCCGTGAAGTACTGCACGGTGCCGAACGCGCCGGGCGCGGCCGGGATCATGTAGCCCAAACTGACGAAGACCAGCAGGAGCAACAGGGAAGCAACGGGCGCCGCATGGAATGCCGGCAGCACGTTTCCCAGATGATAGGCATGGATCATGGCCCCCAGGGAGGCAAGGTAACACGCGTTCAGCAGCCCGGTGAGAACCAGCAGCAGGAGGGCCTCCCAGGGCGAGCGCAGGATCTCCAGCCCCCGGGCGAAACTGTGGAACAACCCGCAGAGCCGATTGGCCACCTTGCGGGGCAGGAAGCGCAGCAGCAGGCCCTCCACGAGATCCAGGAAGCGCTGGCGCCAGATCACCAGCCCGGCCAGCAGGCCGAGTCCGAGACAGGTGAGGCCGCCCAGCACCGGCAGCAGGCCCCGGAAGCGCGAGAGCATGGCCAGCCCGTCCGCGCTGCCGGCGGTCCCAACGGCGAACAGCTCGCCCTGGAGCAGCAGCATGAGCAGCAGCACAACCAGCGCGCCGGCCATGTCCAGCACGCGCTCCAGCACAATGGTGGCCAGGGCCCCGGCCAGGGGAATCCGGCTGCGCGCGCTGAGGGCGCCGGCCCGCAGCACCTCGCCCAGCCGCATGGGCAGCAGGTTGTTGGCCATGTAGCCCAGGTTGGTCAGGTGGAACATCCGCAGCAGGGGCACGCGGTCCAAAGGGCTGCTGATCACGCGCCAGCGCCAGGCCCGGATCACCAAGGAGAGCACCAGACAGAGCAGGGCCCCCAGAAAGGGCAGCGGCCGCAGGTCCAGCAGCAGGTGGCCCACCTGGGGCCAGTCGACGCGGCTGCTGAAGAAGGCTGCGCGCCAGTCCAGGCTGCCGTGGAGCCAAGCCCCGGGCTGGGGCTGGAAGGCGAACAGGTAGAGGAAGAACAGCGAGATCAGGACGGCCAGGGCGCTATGGCGTCGCATGGGCCGCTCCCGGGGCGCGCAGGTCGATGAGTTCCATCCCGGCGGGCTGGCGGAAGGTCAGCTCGCCCTTGCGGGGACTGCGGTCGGGCCAGGAGCGGCGGCTCTTCACCAGGAAGCGGTAGCGCGTGTCGGAGAAGTCCGAAAAAGCCATGTCCGCCGGCCACCACTGCCCGCCCTCCTGGGCCAGCACCAGCACGATCTCGCGCATGTACTCCGAGTTGGAATTGGGCGCCAGCTGCAGGCGCTTGCGGCGGGGACCCTCGGCCTTCAGCGCGGTCACGCGGAAGCGCTCCTCGAGCAGGATCAGCAACTGGTGGGGCAGCAGCACGTCGGGACTCTGGCCGGGGCGCTCCAGCAGCACCTGGCTGCCGCCGGTCTCCCAGCGCCAGAGGTTCTTGCCGTCGCTGAGCAGGTGCATGCCTTCCAGGTCCACGCGGAAGGCGCCCCCCGGACAGGCCAGCAGCCGGCCCGCGCTGCGGTTGGTGTCGTGGTCCATCGGCGAGATCAGCTCCTGGGTGAACTGGATCTCCCACAATCCCCGGGCCTCGAACTGCTTGCGGACTAAGGAGAGCAGGCGGTCGCCCTCGCCGGCCTGGGCGGACAGGATCCACAACAGGAGGATCAACAAATGGCGTGTCACAAGCTGCGTTGCTCCTCAAGCCAACTCATGTCCACCAGGACCTGCCTGGCCTTGGATCCGTCGAAGGGTCCCACCACGCCAGCCAGCTCCAGCTCGTCGATGAGCCGGCTGGCCCGGCTGTGCCCGATGCGCAGGCGCCGCTGCAGCACGGAGACCGATCCCTGCTGGGAGAGGATCACCTGCTCGGCGGCCTCCCAGAACAGCTCGTCCCGCGTGGCGGACTCGGCGCTGGTGGGGCGCGTGCTCTCCACCTCGCTGCTGGTGGGCAAGCGGAACTTGGGGAAATCCCGGCTCTGCTTGCGGATGTGGTCCAGCAGCGCGCGGATCTCCTTGCCCGAGATCAGGCAGTTGTGCATGCGAACGGGCTCGGGCGAGCCCGAAGCCAAGTAGAGCATGTCGCCCCGGCCCAGCAGCTGGTCGGCGCCCATGCAATCGATGATCGTCTTGCTGTCCACCTTCTGGCGCACGGCGAAGGCGATGCGCGCCGGAAAGTTGGCCTTGATCAGCCCGGTGAGCACGTCCACGCTGGGCCGCTGGGTGGCCACCACCAAGTGGATGCCCACAGCCCGCGCCTTCTGGGCCAGCCGCGCGATGGAGATTTCGATTTCCTTGCCCGCGGTCATCATCAGGTCCGCCAGCTCGTCGATGATCACCACCAGGTAGACCATTTTATCCGGCATGCGGTCCTGCCGGCCGGGCAGGGTCAGATCGCCGGCCTCCAGCCGCCGGCCCACTTCGCCGGACTCCAGCGCCTCGTTGAACTCCTGGATCGAACGGTAGCCCGTCAGGCTCAGGTAGCGGTAGCGGTTGTCCATCTCCACTTCAAGCGAGGCCATCACGCGGACGGCGTCCTGGGGGTCCGTCACGACCTCGCCCTCCACGCCGTCCATGCCCGCCAGGAAGTGGTCGGCGATGCGCCGGTAGTCGGAGAGCTCGATCATCTTGGGATCCACCATCACGAACTGCACCTCGGTGGGCAGCGCGCGCAGCAGGATGCTGCAGATGATCCCGTTCACGCACACGCTTTTGCCCGAGCCCGTCTGCCCGGCCACCAGCACGTGGGGCATGCTGCGCAGGTCGGCCACGGCGGCCTCACCCGAGCTGGTCTTGCCCAGGGCCACGGTGAGCGGGCTGGCGGCGCGGATGAACTTTTCCGTGTTGACGATGGACTTCATGAACACCGTGTTGCGCATCTTGTTGGGCAACTCGATGCCCACGGCGCCCTTGCCCGGCACCGGGGCGATGATGCGGATCCGCTCGGCCTTGAGTTTCATGGCCAGATCGTCCGCCAGGGCCACGATGCGGCTCACCTTGACGCCCGGGGCGGGCTCCAGGTCGTAGCGCGTGATGACAGGTCCGGGATGGACGTGCACAACACGGGCTTCGACGTTGAAGTCCTTCAAGCAGCTCACCAGCGTCTCGGAGTTGGCCCGCAGGTCCTCCTCGGTGACGTGGTACTCGTCGGCGGGCGGATCGGCCAGCAGATCCACCGAGGGCGGCGTGTAGCGGAACTCCGCCACCTTGCCCTCCGCCCGGAAGCGCAGCTCGCGCTCCACCACTTCCTGGGTGATCTCGAATTCGTCCTCGTCTCCACCGACGGGTGGCCGGCGCCAGAGCGGCGGCTCGTCGCCCGAGCGGCCGTCCTCATCGGCAGGCTCTTCGAACAGGGGTAGCCCGGGAGCGGCAACGGGCGCCGGGGCGGGCGTCGCCGGCGCAGACGGCTCGAAGACGACCACGGGCGGGGTCCGGCCGGCGCGCTTG
>DYSB01000072.1 GCA_020726405.1 Acetofilamentum sp. | reverse complement strand
CGAACTGGTGATCCAGGGCACGCGCCGCGAGCCGGTGGAGCTCGAGAAGGACCGCTACCTCACCCTCGAGATCCCCGTCGGCGAGTTCGAGCGCCGCATCCAACTGCCCGCGGGACTGCTGATGGACCAGGTGGCGGCCCAGTATCGCGACGGCTTCCTGGTGGTCCGCATCCCGCGGCAAGACGGCGGCGTGGTGGACTGGAGCGAGGAGGACGGGCAGTGAGAACCGAATTGCCTGAAGCGGTGGAGAGCAAGGCCCCGGTCGTCATCCCCGAGATTCTGCACTTGCTGCCGGTCACGGACGTGGTGGTCTTTCCTGGCGTGATCCTGCCCCACGTGATCAACGATCCGCGCCAGATCCACGCTGTGCAGGAGGTACTGCGCGGGGACCGCCTGCTGGCGATCTTCCTCAAGCAGGAGAACGACGAGAACGGCCGGCTGGCCCCGGTGGGCAGCGCGGCCCAGATCCTCAAGATGTTCAGCGTGCCCGACGGTTCCATGGGCCTGCTGCTGCAGGGCGTGGGCCGACTGAGCTTCCGCGAGGTGGTCTCGCGCAGCCCCAATCTGCTTGTGCGCGTGGAGCGTCACACGGAGGATCTGCGGACCAACGTGCGCACGGAGAGCTATCGCAAGGCGCTGCTCAAGGCCTTCGAAGACTACTGCCAACTCAACACCTGGGTGGGCGAGGATCTGCGCCAGTCCCTGCGCTCGGTCAAGGAGCTGGGCCGCTTGGCGGACCTGATCAGCGCCAACCTCAACTTCAGCGTGGAGGATCGCCAGCGCGTGCTGGGCGAACTCAACGTGGGCGAGCGGGCCAAGACGACGCTCAAGCTGCTGCGCCGCGAGGTGGAGCTGGCCGAGCTGTCGCGCAAGATCCAGGACGACCTGGCCAACGCCATGGACCGCAACCAGAAGGAATACTACCTGCGCGAGCAGCTCAAGGTGATCCGCCACGAGCTGGGCGAGGACGAGGACGCCCAGGTGGAGCTGGAAGAGTTGCGCCGGCGCTTCGCGGCCGAGGATCTGCCCGCGCCCGTGCGCGAGGCCGGCCAGCGCGAAGTGCGCCGGCTGGGCCGCATGAACACGGCCTCCGCCGAGTACGGCGTGGCCCGCACCTACGTGGACTGGCTGGCCCAGTTCCCCTGGAACGAGCGCGACCGCGACCGGCACGACGTGGGTCGCGCCCGGCGCGTGCTGGACCGCGACCACTTCGGCCTGGAGGCGGTCAAGGAGCGGATCCTCGAGTACATCGCCGTGCGCAAACTGACCGGCGGCGGACGCAAGAGCCCGATCCTCTGCTTCGTGGGCCCTCCCGGCGTGGGCAAGACCAGCCTGGGCAAGTCCATCGCCGAGTCCCTGGGCCGCCGCTTCGTGCGACTGGCGCTGGGCGGCGTGCACGACGAGAGCGAGATCCGTGGACATCGCCGCACCTACGTGGGCTCCATGCCCGGGCGCATCGTGCAGAAGCTGCGCGAGACCGGCTGCATGAACCCGGTCTTCATGCTGGACGAGATTGACAAACTGGGTGCGGACGTGAAGGGCGACCCCTCCGCCGCGCTGCTGGAAGTGTTGGATCCGGCCCAGAACCACACCTTCGCCGACCACTACCTGGAAGTGCCCGTGGACCTGAGCCAGGTTATGTTCATCGCCACGGCCAACCAGCTGGAGCGGATTCCCAGCCCGCTGCGCGACCGGATGGAGATCATCCAGCTGCCCGGCTACCTGCCCACGGAGAAGCTCGAGATCGCCCGGCGCTATCTGGTGCCGCGCCAGCTGGAGGCTTCGGGCCTGGACAAGTCGCAGTTGTCATTCCAGCCGGAAGGCTTGCGCGTGATCATCGACGAGTACACGCGGGAGGCCGGCGTGCGCCAGCTGGAGCAGCGCGTGGGCTCCGTGGCCCGCAAGGTGGCGCGCCGGGTGGCCGAGGGCGAGGCGCTGCGCTTGCGCGTGGGCCGCACCACGGTGCGCGAGCTGCTGGGCAACAAACGCATCCTGCCCGAGACGGCCAACCGGGCTCCGGAGATCGGCGTGGCCACGGGCATGGCCTGGACGCCTTTCGGCGGCGTGCTGATGTTCATCGAGGCCACGGCCATGCCGGGCAGCGGCGGACTGCGCCTGACCGGCAGCCTGGGCGAGGTGATGCGCGAATCCGGCGAGATCGCGCTCAGCTACATCCGCAGCCACGCCGGGGAGCTGGGCGTGCCCGTGGACTTCATCCGCGGCACGGACCTGCACCTGCACTTTCCCGAGGGTTCCACGCCCAAGGACGGACCCTCGGCGGGCGTGGCCATCGCCGCCTGCCTGGTCAGCCTGCTCAGCGGGCGGCCGCTGCGCCACGACGTGGCCATGACTGGCGAGCTGAGCCTGCGCGGCAAGGTGCTGCCCATCGGCGGCCTGCGGGAGAAGGTGATGGCCGCCCATCGCGCGGGGATCCGCGTGATCCTGGCCCCACGGGACAACCTGAAGGACGTGGAGGAGATCCCGGAGGAGATCCGTGCGGACCTGGAGATCCACGGCCTGGACCGCGTGGAGCAGGCCCTGGAGCTGGTGCTGCTGCCCGCGGCGGACCGCAAGCCCGACTGAAAGCGCCGAGTCGCGCAGACGGACATGACATGAGACGGGCGGCCTGGGCCGCCCGTTTTCATTTGGCAAGAAGAGGGTCGCTCCGCGGGATCAGCGCAGGGCCTCGGCCACCAGGGTGGACAGCGAGGCGATGGAGAAGGGCTTCTCGATGAAACCCTTCACCCCGGGCAGCTCGAGCAGTCCTCCCTGCTGGGAGTGCGTGTAGCCCGAGCAGAAGATCACGTGCGGGTCCGGCCGGAGGCCGCGCAGCTCCTGGAGCAGCTCCACGCCGGACATGCCGGGCATCAGCACGTCCAGGAAGTACAGGTCGGCCGCGGCGGGTTCGTGTCTCACGGCCTCCAGAACCTCCTTTCCCGTTTCGAAGGTTCGCACTTTGTAGTGCAGGCTCTCCAGGATGTGCCACAGCATGTCGCGCAGCACGGGGTCGTCGTCCACCACCCAGATCTGCGCCGTGGGGGAATCTCCGGCGCGCCGGGCCGGCGTGCTGGGCTCGGCCCCCTCCGCCCGCGGGATGGGGAAGAGCAGGCGGATGCGCGTGCCGAAGCCCACCCGGGACTGGATCTCCACCCGGCCGCCGTGGCGCTCGAGGATGGCGTAGACCATGGCCAAACCCAGGCCACTGCCCTGACCTTTGGCCTTGGTGGTGAAGAAGGGATCAAAGACCCGGGGTAGCATGTCCTCGGGAATGCCCGCCCCAGTGTCCTGGATTTCAAACTCCAGCCAGGGTCCGCCGATGGATGCTTCCCCGCCAACCGCTCCCTCGGCCTCCTGTTGGCGCAGTCGCGTGCGCACGCTGATCACGCCGCTCTCGCCCGTGGCATCCACGGCGTTGAGCAGCAGGTTGAGCAGCGCCTGGCCCACCTGCAGCGGATCGGCCAGGATCCGGGGCAGGCTCGGGCTGAACTCCTCCTCCAGCCGGACACCCGGTTTGAGGCCGCGCCGGAACAGGTTCAGGGTCTGGGTCACCTCCGGGTTGGGATCGATCAGCTCCAGCGTGTCGTTGTCACGCCGGGCGAAGCCCAGCAGTTGGCGCGTGAGTTGGGCGGCCATGCCCACGGAACGCTCGATGGTGTCCAGCGGCTCGTCCGCCTCGGGGTGGTGTCCCAGTTGCCGGCGCAAGAACTGGGTGTTTCCCAGGATGCCCGAGAGGATGTTGTTGAAGTCGTGTGCCAGGCCGCTGGCCAGGCTGCCCACCGAGTCCATCTTCTGGGACTGGATGAGTTGGTTGCGCAGGGCGCGGCGCTCGCTCACGTCCTCCAGCAGGAAGACCACGTCCGTCAGCACACCGGCCTGATTGCTCACGGGCACGGTGGTGGCGGAGATGTGCTTGATGGTCGAATCGGCGAACAGCGAGGGCGGCAGGGCCAGCTCCTCGATGCGTCCGCCCTCCCGGCGCAGGGTCTGGATCCAGAGGGCGTGCAGCTCAGGGATATCCCGCAGGAGCCGGTTGAACACATGCTCACCGCGGACCTCCCCGTCCGGCAAGCCCAGCAGGCGTGCGAAGACCGGGTTGTGGTGGCGCACCCGGCCGCCGGGCTCGATGATCACCAGCCCCACCGGCAGCTGGGCCAACAGGTTCTCCAGGAAGACCAGTCGGCCCTGGTTCTCGAGCTCCAGCCGTCGCCGGTCCGTGTCGTCCGCCAGGCTACCTTCGATGGCTTCGCCGCCGGGTGTGTGGCTGGCCGATACGCGCAGCTCCAGCATGCGACCATCCGCGCTCAACGTGGTGGCGTGGGCGTCCACCACTAAGCCGTCCCGGGCCAGCTGCTCCAGGAATTCCTGGCAGGCGCGTTCGCTGCCCCAGATCTGGCGCGAATCCACCAGATCCTGTTGCCCCAGGCCCAGCACGCGTCGCAGGTAGGGATTGGCGGCCTCAACCACCCCGTCCATGGTCAGGCGGAACAGACCGATGCCCGCATTCTCAACCAGCGAGCGGTAGCGCGACTCGGAGTCGGCGATGCGCCGCACCAACTCGACCTGGGCCAGCAGGGCCGCGGCCTGGCCGGCCAGAATGCTGATGATCTCCAGGTCGCTCTCGGAGAAGGGCCGCTCCAGCGGGCGGCTGATGGTGATGGCGCCCAGCACGCGGTCCCCCGCGCTGAGCGGCACGCTCATCAGGACTTCGCTGACCTCTTCCGGCGTGCCCGGCACCTGGACCACCAGTCCGCTGCTGGCGGGGTCGTTGACGATGGCTGCGTGGCCGGTTTGCACCACGTGGCCCGTCAGACCCGTGCCCAGCGGGATCTCGAAGGTCATGGTGACGTCCGAGTAGTTGGGGTCGTCGGTGAAGAGCGGGATCAGGCGGTCGCCGTCCGCGTGCAAGCCGTAGATGGTGGTGTCGTTGGCGCCAACCAGATGGTGGCTGGCCCGGGTGATCTCCTGCATGATCTGCTGGATGTCGGAAGCGCTGGCCATCTTGCGCGAGATGTCCAGCACGGTCTGCAGCCGTTCGGCCAGCTCGCGGCTGTCCGGGCGGCCGCGTTCCTCCACCCGCACCAGCAGGGAGTTCCCTTCCGCCAGCGCGGTGCAGTTCACATCCAAAGGTCCGCTGTCCCGTAAGAGCTGGCAGATTTGCTGGTATCCGGCGCGGGGCGGCGGTTGCAGCAGCGCCGCGACGTCCAGGCCGGCGAGCTCCTCGGCGCCTCGGCCGATCAGCTCGTGAAACAGCGAACTGGAGAGGGTGACGCGCCCGGACTCCAGCAGCAGGACGGCCTGGCCGCTCCGCAGAATCGCCTCGTGAAGCAGGTAGCTCACAGTCATGTCTCCGTGACTCTATGCCTCTGTGGTGGAGGATCGAGTCGGGCTTAGCCGATGGGCGTGCCCGGCGGCACGTCCCCGGGGTTCACCAGCGTGAGCCCGCCGGGGCCTTTGGCAGCCAGCAGCATGCCCCGGCTGACAATGCCGCGGATCTTCGCGGGCTCGAGGTTGCGGACCACGCAGATCATCTGGCCAGGCAGACTCTCCGGCGCGTGGTCCAGCGCAATGCCCGCCACAATCTGGCGGGGCTCGGCCTCGCCGCAGTCGATCTCCAGCCGCAGCAGCTTGTCCGCGCCGCTGACGCGCTCCGCCGTGAGGATCCGCGCCGCCACCAGTTTGGCACGGCCGAACTCGGCGAAGCCGATCAGCCCCTCGTCCGTCGCCGGAGTCGGGGCCGGCGTGGCGGGCACTGCTGGCACTGGCGCGCTCGTTGCCGCGAGCCCGGGCACAGGGACCAGGGCGGCCAGGAAGACCTCCTCGTCGATGCGCGGCACCAGCGGATCGCCGTGCTGGATCCGCCCAACGCCATCCTCCTTCCAGGCCAAGTCCGCCCGTGTGGGTTTGTCTGTCACACCCAGACGGTCCAACATGCGGACGCTAAGCTCGGGCATCACTGGCGAGAGCAGGCAAGCGGAGATTCGCAAGACTTCTGCGACATCTGCGAGCAGGTACCCTGCGCGCTCATGATCGTCAACATTTCCTCGCTTCAATAGCGACCATGGGGCTGTCATTTCCATCCATTGATTGCAGAGTCGAAGAAGCCCGAAAACTTGTTCGACGATGCCATAAAGATCACCCTGCTCAAGAAGCGCGGGGAGCCGTTGAAGGAGTAGAGCACTTGCGTTGCTCAATTCTCCCTGGCAAGTTTTCCCTGTGGATAGCGGAAGCCTCCCATCAAAATGCTTGGCTGCAAGATTTGTCACACGGCTCAGCAGGTTTCCCAAATCATTTGCCAGGTCCGTGTTAATGCGCTTCACCAGCAGCTCGGGGCCGAAGGACGAGTCGTTCCAGGGCACCATCTCACGGATCAGGAAGAATCGGAAGGCGTCCACGCCCACCCGGTCGATGAGGTCCAGCGGCTGCACGACGTTGCCCACCGACTTGGACATCTTCTGGTCGCCCACCAGCCACCAGCCGTGGATCAGGAAACTGCGCGGCTGCTCGAGGCCGAGGGCCCGCAGCAGCGTCGGCCAGTAGACGCAGTGCGTGGTGAGGATGTCCTTGCCGATGAGGTGCAGGTCCGCCGGCCAGTGCCGGTCGAAGACCGCCTGATCGTGGCCCAGACCCACGCCGCTCACGTAGTTGAGCAGCGCGTCCACCCAGACGTAACACACGTAGTCGCGGTCGAAAGGCAACTCGATGCCCCAACTCATGCGCTCCTTGTTGCGCGAGATGCAGAGGTCGCGCAGTGGCTGGCGCAGGAAGCCCAGCACCTCGTTGCGCCGGCTCTGGGGCAGGATGAAGTCCGGGTGGCCCTCGATGTGGGCGATCAGCCACTCCTGGAAGGCCGACATGCGGAAGTACCAGTTGCGTTCCTTGAGCAGCTCCGTCGGCCGGCCGCACTCCGGACAGTTGCCGTCCTTCAAGTCCTTCTCGGTGAAGAAACGCTCGCAGGGCACGCAGTACTGGCCCTCGTAGTCCGCCGCGTAGAGGTGGCCCTCGTCGTGCAGGCGCTGCAGCATGGCGCTGACCAGCGCGACGTGGGTGTCGTCCGTGGTGCGGATGTAGTGGCTGTAGTCGACGTTCAGGCGCTGCCAGAGTTCGCGGAAGCGGACGGACATGCGGTCGCAGAGTTCCTGGGGGCTCACGCCCTGGCGCTGGGCGGCCTCCAGCACCTTCTGGCCGTGCTCGTCGTCTCCCGTCAGGAAAAAGGCCTCGCGTCCCAGCAGGCGGTGGTAGCGCGTGAAGACGTCCGCCAGCACCGTAGTGTAGGCGTGGCCCAGGTGCAGGTCGCTGTTGACGTAGTAGATCGGCGTGGTGATGTAGAACGGCTTCACGAAATCTCCTTCCCCCTCCCAGGGAACGGGCCGGGATGGGGTTGATGGCCTCAGGCGCTTACGCCCTCAGGCGCTTACGCCCGGTTTGCGGTTGCGCCGTCCGCCACGCCGGCCGCGCCGCCGTTTGCGGACTTCGTCCTCCGGGCCGGCGGGCGCGCCGTCCTCCGGACTGCCGGCCGCGTCGGGTTCGTCGGCGGATTCCCCGTCCCCGTCCTCCCCGTCGTCGGGCTCTTCCGCATTCGCCGACTCGCGCTGCAGCTCGCGCGCTGTCTCACGCGGCGGCTTGGCGGAGGCCACCAGCACGCCGGGAATGGCGGGTTCCTCGGCGCTGACTCCCTCGCGATGACAGGCACCCTCGCAGTGGTTCTCGGCCGCGTCGAAGTCCATCAGGCGCAGCAGGTCCTCGCGTGAGACGGACTCCAGCTCGCCCGTGCTGTAGCGGATCAGCACGTCCTCGTTGAAGATGTCGATCTTCTCGATGAAGACGGCCCCGCGCAGAGTCTCCACGGCCCGCTCCAGCGGCGGATAGCGCTTCAGCTCCTCGCGGTAGAAATCCAGTTCGTAGCGCAGGCAGCACTTCAACCGCCCGCAGTTGCCGGAGAGCTTCACCGGGTTGAGGGGCAGGTTCTGCTCCTTGGCCATGCTGGTGGTGACGGGGTCGAAGCGCGAGAGCCAGGTGCTGCAGCACTGGCATTGGCCGCAGGGGCCGAAGCCGCCGAACTTGCGTGCCTCGTCCCGGGCGCCGATCTGGCGCAGCTCGATGCGCGTGCGTAGCTCGCCCGCCAAATCCCGCACCAGCGTGCGGAAGTCCACCCGGCCCTCCGCTGTGAAGAAGAAAGTGACCTTCTTGCCATCCAGCTGGTACTCGACGTTGATCACTTTCATAGGCAGACTGTGCTCCGTCACCAGGCGGCGGCAGACCTCCTCGGCGCGGTTCTCGCGCTGCAGGTTGCGGCGCTTGCGCTGGAAGTCGTGCGGGCTGGCCTTGCGCACGATGGTGCGCACCTGGTCGCGCTCCTCCTCCTGGGAGATGCGGTCCACCTCGCTGACCTGGATCACGCGCCCCAGATCCTCGCCCTTCTCGGCGTTGACAATCACGTGATCGCCCAGTTTGACGGGGAAGCCCATCGGATTGGTGAAGGCCGCCCGTCGGTTGCCCTTGAATTGGATCTCGAAGAAATTCATGCCGTTTGCTTTCTGCCATACGCCACGCATTCCCGGCGCAGGAAGTGCGCCAGGGTGAGCAGCAGGGTGAAGGTGTGGGCGTTGCGCTCGCACAGGCGCTGCGCCTCGCTGAGCTGCTCCAGCACCACGTCGGGCCGCTCCAGGCCGACTCGGGCGGAAAAGCGCTCCAGATCATCGAACTGGTCCGCGTGGAAGACGCGCTCCCGGGCCTCGGGGCCCAGGCGGCGCACCAGCTCCGCGTCCAGCAGCCAGGTCTGCAAATCCCCCAGGAAGCGCCGCACGCGCTCGCGGTTGCGGGCCGCGTCCATGGCGTTGACGCGTTGGAACAGGCCGTCGCTGTGCGTGGCCAGCACGTCCCGCAGGAAGCCCGCCGGTTGCCAGACATCCTCCTCGTCGCCCTCGCCGCGCTCCTCGGCCAGTTTGAGGGCCCGGCCCGGATTCCCGCCGGCCAATTGGGCCAGTTCCCGGGCGGACAAGCCGGCCGCGGCCGCGGCGCCGTGCGCCTCGAGCCACTCGGCCAGGCGATCCAGCGGCACCGGACGCAGATTCAGGCTCTGGCAGCGGCTGCGGATGGTGGGCAGCAGGGTCTCGGGATGCGGGGTGCAGAGCAGCAGGATGAGCTGCTCCGGCGGTTCTTCCAGCAGTTTGAGCAGGGCGTTCTGGGTCTGCACGCCCATGCGCTCGGCTTCCACCACGATGGCCACCCGGTGGCGGCCTTCGAAGGGCCGCAGGGCGGCCCACTTCTTCAAGTAGCGTGCCTGGGCCACCTGGATCTGGCGGTGCCGCACGGATTCGGACTCCTTGTCGCGCTCGAAGTCCGGGCGCGGCGGCAGCAGGGGGTTGGCAGCCCAGGCCGCCAGGGCCGCCACGTACTTGTCCGCGAAGTGGACGGCCGGATCCAGCTCCTCCTGGCCCGCCGGCAGGCTGGGCAGGGGCATCACCACATAGAGGTCGGGGTGGTCCAGCCGGCGCGACTTGCGGCAGCCGGAACAGGCCTCGCAGGGTTCCGGGCCGCCCTGCTGGCAGAGCAGGATCCGGGCCAGGGCCCAGGCCGCCGCCTCGCTGCCCAGGCCTTCCTCCCCCTGGAAGATCAGGGCATGCGCCAACTGGTCGCGCTGGACGGCGCGCCGCAGGCTGCGCAACAGGATGTCCTGGCCCACCAGGCTGGCGGCGTCCGGCATGGAAACTCCCGATTTTGTGCGCGAAAGGTAGCGAAAAGAGTCCCGCCTCCCGGAGGACGGCCGCTCGGGGTCGGGCGCGGCAGCCTGAGGCTGGTGTCTGCGACAGATTCCTAGTGTGCCAGCCAGAGGTTGGGATCCTGCGGCTGCCGGCCCTGCCAGAGTTCGAAGTGCAGGGCGCCCTGGTCGGCGGATTCGAAGCGGCCGGCGCGGCCCAGCGACTGTCCGGCGCTCACCGCCTGGCCCTCGCGCACTTGGACCTCGTCCAGCTTGGCGTAGACCGTCCAACTATTGCCGCCGTGGCTGAGCAGCAGCGTGTTGCCGAAGCCTGGCACCCAGGTGAGCTTTTCCACCCGGCCGGCGTGGACGGACTTCACCGCGGCGCCGGGCGCGCAGCTGTAGTCCACTCCCGGGTTGTCCAGCACGATGCCCAGAGTCGGATCCGGGCGGGCTCCGAAGGGTCGGCTGATGCGCCCGCTCACTGGCTGGGGCAAGCGACCCTTGGAAGCGAGCAGGCCCTTGCCCGAGATGGGTTTCGCCTGCTCTACCCCGGCAGCCGGTCGAGAGGGCGGCGGGCTGGCCGCGGGTTTGGGAGTCGGATTGGGGGCGGCGAGTGCGGGAGCCGGATCCGCCGCGCCGGCGGCGCCTAGCCGGCTACTCACCGCCTGCTGGCGCCGGGATTCGCTCTCCCGGCGGGATTCGCGCTCCTGCCAGCCGCGCTGGAGGGTTTCCACTTGGCGCGCCACCTCCTGGCCGGCCTGATGCAGCCGCTCCGCCTGGGCGGCGGCCAGATCCTTGTCCTGGCGCAGGGAGCGCAGCAGGCGGCCCTGCTCGGTCTGCTCCTGTTCCAGCCGCTTCAGCTCCGCCTGGGCCTCCGTGCGCGCACTGCGCGTGCGCCGGCCGTCGCGCTCCAGGTCCGTCAGATGCCGCGCGCCCCGGGCGTTGGCCTCGTCGCCGGCCAACTGAAGTTGGCCCAACTGCGCATCCAGCGCCTGCAGCGTGGCCAGCCGCCGCTCCAGACCCCGGCCCAGCCAGGGCAGACGGCGCAGGCTGCGGGCGGCGGCGGAGGGGGAGGCCGACTGGAACAGCAGGGCCAGGGGATCCAGCCGGCGCAGGGGAAAGAGGCGTCGGGCCAGGGCGGCGGCTTCGGAACGCACGCGGGCGCGCTCCCCGCCGGTGGCCGTGCGGCGCTCGCCCAGGCTGTCCAGCTGCACGCGCAGGGCGGCCAGCTCCTCCTGCTGCAGGAGCTGGGAGGTCTCCAGCAGCAGCAGTTCCTGCTCGAGCTGCCGGCGCAGCCGTCGCCGGGCCGCGCCGCGCTCTTCCAGCTGGTCCAGGCGGGCCAAACCGGCCTGCTCCTGGCCCTCCAGCCGCCCCAGGCGCTCGCGCTGGCCGGACTGCTCCCGGGCCAGGCTGTCCAGCCGGGAACGGGTGTCGTCCAGCCGGGTGGCGGCCCAGGGCTGGAGCGGGTGGACGCCCAGCGCCAGCAGCGCCGCCAAGATGGTCGCGACGCTGCCCAGGCGGCTGCGGAAGGGGGTGTCGCGCCAGGTCATGGCCGGAATATCGCAACCCATTGGTTACATTGACGGCACGTTCCAACCCCAATCCATGAGGCACATAGATGAGCGCCAAACTCACCGCTCTCAACGACCGGCACTTGGCCTGCGGCGCCAAAATGGTCGACTTTGCGGGCTATCGCATGCCCATCCAATACGGTTCCATGCTCGAAGAGCACATGGCCGTGCGCCGCAAGGGCGGCGTGTTCGATGTCTCCCACATGGGCGAGTTCTTCGTTGAGGGCCCGGACGCCGAGGCCTTCCTGGACTCCGTCACCGTGAACAACGTGGCCTCCCTGGCTCACGGCCAGGTCCAGTATTCCGCGCTGCCCACGCCGGAAGGCGGCATCGTGGACGACCTGCTGGTCCACCGCATCGACGACACGCACTTCCTGCTCGTGGTGAACGCCTCCAACCGCGACAAGGATTGGGCCTGGCTGAACCAGCACAAGAGCGGGAACGTGACTCTCACCGACCGTTCGGACGAATATAGCCTGCTGGCCGTCCAGGGGCGCGAGGCCTACCAGCTGGTGCTGGAGCTGGCCGACCAGGACCTCTCCGACCTGCCCTACTACTGGTTCCGCATGGGCAGCCTGCGGGGGATCCCGTTGATCCTGGCCCGCACGGGCTACACGGGAGAACGGGGCTTCGAGTTGTATGTGAAGAACGAGCAGGCCGTGGCCCTCTGGGACATCCTGCTGCCTGAAATGGAGCAGCGCGGCATGGGGCCGGTGGGCCTGGGGGCCCGCGACAGCCTGCGGCTCGAGATGAAGTTCGCGTTGTATGGGAACGACATCGACGGCAACACCAGCACGCTGGAGGCGGACCTGGGCTGGATCACCAAGCTCAAGAAGGGCCGGGATTTCCTCGGGCGCGACCTGCTGCTGCGCCAGAAGGCCGCGGGTCTGACCCGCCGGTTGATGGGCTTTGAAATGACCGGGCGGGGCATCGCACGGCACGGACAGGCCTGCTACCTGGACGGCATGCGCGTCGGCACCGTGACCTCGGGCGGCCACAGCCCCGTGCTCGGCAAGGCCATCGGCATGGCCTACCTCGACCTGCCGCACGACAAGCTGGGCCTGGAGTTCCAAGTGGACTTGAACGGCAAACGCAGCGCGGCGCGGGTGGCGGGCACGCCCTTCGTGGAACTGGACGTGCCGTGCCGCTAAGCATTGACCTGTACTTCACTTTTCCGCAGAAAAGCAGCACCTGGCGGGGAGCGAACGTCGTCCTGATCGACGTGCTGCGCTCCACCACCTCCATCTGCCACGGCATGGCGGCGGGCTGTTCGCGCATCCTGCCCGCCGCGGACTTGGGGGAGGTCACCGAGCTGGTGGAGTCCCTGGGCCGCTCGCGCGTGCTGCTGGGCGGCGAGAAGGACGCCCGGCGCATTCCGGGCTTCGACCTGGGCAACAGCCCGGACGAGTACGCCGATCCGCGGATCAAGGGCCAGACCGTGGTCATGCTCACGGGCAACGGCACGGTGGCCCTGGCGCGCCTGCGGCATCAGCGCGTGGTGGCAATCACGGCCCTGGTGAACCTGGGGGCGACAGCCCGCTGGTTGGCCGGGCAGGAAGGCGACGTGGTGATCATCTGCTCGGGCAACCGCGAGCAGTTCTGCCTGGAGGACGGGCTCTGCGGCGGCATGCTGGTCCGCCGCCTGCTGGACGCCTGGCCGGAGCGCGAGCCGCTGCTGAACGACGCCGCCCGGGTGGGTCTGGCGCTGGCGGAGCGCTACGGCGCGAATCCGCGGGCCTGCCTGGAGGAGTCCACCCACGGGCGCGGCCTGCTGACGCTGGGCTACGGCGCGGACCTGGAGCGCTGCGCGCGGGTGGATGAGCTGGACCTGCTGCCCTTCTACCACGACGAGCAGATCACCCTCCGGCCGCCAGCGCTGGAGATGGAAGTGGAGGAGGCCACCGCGGTCGGCGAGGACCAGCGGCAATCCGAGGCAGAGCGGCGGGAGAATCAGGAGACGGCGTGACGGCACGGACGCACGGAACATCCCCCGTGACCAGGCGGGTCCTGGCCGGACTGGCCATGCTGGGGCTCAGCCTGCTCCTGCTGATCTCCGTCCTGTTCGCGCGGGAAAGCTTGGATTTCCCCGGCGACCACCTGCTCTCCCATTTCGGCTACTGGACGTCCTACGCGCTGATCAACTTCGGCCTGGGTCACATCTGGTCCGTCAGCCTGCCCATCCTGCTGGGGCTGCTGGCCTGGACCCTGATCCAGGAGGGTGAGACGCGGCGCCTGTGGAAGTTCGGCGCCAAGCTCTTCCTGCTGGCCATGGCGGGCGCCCTCAGCCAGGGCTCCATCGCCCGGGTGAGCGGCCTGCACAGCGCCGAGGCCGGCGGCGGCTGGATCTCCGGCGCCTGGCTGGCCGTGCTGATCAATCAGATGGTGGAGTCCACCGGCGCGGTGGGGCTGTTCATCAGCCTGGCCACCTTCGACCTGCTGGTGCTGGCCGTGGTCTTCCACTGGCATCCCGGACCGCTGCTGGCCCGGCTGGCCGACGGGTTGAAGGGCATGTTTCCCACTCTGCTGGCCGCCTGGCGCCGACGCGCCCTGCGCCGCCAACTGCAAGAGGAATCCCGCCGCAAGGAAGCGGC
>DYSB01000071.1 GCA_020726405.1 Acetofilamentum sp. | reverse complement strand
CCGCCTCAACCCCTGCTCCCTCCGAATTGCGGCTACGCAGTTTCCTGCTGACGCTCTGCGGCGCCGGCGGTGGCTGCTTCACCCTGCGGGAGGGCCTGGAGGCGCTGCTGGAGTTGTGCGGGGCCGAGGTGGGCTGGTTCTGGTGCCGCCACGCGACCGGCTGGCAGCCCTTGCCCGCGCTGCCGGAGCCGCCGCCGGGGACGGAGGCTCCGCTGGAGTGCGCGGATGGACAGGTCCACCGGCGCTCCCAGGGCGGGCGCGAGTGGCTGCTGCTGCCGCTGAAATCCGGCCTCGATCCCGAACATGTCCTGCAGGTGGGCTGGACGCGGCCGCCGGCGACGCCGGATCCGGAGCTGCTGCGCGCCGCAGCCTGCCTGCTGCTGGCCACCCGCGGGCCTGATTGCGAGCCCGGCGAGACCGAGCGGCTGCGCGCGGTCCTCGAGCACAGCGAGCGCCTCTCCCAATTGGGCAAGATGGCCGCGGGCATCGCCCACGAGGTGGGCAACCCGCTGGCGGGCATCTCGAGCATCGTCCAGACTCTGCTGCTGCGCACGGAGGACGAGACGGCCCGCGAGCGCCTGCTGCTGGTCAAGGAGCAGGTAGGGAGGATCAACGCGATCATCCGCCAGCTGGTGGAGTACTCGCGGCCATCCACCGAGCGCCGGCGGCCCACGGACCTGAACGAGCTGGTGCGCGGCACGGCCCGCCTGATGCGCTTCGAGCCCCGAGCCCGGGGCGTGGACCTGACTCTCGAGCTGGACGACCGGCTGCCTGCCGTGCCCGTGACGGCCCACCAGGTGCAGCAGGTCTTCCTCAACTTGTTCCACAACGCCATCGACGCCACGGAAGGTGGCAGTTGGCGCTCCGTGCGCGTGCACAGCCGTCGGGCCGGCGACTTCGCCGTGTTCACGGTGGAGGACAACGGCTGCGGCATCCCGGCCGCCGATCTGGCGCGCGTCCTCGATCCCTTCTTCACCACCAAGGAGCCCGGCCGGGGCACGGGACTGGGGCTCTGGATCTGCCAGGGCATCCTCGAATCCCTGGCTGGCGACCTGCAACTGGAGAGCCGACCGGGTCAAGGCACCCGGGTCACGGTGCGCATAAGGATTCCCAATGAAGCTGAACATCCTGGTCGTTGAGGACGAGCCGATCCTGCGCGAGGACCTTAGGGCCTTTCTGCGCGAGCGCGGGCACCGGGTGCGGGCGGCGGAGGACGGCCGCCGGGCGCTGGCCCAGCTGGACGAGGAAGAGGCCGACCTGGTGCTCACCGACCTGCGCATGGCGGGCATGGACGGCCTGGAGCTGCTGGACCGCGTGCAGTCCGACCATCCGGGCACGCTGGTGATCATGCTGACGGCCTACGCCAGTGTGGAGAACGCCGTGGAGGCTCTGCGCCGGGGCGCCGTGGATTATCTGCTCAAGCCCGTCGAGTACGAGGAGCTGGCCCTGCGCGTCCTGCGGTTGGCCGAGTTGCGCGACATGCAGCGCGAGAACCAGCTGCTCAAGCGCCAGCTCCATCTGCGCGAGCCTTCCCGCGATATCGTGGCCCGCAGCCCGCAGATGCAGGAGGAACTGCGCACCATCGACACGGTGGCCGCCTCCGACGGCACGGTGCTGGTGCTGGGGCCCAGCGGGACGGGCAAGGAGCTGGTGGCCCGGGCCATCCACAGCCGCAGCCCGCGCTGCGACGGGCGTTTCGTGGCCATCAATCTGGCGGCCGTGCCCGAGACCCTGCTGGAGTCCGAGCTCTTCGGGCACCGCAAAGGCTCGTTCACCGGGGCCATCCGCAACAAGGAGGGGCTGATGACCGCCGCCGGGGGCGGCACGCTCTTCCTGGACGAGATCAGTGAAGTGCCCCTGCACCTGCAGGCCAAACTGCTGCGCGCCATCGAGGAGCGCGAAGTCCAGCCCGTGGGCTCGGTGGACCCCCAGCCCGTGGACCTGCGCCTGATCGCCGCCACCAACCGCAACCTGGAGGAGATGGTGGAGGCCGGGCTGTTCCGCCAGGACCTCTACTACCGGCTCAACGTGGTGGAGATCCGCCTGCCGGCGCTGGCCGAGCGCGAGGAGGACATCCCGCCGCTGGTGGAGCACTTCATCCAGAAGCACGCGCGCGAGATGAAGAAGCCCGTGCGCGCGGCCAGCCCAGAGGTGCTGCGGCTGTTCCGCCGGCACCGCTGGCGCGGCAACGTGCGCGAGCTGGAGAACGCCGTGGAGCGCGCGATGATCTTCTGCGACGGCGAGATCCTTCTGCCCGAGCACCTGAGCAGCCAACTGGTGGCGCGCAGCGAGGAGGAGGGCCTGCCCGAGGCCTTGAAGGAGGCCGTCCATGTCTTCGAACGCCGCCACATCCAGCGCCAGGTGGAACTGTCCGGCGGCGACAAGAACCTGGCTGCCCAACGGCTGGAGATCAGCCTCTCCAGCCTCTATCGCAAGTTGGAGGAGTGAGCCAGCTCGTCATCCCCCCGGCTCGACCGGGGGATCCCACAGCCCAACTGGAGTCATCGATGATCACCCTTGAGCCCGCCGAACTCCCAGCCGAGCTGGAGACGGTGCGCGGCCTGTTCCGCGAATACGAGCGCGGGCTGGAGGCGGACCTCTGCTTCCAGGGCCTCGAGGCCGAGCTGGCCGCCCTGCCCGGCGTCTATGCCCGGCCCGCCGGACTGGTCCTGCTGGCCCGGGTGGACGGGGAACCCGCGGGTTGCGGGGCCTTCAAGGACCTGGGGGCGGGGATCTGCGAGATGAAGCGCTTGTACGTCCGGCCCGCCGCGCGCGGCGTGGGCCTGGGCCGGCGCCTCTGCGACGACCTGCTGGTGCGGGCGCGCGACCAGGGCTACACGCGCATGCGTCTGGACACGCTGGACCGGCTGGCCGCGGCGCTGGCCCTCTACCAGCAGCTGGGCTTCCGGCCGGTGCCGGCCTACTACCCCAATCCCCTGCCGGGCGTGGTTTACCTGGAACGGGCGCTGTGAGATCTCGCTGGCGCGGTCTTCGTCTCCAGCACGACCAACATCGAGAACTACCAGCTCAAGGACGACCTGGTGAGCACGCTGGCCGCGGCGCTCGTCAAGCAGAAGAAAGTCATCGAGCAGCGCGTCGACGGGCGCACCATCTACTACAAGGTCTCCATCAAGCTGGACGACACGCAGATGATGAAGGCCATCGAGGCCGAGCAGAAGCGCCTGCAGGGCACGCAGCCGGCCGTCCCGCCCGCCGTGGCCCAGCCGCTCCAGGCCCAGCCCGCCACGCCCGCCGAGCCGGTCAAGGCCAGCCCGGTCGTGCCAGTTGAGAAGAAGCCGGAACCGGCTCCGGCCAAGGGCGCGGCCCCGTCGGGACGGACGTGGAACTTCGACGCCGATCCAGCCGGGCTGAAGCGCGCGCTGACCGTCCAATTCGGCAGCAAGTCCCTCAAGAAGAGCGACTGGGAGCCCCTGGAGAAGCAGGGCCAGTTCGGCGTGCACTTCGACATGCCCCTGGGCGGCCTGCCCATCAGTCTGGCCCTGGGGAAAGGTTGACTCCCAGCTGGCCGTTGGCCTCCATTTCGACAAGGACATGGGTTGGCCGGTGAACCTGGCTGCCGACCTGCTGAGCACCGCCGGTTCGGATGGCGACCTGGAAGGCGGCACGATGGAGATCGGCCTGGGAGTGCGCAAGTACTTCCCCATGGGCGAGAAGATCCAGCTCTACGGCCAGGTGGGCTTGGCCTTCATCTCGGCCAACGCGAAGGTCGACGGCACGAGCTTCGACGAGAGCGGAAGCGGCATCGGTTTCGCCCTCAACGGTGGCGCCCTCAATCCGGTGACGGACATGTTCAAAGTGGGCGTGGACCTGCGCCTCAGCAGCGGCAACGCCGACTTTGGCGATCCGGTTGGCGATGTGGCGCGGGTGGATTCACCTTCGGTCTGGTTGTGGCCATGGGCTTGTAGCCCTCGACCATCCGCTTGATTCGAATTGGAAGGGGTCCCCGGGGACCCCTTTCGCTTGCCGGTCCGTGTCACACGGGACGGCCGAAAACAGGAACGGGCCCCCGCGGGGGCCCGTTGTGCGAATCTGCGTGCGGAGAGACTAGAAGCCGGCGGTGAACTGGAGGTACATCCAACTCTGGGGATCGCCGTTCGGGACGATGTTGTCCGTGGGCGTGAACATGCTGTAGCCCAGGTTGACGCCGAAGTTGTCCATCTTCCTCGCCAGACTGAAATCGAGTTCACTGCCAAAGTCCGTGTTGGCTTCGTAGCCCGTGTCCTCGGCGAAGCTGAACATGTGGTAGTCCAGCTTGTAGTCGATGCCCATGGGCAGTCCGCCCCAGAAATTCAACTGGATGTCGTTGAGGCCGGCGTCGATTTCGCTGTAGACGGGGCCGGCGATGTCCATGTAGCCGTGGAATTTGTGCGCCGTCGGGTAGAGCTCCTGCCACTCGGTCATGTCGCCGGAGGTGTCGCGCCCGCTCATGCTCTCGTAGCCGAAGCCCACCTTGTCCAACCAGCCCATGCCCAGGGTCCACGCGGCGTCCAGGCCGAACATCATGCCCGAGTAATCGGCGTCCTCCTCCTCGTCGGTACCCATCTGGGTCGCGAAGTTGAAGTTGATGGCCAGGTTCTCGAAGTAGGTGTTGTCGTAGTGCAAGCCCAAGGTGCTGCGCACGTTCTTGTCTTCGGTCAGGTTCTCGCCGAAGTTGTCGTTGTGGTAGAAGAAGTCGATGCGCCGGTCCAGGATGTTGTTGAAGTAGAGGCCCCAGGCGGTCTGGTCCAGGTTCGCCGCGTTTTGCTCCACGACTTTCAGGCCGTAGAAATCGATGCCGACGACGGGCAGACCGTAGCTGAGCTTCCAGCCCTCGAAGGAGCGGCCCACGTTGTTCCAGTCCACGGCGCCGAAGAAGCGCTGGTCGGCCTTGGGCATCTCGAAGCGGCCGGCCTGGATCTGCAGACCGGAGAGCGCCTGGCAGTCCCAGGTGAAGTAGCCCTGGTGCAGGCCGAGCTTGCTGTCCTCGGACAGGGTGCCGGAGGTGCCGTGGCCGCCCACGGTGCGGCTGTCCTGGACCTGGATGCGGATGTTCAGGCCGTCCTGCGGAGTGACCGACGCGCCCAGGCGGGTGCGCAGCACGCTTGCGTTGTAGCTGTCCACGTCACTGTCGAACGTGTCGGTGCCGTTTTCCATCCGGTAGCGAATCTGGCCGTCGAACTTCACGTCCGCAGCCTGGGCCGCGAGGGCCAGAGCCATGACGGAGAAGAGCAATCCCTTCTTCATGAGAGCCTCCAAGTGGTTTGGGAAGTTGCGTGTGAGTCGTTTGTGAGCAGAAAGACCCCGCCGGCCTGTGGGAGACGATTTCCCGGCCGACTGGGTCTGGTGAACAAGCTGGTCAGCCCAACGTGTGGGGCGGATTCCATGTCGTCCTGGGACTTGACTTTGGTGACGCTTCTGATCGGGCCCGGCTGTGTCACACCCTGGCTTGGGAGAAATTAAGGTAAGGCCGAGAGCCTGTCAACAGGGGCGACTCGCCGGAAAGCCGCTGCTCCTGCGGTCTCACGTTTACTCACTTGCGTTAAACAAACGCTGCCAATCCGCTTGGGAGAGAGGAGGATCGGTCAGCAGGGACAGATTCTCCGTGATGTGCTCGCGGGTTTTCATGCCCACCAGGACGGTGCCCACGCCCGGCGTGGAGCGGACCACTTGCAGCGCCGCCTGCGCGCTGCTCAGGCCGGGCATCAGCTCGCGCAGATAGCCGGGCAGGCTCTGGACCAGCTGGCCCTGGCCCAGACCCAGCACGGTCTGCACCCACAGGCCCTGGGCCGCCGCGTAGTCCAGCCAGGGCTGCTCGGCCACCGTCAGATTGAGCACGTCCAGGGCGGCCAGGCTGTAGGGCAGTTGCAGAGCGCGCAATGCCGGTGCCCCGCCGGCCGCCTCGCGGGCCAGCTGCAGCAGTTCGTCCGGCTGCAGGCGCGCCTGTCCCTGGGCGTTGCTGCGGAATCCTTCCAGGCTGGCCACGCCGTAGCCGCCCAGCCGGCCCTCGGAGACCAGCTCCTCGCAGGCCACGAAGGCCTCGCGCAGCTCCGTGCGCCAGCGCTCGCGCGGCCAGACCTTGAGGCCGGTCTCCGGCGCGTCCAGGAAGAGCAGGTCGAAGGACTCCAGCCCGCACAACTGGGTGGAGAGCTCCAGCTGGTGGCGCAGCCAGGCGGGCCGCAGGCTCCAGACTCCGCCCACGAAGTCCGCCGCAGCGAGCCCGGTGGTCGGCGTCACGTCGCGAGCCAGCACCACGGCGGGCTCCTCTTCCTGGCGATTGAAGGACACCCAGCCCGCGTGGGTGGAGACCACCAGCTCCTCGCGTGACAAGGCGCCCCGCGCCAGCTCCCGGCCCAGGGCCTGCCCCACGGCCGCCTGGCTGCGCCGGTGGCGATAGGCCGGGCTGGTGTCCAGCACGTTGAGTCCGCCCGCCAGCACCTGGGCCAGGGCCCGCTCGATCTTGGAGTCCACGATGTTCTTCAGTTCGCCGGGCAGCGTGCCCCAGCCGAGACCCGCGACGCTCAGGCCCGCCTGGGTGCTCCAGGCCTGCGCCGGCAGGCGCGTGCCGCACCAGCGCCGAGTGCCGGCGGCCGTGGCCAGTCCGTTCCAGTGCTTCATCTGGGGCCTTCCTCGATTGTGATACCTTGGCCCGCGGTCACGGGACTGCGGTCCGGAGCAAAATAGGACAACGGGGGAGCGGCATGGAAGCGGTGATCAGGCGGCTGGCGGCGGAGCAGGACAAGCAGATGCGGGAACTGGAGACGCTCCTGCGCTTTCCCTCCATTTCAACGGATCCGGAGCGCGTGGCGCATGTCCGGGCCTGCGCCGAGTATTTGGTGGGGCAACTGCAGGCGCAGGGTTTTTCGCGCACCGTGCTGCACGAGACCGCGGGGCATCCCATTGTCACGGCCGAGTGGCGCGGGGCCCCGGGCGCGCCCACGGTCCTGCTCTACGGACACTACGACGTGCAGCCCGTGGATCCGCTGGACCTCTGGGCCACGCCGCCCTTCGAACCCGCCCTGCGCGACGGCCGCCTCTTCGCCCGCGGCGTGGCCGACGACAAAGGCCAGATCTTCTGCCACATGAAGGCCCTGGAGGCCCTGCTGGCCGAGCATGGGCGCCTGCCGGTCAACGTGGTCCTGCTCTTTGAGGGCGAGGAGGAGATCGGCAGTCCCAACCTGGACTCCTTCCTGCGCAGCCACAAAGAACTGCTGGCCTGCGACTGCGCCGTGGTCAGCGACACGGCCATGTTTGCCGCGGGCCGACCGAGCATCACCTACGGACTCAAGGGTCTCTGCTACCTGGAGCTGGAGGTCACGGGCCCCAGCCACGACCTGCACAGCGGCAGCTTCGGCGGCCCGGTGGTCAACCCGCTGAACACCCTGGCCGCGCTGCTGGCCTCGCTCAAGGACGGACAGGGCCGGGTGGCGGTGGCCGGGTTCTACGATCAGGTGCTGCCCTTGACGGACGTGGAGCGCCGAGCCTTCGCCGCGCTGAACTTCGACGTGCCCGGCCTGATGGCCTCGCTCAGCGTAGACGCTCTCAGCCCGGAGGCGGGCTACACCGTGCTCGAGCACCTCTGGGCGCGGCCCACCTGCGACGTCAACGGCTTCATGGGCGGCTTCACGGGCACGGGCGCCAAGACCGTGCTGCCTTCGCGGGCCTCGGCCAAGGTGAGCTTCCGGCTGGTGCCCGACCAGACGCCGGGGGAGATCGCGGATCTGGTGGAGGCCCACTGGCGGCGCCTGCTGCCCGCCGGCGTGACGCTGAGCGTGACGCGCCACCACTCGGGCAAGCCGGCCCTGACGCCCATCGACCATCCGGTGGTGAAGACAGGGATGGCGGCGCTGGAACAGGGCTTCGGCGTGCCGCCCGTCTACCAGCGCGAGGGTGGCTCCATTCCCATTGTGGCCGCCTTCGACGAGGTGCTGGGAGTCAAGACCGTGCTGATGGGCTTCGGCCTGCCGGACAGCCGCTGCCACAGCCCCAACGAGAACCTGAGCCTGGAGAACATCTTCGGCGGCATGCGCGCCGCGGCCTGGTTCTATCACTTGCTACCCGATGCCATGGCCGGCGCGTGAGGCCTGCCCTGTCAGCCGGCGTCGCGCGCCTGGCGGGTTTCAGCCTGGCGCTGTCCGCCCTGCTGCTGGCCCTGGCCTGCGAGCCGGGCGGCCCGTCCACTATGGCCGTGCAGCGCGGTCCCTTCGAGGTGCGGCTGGTGGAGGCGGGCAGCATCTCGGCCCTGCACTCCACCACCGTCGACGTGCCCGCGCTGCGCATGAACCTGCAGATCCTCTGGCTGGCGGATGAGGGCCTGTCCGTGGCCCCCGGCGACACGCTGGTGCGCTTCGACCCCACCGAGGCCCGCAAGCAGGTGGAGGACAAGGAGGCCGAGCTGGACATCGCCCTGGCCGCGCTGCGCAAGGGCCAGGCCGAGCACGCCGCGCAGATGGCCGGCCTGAAGAGCACGCTGACCTACGACAGCATCTCCTGGCGCCTCTCGCGCCTGCAGGCGGACCGCACGCGCTGGGAGAGCGAGGTGGCCCGCCAGGAGGCCGAGCTGCAGTTCCACCAGTCCACGCTCTCGCTGGAGAAGTCGGTGGCCCAGAGCCGGGCCCAGGAGGCCATCGGCAAGGAGAGCCTGGGCAGCCTCGAACTCAAGGTGAACCAGGCCCGGGCCGAACTGGCCAGCGCCCGGGAGGCACTGGCGCAGATGGTGATCCAGGCGCCCCGGCGGGGCATGGTGGTCTACCTGCCCATCTGGAAGGGCGACCGGATGGGCAAGGTCAAGGTGGGCGACAGCCCCTGGCGCGGCTCGTCCATCCTGGAGCTGCCCGACTTCGACACCATGCTGGTGGACCTGTCCGTCAACGAGGTGGATCTGGGGCTCCTGCACGTCAAGGACTCCTGCGAGGTGGTGCTGGACGCCTGGCCGGACCAGCGTTTCAGCGGCCGAGTGCTGGACATGGGCGTGCTGGCCCGCGAGCGCGACGACGAGAGCGGGATCAAGGCCTTCGACGTGCGCGTGCGGCTGGACAAGACGGATCCGATCCTCAAGCCCGGGATGAACGCCCGGGTGACGCTCTACGGCTTCCACGAGGACGACGCGCTCTCACTGCCCGTGGAGGCCCTTCACCAGGACGACCAGGGCTGGCACGTGCTGATCCCCGACGGCCAGGCCGTGCGCCGCCAGGCCGTGGAGCCCGGTCACGGCGATGGCGACCGCGTGCTGATCCGCAGCGGCGTGACAGAGGGCCAGATGGTGCTGCTGGGGTTGGGTCCCGCCGGCGCCGAGGCCGTGCGCGAGGCCGCGCGGGCCAAGGGCGGCAAAAAGCCCGTGGCCCAGGGCCAGCCGTGAGCCCACTGGCGGCTGACCCCCGGCCCCGGCGCACGCCGGAATTGCGCGTGCTGCTGGAGGCCTGGCGCGAGGGCCGGCGCTCGCTGGCCTCGCACAAGCTGCGCACGGCCCTTTCTATGCTGGGAATGGTCTTCGGCGTGGCGGCGGTGATTTCCATGCTGGCCATCGGCGAGGGCGCCCGGCGCCAGGCCCTGGAACACCTGCGCCGGCTGGGCGCGGAGAACATCCTCGTGCAGGCCCTGGAGGAGAAGCAGATCCCCGAGGAGGACCGCGAACTGAACTCCCCCGGCCTGCACCAGCGCGACGCCGCGGCCATCGCCGCCCTGGTGCCGGAGGCCCGCCTGAGCGCGTCCCTTTCCCGCGAACTCAACCTGCAGCTGGACCGGCGCCGCCTGCGCGGCAAGGTCCGGGGCGTGCCCGCCGACTACCTGGGGCTCTTCCCCGGACTGCGCGTGCGCGGTCGTTCCTTCACGCCCGTCGACGAACGACTGGCCAGCCGGGTCTGCCTGCTGGCTGCTGCGGCGGCACGCCGGCTCTCGCCCTCGGACGACCCGCTGGGCCGGCTGGTGAAACTGGGCGGCCAGTGGTACCGCGTGGTGGGCGTGGTGGAGAGCGCCGAGGAGGACAGCCTGGCCAGCGGAGCTGCACCGGGTGCGAGCGCGACGGAGGCAGCGGATGCGGGCGAGGATGCCGTGGTGGCCTGGGTGCCCTTTGCCACGCTGGTCGCGCGCCACGTGCCCGAGGCCCGTGAAGGAAAAGTGGACGAGCTGGTGGTGCGCGTGTCCTCCACGGCCGACGTGCTGCCCGCTGTGGAGCGTGTGCGCGCCGTGCTGACCCGGCGTCACCTGGGCGTTCGGGACACGCGGCTGGTGGTGCCGCTGGAGCTGATTCGCCAACAGCAGGCCACCCAGCGCATGTTCAACCTGGTGATGGGCGCCATCGCCTCGATCTCGCTGTTGGTGGGCGGCATCGGCATCATGAACATCCTGCTCTCCAGCGTGCTCGAGCGCACGCGCGAAATCGGCGTGAGACGCGCCCTGGGCGCGCTGGCCTCGGAGGTCAAGCTGCAGTTCCTGGTGGAGGCCGTGTTGATCTCGCTGGGCGGCGGCCTGGCCGGCGTGGTGCTGGGCCTGGCCCTTTCGTGGGGCATCGGGCGTCTGGCGGGCTGGGCCACGGTGGTCCAGGTCTGGAGCGTGCTGCTCTCCTTCGGGGTCTCCGCCGTGACGGGGCTGGTTTTCGGCCTGATGCCCGCGGCCCGCGCGGCTAAGCTCAATCCCATCGAGGCGCTGCGCCATGAATAGACTCATCACCACCCGCTGGCTGCTGCTCCTGAGCCTGCTGCTGGCGGGTGCGACCGGCCTGGCAGCCGGGGAGGATGACGCCTTCCCCCGGCTGGGGCTGGAACAGGCGCTGGCGGAGGCGCTGGCCAGCCACCGGGATGCGGAGCGCGCGCGCCTGGCCCTGCAGGAGGCGCGGCTGGACCGGCTGGAGTCCCGCCTGCGGTTGGCGCCGCGCCTGAGCCTGCAGCTGGTGGCCCCGAGCATGCTGGACACGCGCAACGAAATTTGGATCGGCCAGGGGGATAGCGCGCGGCTGGTGCGCGTGGACTGGCAACAGCGTCGGGACAGCGGGACCTTGCTGCTGAGCGGCGAGTCCCCGCTGGGCACGACCCTGGAGGCCGGCGCGGACGTCTGGCACCGCAGCTCGGAGACGGGCAGTTTCGACGAGGAGTACGGCCGCACCTACCGCTTCGGCCTGCGCCAGGACCTGCTGCCGCGCCGCACGCTCTGGGGCGACCTGCAAGAAAGCGAGCGCGAGGCCGACCAGGCGGAGCTGGAGGCGCTGGAGGCGCTGGCCGAGTTCCGCCACCGGGCCGCGGGGCAGTTCTTGGACGTGCTACGCGCCCAGCAAGGGTTGGAGCTGGCGCGCCAGGACGGCGGGGTCTCGCGCGCCAATTGGGAGCGGGCCCAGGCCCGTTTCGCCGCCGGACTGATCGCCGAGAGTGACTACCTGAAAGTGGAGCTGGAGGACCTGCAGCTCCAGGCGGCCTTCCAGTCCGACTCGCTGGCTCTCTCGCTGCAGGAGCGCGATCTGGCCCGCCTGCTGGGACGCAGCGCGCCGCTGCCCCGGCTGGACGAGAACCTGTCCGCGGCGCCGGGTCCGCCCGCCCGGGAGGAGCTGGAGCGCGCCTTGGAGGAGAGCAACGCCGGCTTGGCCCGCCGCCGGCTGGAGCAGATCAAACTGCGGCGCGAGCTGCGGGGCAAGCGCCTGGAGCGCCTGCCCGAACTCAACCTGAACCTGGACTGGAGCTGGAACGAGGAGCAGGCGGAGTGGAGCTGGCGCGGAGACGAGCCCGGCCTGGACCGCTCGCTCAGCCTGGTGCTGGACTGGCCGCTGTTCACGGGCGGCGAGCGCACGCGCGCCGTGCGCCGAGCCGAGCTGGCCCTGCGACGCGGCGAGCTGTCCCTGGCCGAGCTGCGCGAGAGCCTGGTCTCGGCCCTGGACCGCCTCTGGTTGGAAGTGGAGGAGCAGCGCTTGCAGGCGCCCCTGCTCGAACGCCAGCTGGAACTGGCGACCCAGGACGCGCGCATCAGTCAGGAACGCTTCCAGGCCGGCCAGATCACCAGCCAGCAACTCATCGACGCCGAGCGCGCACTTTCCCAGGCCCGGCTGCGCCGGCTGGATTTGGGGATCCAGGTCGCCCGCACCCGGTTGGATCTGGCCCGCCTGAGCGGCGCCGATCGCGCGGAGGTGCGCGCGGAACTGGAACAACCGCAGCCGGAGCGCCGAAATCCGGCCTCCCAAAGAGAGAGGCCTTGACCGGCATGCTCCCCGACCTGCACATGCACACGCCACGCTGCAAGCACGCCCAGGGCGAGCCGGAGGCCTACGCCCAGGCCGCCCGGGCGGCCGGTCTGACGCGCATCGTGTTCACCGACCACGCGCCCCTGGACGACGAGATGGACCGGGTGCATCGGATGACCCGGGCCGAGCTGCTGCCGTATCACGCGGAGATTCGCGTCCTGGCGGAGAGCTGGCGCGGCCGGCTGGAGATCGGGGTGGGATTGGAGCTGGATTGGCTGGCCGGCTACGAGGAATGGATCCGCGCCGCCGCCGACGCCGCGCCCTGGGATCTCTGCCTGGGCAGCGTGCACTTCGTCCCGGCCCCGGCGGGCTGGGAATTCATCATCCGCCGCCCGGCGGGCACGGAGCAGGCGATCCTGGCCGCCTACTGGCAGGCCTGGGGCGACGCGGCGGAGTCCGGCTTCTTCCAGGCGCTGAGCCACCCGGATGTCTACCGCAGCGTGGAGCGCGACCCCCTGCCCGGCGAGCGCGAGCTGGCCTGCCGGGCCCTGGACCGCGCGGCCCGGGCGGGCGTGGCCGTGGAATGCAACACCAGCCTGATCCGCAAGGGCGGCCGGACCCTCTATCCCGCGCCCTGGCTGCTGGAGGACGTGCTGGCCCGCGGCATTCCGCTCAGCAGCGCGTCCGACGCCCATCGCCCGGAGCAGGTGGGCAGCGGCTTCCAGTTGCTGGAGGAGCTGGCCCGGGATCCCCGGGCGCGCTTCCTGGACTTCCGGGGCGGACTCGGGGTGGCGGTTGCTGGGGGATCTCACCACAGAGACACGGAGACACAGAGACTCTGAGGATCAGACAGGGCTGGTCATGAAAGAGGCGGACCCGCGGGCCCGCCTCTTTTGATTTCGCATGTGCGGGGGTTTTTCTTCACCAGCAGCAGTTTCTGGGTCTCGCTGCGGCCATTGGCGTCCAGCCGGGCCAGATAGAGGCCGGCGGGCAAGCCCGCGGCGTCGAACCTCAGCTGGTGTGTGCCCGCCGCCTGCAGGCCGTCGGCCAGCACGGCCACCTGGCGGCCGGCCAGGTCGTAGATCGCCAGGCGTGCGGCACTCGTCTCGGCCAGCGTGTAGCTCAGCGTGGTGCTCGGGTTGAAGGGATTGGGGAAGGCCGGCGCCAGCGCGAAGGTCTCGGGCGAGTCCTGGGCTTCCACCACCGGATCCAAATCCTGGTCCGGCCCCTGCAGGTAGTGCTCGAGGATTTCAGGCGGGGTCAAAGCGGCGCCCCAGATGCGGAACTCGTCCACGGTGCCAACGTAGTCCGCGTCACTCCAATCCACGGCGGCTCCCAGAAACAGGGCGTTCAGTGCGAGTTGGGTGAAGGCGCCGCTGAAGCTCCGGCTACCTGAGAACTGGCCATTGCTGTAGAGTTCGAGCCGATCCACGGCGTCGGAGAAAACCGCCACCACATGATGATCCTCGTGCAGCGGGTAACTCGGAGAGGGATCCGCAGAGTCATTTCCTCCCCACGCCGAAACCTGACCGTCGATGATGATCTCGGTCTTGGAGCGACCCGTCCCGTCCCCCTTCAAGGGACAAAACTCCAGGCCATCATCCTGGGGGACGCCGTTCTGGCTGCCGAAGTAGAACAGCTTCGACCAGCCCTGGGCCGAATCCCGGGTGAACCAGAACTCGATCGAGATGGCCTGACTGAGCTGGATTTCTTGTCCAATGTTGACTGGCAAGGAGACGTAATTCGTGCGCGTGGCACCACCTGGCAAGACCAGGCGTCCGCCCGTGACGGCAGGCGTGCCCACAAAGGTGCCCGTGGCGCCAGCCACGGCGTCCTGCAACCCAGCGGTGAAACTGTAACGATGCCAAAGCGGCGTGGCGGTCGACGCGGCGGCTCCCAGCAGTAGACCAGCCAGGACTAGTCTTACTGGGTTAAAGAAAATTCGAATCCTGTTGATAAGGGGATCCTCTCTTTTCACAGGAGGATGAGCGATGGAAGAGCGCGTGGGTTTTGATGGCTACCTCGATCACCTGTGCGAGGCGTTGGGTCATGCGAATCGGCATGTCAGCATGAAGGACTATTGCCGGGGCTTGATGCTGCCGCTGGAGCGCAAGGGCGTCAAGCGGCAGTACTGTGGCCAGCTCGGCAAGCAAGACAATTGCCAAGTG
>DYSB01000070.1:8054-14552 GCA_020726405.1 Acetofilamentum sp. | reverse complement strand
AGGCGGGCGATGTGGGCGTTCTCGGTGTTCCGAATGCCGCCGTTGAACATGGCGACGTCGATGTGACCGTCGGGCATGGCCTCGACGTCAGCGTACTTGGTGTCCACGAGGCAGGGGCAGAAGACGATGTCGGCGATGCCCACGACGTCGAGGATCTTCTCCCCGATCTCGAGGAGGGCGATCTCGCAGCCGCCGCAGGAAGCGGCCCAGTACATCGCCAGCTTGAGCTTCTCAGCCATCATTCACCCCCTGCCGCGCTGGCGGCGACAGTCTCTTTGATACGCGTGTTCCAGCGCAGCGGCCCGAGCTTCCGGACCTGCTCGGTCATCTCGGCCACCACCACCGCGTAGCGGTCGCCCTCAGAGGCGGAGACCCACTCGAGGCGCAGGCGGTCCGGGTGGATGCCGAACTGCTGGACAAGCTTCTTGAGGATGGGGAACCGACCCAGCGTCTTGTGGTTCCCGTTGATGTAGTGGCAGTCCCCCGGGTGGCAGCCCAGGATGATGACGCCGTCGGCGCCCTCCCGGAAGGCCTTGAGGATGAACTCGGGATCGACACGACCCGAGCACATCACCCGGATGGGCAGCAGGTTGGTGGGGTACTTCTTCCGGCTTGTGCCCGCCAGGTCCGCTCCGGTGTACGAGCACCAGTTGCAGAGGAAGGCGACAACCCTCGGTTCAAAAGGCTCCATGCGTTTCCTCTCTCACTTGGCGGCGAGCACGCCTTCGATTTCGCGATAGATCTGCCGGTCGTCGAAGCCCCACTGCTGGGCGGCGCCGCTCGGGCACGCCCCGACGCAGGTGCCGCAGCCCTTGCAGAGGGCGCCCTCGATGTAGGCGATGCGCTTCTCTTCGTTGCGGCGGATGGCGGTGTAGGGGCACAGCGGGATGCAGATCTGGCATCCCGTGCACATCGACTCTTCGATGTGGGCGGTGGTGGGCTCGATCTCCACCACCCCGCGCTTGATCATGCCGATGGCCTGGGCCGCGGCGGCGCCGGCCTGCGCGACGGAGTCCGGGATGTCCTTGGGTCCCTGGCAGGCGCCGGCGATGTAGATGCCGTCCGTCGCCGTGGAGACCGGGGCCAGCTTCGGGTGCCGCTCCAGGTAGAAGAGGTCCGAGCTGCAGCTCATGTGCAGCGTGTGCTTGAGGTGGTCGGCGTTCTCCGCCGGCTCGAGGGCGGTGCTCAGGATCACCATGTCCACGGGGATCCGGCGCACCTGCGCGGCGAGCGTATCCTCGACGCGCACGACCAGGCGGCCCTTCTCCTCGGGGTAGATGCCCCAGTCGGAGACCTCGGCGACCCTGCCGCGGACGAAGCGCACGTCCTCCTGGAGGAGGCGGCTGTAGAACTCCTCGTAACCCTTACCGAAGCACCGCATGTCGATGTAGAACTCGTACACCTCGCAGTTGTGCAGCTTCTCCTTGATCAGGTGCGCGTACTTCAGGGAGTACATGCAGCAGACGCGGGAGCAGTGCCGGTGGTGCTTGTCGTCGCGTGAGCCCACGCAGTGCACGATGGCGATGGCCTTGGGGGACTCCTTCTTCCACGTGAGGATCTGCCCCTCCGTCGGACCGGAGGAGTGGCAGATGCGCTCGAACTCCAGGCCGGTGTAGACGTCCGGGATCCGCCCGTAGCCCAGGTTCTTCATGGGCGTGGGGTCGAAGGTCTTCATGCCGGTGGCGACGATGATGTTGCCGACCTGGATCTCCTCGATCCAATCCTTCTGATCGAAGTCGATGGCGCCGGGCTCGCACATCTTCTCGCAGACGCGGCACTTGCCCGTCGTGTAGTAGCGGCAGTTGTCGCGGTCGATGACGGGCTTGTTGGGCACCGCCTGGGCGAACGGCGTGTAGATGGCCGGTCGCTTGCCGAAGGTGTCCTTGGGCTTCTTGCCGTGCTGGGGCGCGTCGGGCGCCACGTAGACCGGGCGGTTGCCGAGGCCGCTCTCGAACTCGGCGGGGATGCCGCGCTCGGGGCACTTCGTGATGCAGACGCCGCAGCCCGTGCACTTGTCGTTGTTCACGTAGCTGGCTTTGTGGCGGATCTTCACGGTGAAGTTGCCGACGTAGCCCGAGACCTCGATGACCTCGCTGTAGGCGTGAACCTTGATGAAGGGGTTCGTGTTCGCCTGGACCATCTTCGGGGTCAGGATGCAGGCCGCGCAGTCCAGCGTGGGGAAGGTCTTGTCGAAGCGCGCCATGTGGCCGCCCAACGAGGGCTCCTTCTCGACGAGGTGGACCTGCGTGTGGGAGGCCGCTACCTGGAGCGCCGCCTCGATGCCAGCCACGCCTCCGCCGATGACCAGGGTCGCCGGCGTCACGGGCACGCTCTTCACGAACAGCGGATCGTGCTCGACCACGCGGTTGACCGCGCCGACCAGGACCACCTTCGCCTTCTCCGTGGCGCGGACCTTGTCGGTCGTCACCCACGAGACCTGCTCGCGGATGTTGGCCATCTGGAAGTAGTAGGGGTTCAGGCCGGCCGATTCACACGCCTTGCGGAACGTGTGCTCGTGCATCAGGGGAGAGCAGGAGGCCACCACCACGCGGTTGAGGCCGAGCTCCTTGATGTCCTTCTTGATGACGTCCTGGCCGGGATCGGAGCACATGTATTTGTGCTCACGGGCCACGGCGACGTTGGGCAGGCCCTTGGCGAACTCAACGACCTCGGGCACGTTGACGACGGATCCGATGTTGGACCCGCAGTGACAGACGTATACGCCAATTACCGGGTTCTTCACGGTTCGCCTTCCTTTAGGAGATGAAGCGGGCCAACGCCGGACCGGGTTTTGCGACGCCCCGCTCGATCCCGAGGGGCTTGACCTGGAAGGCAAGTCCGAGGAGCTGGGTGAAGAACAGGATCGGGATGTTGAACGACGTGCCGAAGGCGTGGTTGACCTTGGCCTGGAACGCGTCGAGGTTCATCTGGCAGAGCGGACAGGTCGTGATGATCACGTCCGCGCCGGCGTCCTGCGCGCACAGCAGGATGTTCTTCGTCATCCGGAGAGCGGCATCTTCGTTGGTCATCATCTGGGAGCCGCCGCAGCAGCGCGCCGCCATGGCGAAGGGCACGGGGGTCGCGCCCACGGCCCGGACCAGGTTGTCCAGCAGGACCGGGCACTCGGAGTCGTCGAAGCCGTAGGGGCGAACCATCTGGCAGCCCGCATAGGAGGCGACCTTGAGGCCCTCGAGCTTGCGCGTCGTGAGGGCGGCGACCTTCTCCAGGCCGACGTCCTTCACCACGACCTCCAGGATGTGCCGGACTTCCAGGGAGCCGTCGTACTTGAGCCCGCCGGCGTCCAGCGCGGAGTCCACCCGCTTGCGAAGCTCGGGGAACTCCTTGAGGTACTTGTTGGTCTTGTTGAGGCCCAGGTAGCAGGCGCTGCAGGCGGCGACGACGTCGCGCCCAGGACCCTGAGCCTCGGCGAGGGCCAGGTTCCGCGCCGAGATGGCGTGGGACAGCGTCTCGCGGACGGAGAAGTAGGCGGTGGCCCCGCAGCAGTTCCAGTCGTCCAGCTCGGCGAGCCGGATGTCGAGGACCTTGGCGACCGTCTCGAGGGACTCGGCGTAGGCCTTCCCGGTGGCGCTCATGGAGCAGCCGGGGTAGTAGGTGTAGGTGTTCAAACCACGCCCTCCTCGACGACCTTGGCGATGATCTTGCGAAGCTGGTCGATGCCCTTGATGCGGTGGGGGCTGAAGACCTCACCGGCCGACAGCCGCCCCGCCTTCCAGAGGGCCATGCCCAGGCCGGCGTTGGACAGCGCCTTCCCCCAGGACTTGCCGAGGTAGTACTTCATGATGAGAAGCCCCTCGGAGTTGCGACCGTAGGTGTTGATGTTGTCGACGAAGAGCTCGGCCATCAGGGCGGCCTTCGGCGGCGCCTTGCCCTCCTTCACCGAGAGGCGCTTCAGCGCGTACATCACGTCCGTGATCTTGATCTGGGCGGGGCAACGTTCCTGGCACAGGTAGCAGGACGCGCACATCCAGATCGTGTTCGAGGAGAGCACGTCGTCGCGCATCCCCGCCCGGATCATCGCGATGATCTGGCGCGGGGTGTACTCCATCTGGGGACTCGCAGGGCAGGAGCCGCTGCATGTCCCGCACTGGATGCACGCCTTGATGTGCTCGCCACCGGGGATCTCGAAGATCTCCTCGAGAAAGTCCGGCCTCATTTCGCGCTCGAGGCGAATAACCGGCTTTGATGCGTCCAAGACGCTCCTCCTGACTGGCGGGGCCGGGAGAAGCTGAAACAACGGGCAACCGGCTGTCCGATTGCCACATGCCCGGCCGGGGTGTGGGGGGTGAGATTTCAAAAAAAATTATGTAACCAACCGGCGGGCTGAAGCGTCTTCGCTTCTCACGTCGTCGCGGGGCCGGAAAGCGGCAGCAACCTAGCACCCGACATCAGGGGCCGCAATCTCCCCGTGGCGGATTGCACGGACCTGGCCCCCCCCTCCGATTGGCCTGGGAGTGAGGCGCCAGGCGGTCCGGAGCCCATCCGCCCCGGCAGCTCAGCTTGACGTAGCGCACGGCGGACGTCCGCCGCCGGACGACGGGTGGCCGCCCGCCGCAAGAGAAGCCGCACGGGGCCCACAATCCGCGACAATGTCGGTCGCCAGCCTACCCTCGACGACCCGCACCGACGAATCCCGAGATCGCTCCACATGGACCGACGTCGGACCGGCCGCCCAGGCGGCAGGATTTGAGGCCCCGGGCGCGGGTGGACAATTGCAGCCGGCATGTAAGCTGAGTTATTATTCGCGACAGAATCGTGCGGGTTCTCTGGGGGGGGATGACCGTGCGCGAGCTGAACGGGCCCCGGACGGGGGAGGGCCCGGGCAGCGCCCACGCGGCGGGTTGGCCGCGATGCATTTGCAGGAGCGACATCATGCTGAGCCGACTTATCGGGCGTGCGCCACTTCTCCTGGGGATCCTCAGTGGCCTCTTTGCCATGCCCGCTTTCGCCCAGAACGAGGTCGTCGTTCCGGTTCCGTATGCGCAGAAGAACCCAGACATCCCGCATCCGGTCCACAAGGGGGCGTACACCACCCTGAAGGCGTATGTCCGCAACACATCCTGCGGCACCTACACCGTGGCGTGGGACGTGAACCGGAACGGCAACTTCGATGACGACTGGGCAAGGAACATCGGCCCGGATGGGAATAATACCCTGTGGGAGATCGGGCAGACCTACGTCGTGCCGTCCACAGACCTCGCGGGGAACGCGTTGGTCCAGGATACGACCCTGAACATCTCGGTGCGGGTGCGAAACACCTGCAACGGTACGAACAAGTACGGCACGTACCGGATGTTCATCTACAATTGGACGCCTTCTGACGATCCAGTCGCCTGGACGCCCGAGCAGCTCGAGATTCTGCAGGTCGAGGCGGTGGACGAGGGCATGTGGTTCAACCATCGCACGATGGTGGGCCGGGGCGGCAATTCGGCGGCCACGGTCGCCATCACCGGGCAGAACCCCTACACCGAGGGCACGGGTCTCTACCTGTGGCTGTACACCATCAACGGCCACCTGCCGGCGTACCCGCCGGGCCGGTACAGCTACCCCGCCGACGATCCGCCCCCGGCGGGCTTCATCGAGGAGAACGACCGCCGCTGGAACGTCGATCCGTACGCCGAGACGGCCGTGCGGCTCATGAACTACCTGACGGCCGGCGCCAACATGACCGGCGTCAACCAGATCGATGAGGCGGACACCTGCGGCTTCAATGCGCAGAACCAGGAGCTCCACTGCGCCCGCATCCCGGGTACGGCGGACGGGCGCGGCGCCTATACGAGCCGCGGCGGTGGCACCTACCAGATGGGCATCAACGGCGGCGCCATCGCGACCTGCTTGCCCTCCATGGCGGGCAGCCGGATCCAGAACGGCCCCCTGGCGGGCTACCGTTTCGAGTGGTTCGCCCAGCAGCTCGGCGACTACCTCGGCTGGATGCAGCTGGACGGCGGCTCCGCCTACGGCTCCTGGTACTACCACAACGTCGATCTCCCCAACGAGACGCCCCCCAACCTCACCAACCCCTGCTACGGCAGCACCTGCGGCACGTGGGCCGTGTATTCCGACATGTCGACGATGCAGTGGGCTCTCGTGGGCGAGGACGGCATCGAGGAGGCCGGCGCGCCCTACGGCGTCATCGTCACGAACCGGCACAAGTACCGCGTGGCCGAGCAGCTCATGATCGCCCAGCGGGCCGACGGCGGCGTGACCTACGCCAACAACTCGGCGACGGCCGACATGAAGCTGACGGGCGGCGCCATCCTGGGTGCGCGCTGGCTGAACATCCACAACCAGGTCGTCGGCGACACCAGCAAGTGGGCGCCGTACACGAAGTGGTCCAAAGGCGAACTGCGGCAGATGTACGACCGGTACCTCGGTTTCGCCGGCGTCTGGTTTGCTCGACGCCGCCTCCGGGGCACGCACTGGCAGGACGGCCTGTGGCAGAACGGCGACTACACCTGCGGCGACCGGAGCGGCCTCTAC
>DYSB01000070.1:0-7954 GCA_020726405.1 Acetofilamentum sp. | reverse complement strand
GGACGGCCTGTGGCAGAACGGCGACTACACCTGCGGCGACCGGAGCGGCCTCTACAGCCAGCCCCGCTGCGGCAACACCTACGGCATCTACTCCCACCAGAAGGGCTACCGGACGGGCATCCCCAACGCCATCGCCATCGGCGGCCACAACTGGAACAAGGAGTTCTCCACCTACTACGTCCGCGCCATGCGCCGGAATCTGAACGCCGGGGACCCGATGTCTGGTTACGGGGACTTCGGGCAGATCGCCGACGACTACTGCGAGGTCCACAGCGTGACCTGCGCCTACGGCCCCGGCTACTTCGGCTCGGTGATGGGCCACCTCGTCCTGACGCCCACGATCTTCCACCCGAAGCCGGTGCCCATCGCCAAGGTGGACCAGACGCAGGTGATCGCCGGCTGCGTCGGCGGCACGAACGGCAAGGTGATCTTCGACCACTCCGAGTCCTTCCACCCGAACTTCGCGGCGCGGATCGTGAAGTACCAGTGGGACGTGAACGCGACCAACGGTCTGTGGTGGGACAACAACGGGGCGCGGGACTACGAGACGCCGGGGGCGGACGGGGTCATCGGGCAGATCTTCGAGTACACGTACAACAGCCCGGGGAGCTTCCGGGCGACGCTGCGGGCCATCGACGACGGTGGCGAGACGAAGACGGCCTTTGTGGACGTGGTGGTGGTGAGCCCGGCGAACCTGGCACCGACGTCCCAGGCGGGCATGGGCTACGTCATCGAGCAGGGGGACGCGCTGCAGCTGGCCGGCGCGGCGGTGGACGCCAACGTGCCCTGCGGCGACACCATCACGGTGTCGTGGGACTTCAACAACGACGGCACCTACGGGGACGCGGGGATCAACCGCGCCGACGCGCTGGTGGCGTGGAACCAGATCTCCGCTTTGCCCCAGAACGTGGCCAACCCGATCCGCATGAAGGTGCGGGACGCCTCGGGGCAGGAGGCCATCTCCGCCACGACGCTGACGATCTACCCCGGCACGCCCTCGGCGGTGGCCCGGATCAACCCGACGCCGGCGCGCTGCGGCGAGACGGTCTTCTTCGACGCGAGCCGGAGCACGACGCCCAACCCGCAGCGCCAGATCGTGCGCTACGACTGGGACGTGGACGGGCGGCCGGGCTTCGACGGCCTGGGCTCGGTCTACCAGTACACCTACGGCACGTTCGGGACCTACGCCGTGACCCTGAAGATCACGGACGACCGGGGCCGGACGGCGACGACCTCGGGTCAGGTGGAGGTGACGCTGGGCAACGTGGCGCCGGTGGCCCGGATCGGGCGGCCCGTGTACACGGTGCTCTCGGGCGAGAACCTGGAGATCGACGGGAGCATGTCCTCGGAGTCGAACGAGGCGTGTGGCGACCGGATCGTCAGCTATCGGTGGGACCTCAACGGGAACGGCAACTACAACGACGCGGGCATCGACACGTCGGGGCCGACGCCGATGCTGCCGTGGCAGTACCTGTCGCAGCGGATGCGGTGGCCGGCGAGCCGGGAGACGAACCAGCCGGCCAACACGATCCGGCTGCAGGTGACGGACACGTTCGGGCTGACGAGCACGGCGGACGCGACGATCCTGATCTACGACGCGACGCCCATCGCCACGTTCGAGCAGACGCCGAGCCCGGCGCCGGTCAACGTGCGGACGGGGGACGCGACGGCCTTCCTGGACGCGCGCGGGAGCAACTCGCCGGTGCCGGGGGTGTCGATCACGCAGATCGACTGGGACGTGGACGACAACGGCGCGTTCGAGGTGATGAACCAGACGAGCGTGCGGGCGACGCGCACGGTCTCGCCCATCCCGCACTCCCAGGAGGATGTGCCGGAGTTCTACGTGCGGGTGCGGGTGCGGGACAGCGACGGACGGATGGCGACGGCGCGCCTGCCGTACTTGATGCACGTACCGCCGACGCCGCCGACGGCGGACGCGGACCCGTCGGAGGTGCCGGAGACGGGCTACAACCTGCTGCTGGGCGAGGGGCTGGTGCTGAACGGCGCGGCGTCTTTTGATCCGGACGCGGCGGACTTCGGCGACTTCGTGAACTTCTACCGCTGGGACCTGAACTGGCAGGACGGCGCGGCGTTCCAGGCGGACATCACGCGTGAGGACCAGAACTCGGACGCGGTGGAGGCGGTGACGAGCCTGACGCCGGCGCAGCTGGCGGTGTACGGCATCGCGGCGGTGGGCCAGTACCAGGTGAAGCTGGAGGTGGAGGACTCGACGGGGGAGAAGAACTGGGACACGGCGCCCATCACGATCTACCCGACGGAGCCGCAGGCGCGGTTCACGCAGGACGCGGCGGCCATCGCGTGCAATGGCGCGGTGACGCTGGACGCGCGGAGCTCCTTCCACCCGCACCCGGCGGTGCGGATCACGAGCTACCTGTGGGACTTCGACAACGACGGGCAGTTCGACGACGGCGAAGGCGCGGTGGTGCAGGCGCGCTACGACCAGTTTACGTTCGGGGTGGCGCGGATCATCCGGCTGCAGATCTCGGACAGCCTGGGGCACACGGCGACGGCGCAGGGGCAAGTGATGGTGGATCTGGGCAACCACCCGCCGCAGCCGGTGGCGGGCGGCAACCGGGACGTGGGCGGCAACATCATCGGACCGTATGCGCGGGCGCGGGGCGAGACGCTGCAGCTGAGTGGCGCGGGCTCCGACGATCTGGACTCGGCGTGTGGCGACCGGATCACGCGTTACCAGTGGGACGTGAAGAACGACGGGACGTGGGACTTCGACCGGGCGGACAACACGGTGCCGCTGATCACGGTGGCGCAGCTGACGGCCTGGGGCATGCAGGCGGTGGGGACGTACGACGTCAAGCTGCGGGTGACGGATCGCTTCGGCGTGACGGGCGACCAGGTGGTGCCCATCAAGATCGTGGTGGGGCCGATCGCGGTGGCGGCGGCGGTGCCGAACCGGACGAACTGCAACGCGCAGGTGACGTTCGACGCGAGCGCGAGCTCGACGGACGGCCCGCTGGGGCAGGGCTTCGACCTGGTGCAGTTCCTGTGGGACCTGGACAACGACGGCCAGTTCGACGACGCCAACGGCGTGCGGACGACGCGGAACGCGTTTGCGCTGCCGGACGCGCAGGGGAACGTGCGGATGTACCCGCGGGTGCAGGTGACGGACGCGTCGAACCGGACGGCCACGGCGTCGACGCAGGTGGACATCAACCCGCAAAACCTGGCGCCCATCGCGGCGGCGGGCGGCCCGTACACCTCAGGCCCGGTGGGGGCGGCGTTCACGCCCATCACGCTGGACGGCCGCGCGTCGTACGACCCGGACGAGCCGTGCGACGGCATCAGCGTCTACAAGTGGGACATCGACGGCGACGGACGCTTCGGCAGCGAGGACGCGCCGGCGGAGCCGCAGGGCGCGCAGGTGGCGAACTTCGTCTCGCCGCTGTGGCAGGCGAACACGACGCAGACGATCCGCCTGAAGGTGTGTGACCTGCGCAACACCTGCTCGAAGATCGACGAGGCGGACGTGCAGATCCGGGCGGCGGCGCCGCCGACGGGCCGCATGTTGGCGCCGCTGGCCGCCGACGCCGCGTGCATGGGCACGGGGGCCTTCGACGTGCGCTTCGAGGTGGGTGATCCGGCGGGTCGTCCGGTGACGGCGACGGTGAACATCGCGGGCATGGACGTGGGCACGGCGAACCTGGCGCCCCCCAACGGCGGCGCGGTGGTGCAGGGCACCATCAACGTGAACCCGGTGGCCCGGAACATCCCCGAGGGGCGCCACCTGATCATCGTGAAGTTCGCGAACAACGCGGGCGGCATCTCGCGGGTGGACGCGGGCGACCGGATCGTCTTCGACCGCACGGCGCCGACGCTGACGGTGGGGGCGGCGCTGGTGGGGAACTCCTGCTACGCGCCGGCCTCCGTGCCGCGGCCGCCGGTGGACGCGACGGACTTCTGGGATCCGGTGCCGACGCTGACGGCGGAGACGCTGACAAACGCCTGCCAGCGGACGTTCCGGGTGACGGCGCGGGACGCGTGCGGCAATACGAGCCAGGTGAGCCGGCCGTACTACGTGGCGGAGGCGGTGCCGGTGACGCTCAACGGCATCGCGGAGGCGGCGCTGATCAACCAGGGCACGATGTCGTGGGCGATTGCGGCGCCGCCGCAGTGCACGCCGAACGTGCAGGCGACCCTGTCGAAGGACGGGGCGGCGCCCGTGGCCTACAACGCCAACGGCGTGATCAACCAGCCGGGGGCGTACGCCTTCACGCTGACGGTGGGCGACTGCCTGGGGCAGAACCGTCCGTACGGTCGGCGGTTCACGGTGAACGCGCCGCCGGTGGCGGTGCCGCTGTCGCAGGGCCATCCGCAGGCGGATCCGGTGCGGGCGAACACCTACCACGTCAAGCAGGGTGACCAGCTGATCGTGGACGGGACGCAGTCGCGGCCGCCGGAGGTCTACGACTCCATCGTGACCTACGCGTGGGACTGGACGAAGGACGGCACGGTGGACGCGAACACGCGCACGGCGACCTACCCGACGACGTCGCAGACGCCGGCGAACCTGCCCAACGGTGTGGTGGGCAGCCTGACGGTGACGGACACGGTGGCGGCGACGGGGACGGCGGACTTCAAGGTGATCGTGGACGACGTGAACCCGGCCTGCGCGGCGGGTGGCCCGTACGTGATCTTCTCGAAGACGGTGTTCACGGCGGACGGCTCCAACAGCCGGCCGGGCACCGCGAACGAGCCCATCACGGGCTACACGTGGCACTGGGACGACAACACGCCGGACTCGACGGGGATCCGGGCGAACCACCAGTACCAGGACTCGGGCAACTACTTCTTGAGGCTGACGTGCGCGGACGTGGACGGCAGCTCGGCCCACACGGTGCGGGTGGACGTGCGCGACGTGTCCCCCATCGTCACGCGGTTCACGCCGCCGGCCATCATCTACGAGGTGATCCCGCAGCAGTACACGGTGGAGGCGATCCCGGCGTTGGAGAGCGATCCGATCACCGCCTACGAGTGGGACTTCGGGGACGACAACACGGCGGAGCACCGGGGCCTGGACAAGGCGACGATCGTGCACCAGATCCGGGAGTACGGGGTGATGACGCTGGCGGTGCGCGTGTACGACACGGACACGCGCGGCATCCGGAAGTACATCCTGGACGTGAAGGAAGCGACGTTCCCGGTGCTGCTGGCGCACATCGGGACGAAGGCGGCGGCGGCGGTGGCGAACCCGGCGTACACGCCGCAGCAGAAGGTCTCCCTGGCGGGCTTGCAGACCTACATCGACCGGGCGCTGTGGGGCGAGCGGTTCAACCAGCGGGGCGTGAGCCTGCAGGCGATGGACATCATCGTCAGCCGGCTGGCGCAGGCGCAGGCGCGGGGCATCTCCTTCGGCGACGAGCAGTGGGGGCTGGCGCGGCAGGCGTGGCGCGAGCTGACGAAGCAGGAGACGGCGCTGCGGGCGCGACCGGGCGTGGTGCTGACGCACAAGGACATCGTGGCGGCGCGCACGGCCATGGGCGTCATCAACCAGTGGTCGACGGCGGCGTGGGAGTCGAAGGTCAAGGCGCAGGCGACGGCGTCGGTGGCGGTGGACAACTGGAGCAAAGTGCTCGAGGCCTATTACCTCATGCGGCACTACGACTTCCCGGCCGTGGCCTGTGACACGGTGGCGGTGGGCAAGCTGCTGGAGCCGGTGAACGGGATGGCGCTGTGGCAGTCGAACAAGGACACGCTGGCGACGGACCTGCTGCTGGCGGTGTCGGACATCGAGGGCTTCGTGAACGCCGGCATGCAGGACAACGCGCCGGGCCCGGATCGGGGGCTCGTGCAGGCGGCGCTGGCGGCGCTGACCGAGGCGGCGGACATCGCGCGGGAGCCCATCGGACGCATCTGCGGCACGGGGCAGACGTGCACCTCGGAGCCGAAGGAGGTGCGGTACAAGGAGAAGCTGGTGCTCTACGAGCAGCTGATGGGTCAGCTGCGGGCGGGCGGCGCGTACACGCGGCTGTGGGAGGGCCTGGGGGGCCGGGCGAACCAGTGCCGGTACGACCTGTCGACGCTGTACGTGACGGACGCCAACGCCAACGCGAACTACCTGGGCGGCTTCCCGGGCAAGACGACGGACCTCTACTGGTTCGACGTGACGGGCGAGACCGAGGTGGTGAACATCGAGACCACCGACGGCCAGAACGGCTGCCCGGCGGGTCTGGACACGCGGCTGAAGCTCTCCAAGATCAACGGCAACACGGCCAGCCAGGTCGCGACGCACGACAACGTGAGCGCGCAGCAGAAGTGCTCGCTCATCACGCGCCAGATCGCGCGGGGCCGGTACACGATCACGGTGGATCGGCCGAACTCGGCCCTGGGGCTGGACAGCTACAACATGACCGTGACGCACCAGCGCTCGGACGGCTGCGGCGACCGGCGCGTGACGCAGGGCGAGGAGTGTGACGACGGGAACCTGACGAACGGCGACGGCTGCAGCGCGGTGTGCCGCTACGAGGCGGCGCCCATCGCAGGCGACGGTGACTTCGCGGGCGGGTTCACGGCGGGCATGTTCGACCGCTACGCGTTCTCCCTGGACCGGCGGCGCACGGTGACGGCGATGGTGCACGACGGTCAGGGCGGCTGCCCGGCCGATCTGCGCATGTTCCTGCACCGGATCCAGGGCGCCGGCCTGCCCGTGGCGATGGGGTCGGACGACGACAGCGGCCCGGGCCCGTGCCCGCAGCTCCAGATCGATCTGGATCCGGGGGACTACGAGATCAAGGTGGACGGCGCCAACGGCGCGGCGACGGATGCGTACGTGCTGTCCATCGCGTTCACGGGGGCGTGCGGCGATGGCACGCTGGATCCGGGTGAGGGCTGCGACGACCGCAACCGGGCGAACGACGACGGGTGCAGCTCGGTCTGCACGCTGGAGGCGGTGTGCGGCAACGGCAACGTGGACGACGGCGAGCTGTGCGACGACGGCAACCGGGCCAACGGCGACATGTGCGACGTGAACTGCCGGGTGGAGACGGGGGCGATCTGCGGCAACGGCCGGGTGGAGGCCGGTGAGGGGTGCGACGACGGCAACCGGCTCAACGGGGACGGCTGCTCGGCCACCTGTGCGCGGGAGCCGCGGTGCGGCAACCGGGCGCTGGACCAGGGCGAGCAGTGTGACGACGGCAACCTGGTGGCGGGCGACGGCTGCAGCCCGCAGTGCACGACGGAGGTGCCGTGCGGCAATACGAAGCTGAACGCGGGTGAGCAGTGTGACGACGGCAACGTGCAACCGGGCGATGGCTGCGACGCGACGTGCCGCATCGAGACGACGGATCTGGTCGTGAGCTCGGACCGGCTGCGGCGAGGCATCGTGCGCAACGGCGCGAACTGGTTCTCGTTCCGGCTGGAGGCGTCGAGCCTGGTCTACGTCGACACGAGCGACGGGAACGGCGGGTGCCTCTTCGACACCATCCTGACGCTGTACCGGACGACGGGCGCCAACACGGTGCAGGTGAAGCGGGACGACGACGCGGGCATCGAGCTGTGCGCGCGGCTCAACGCGACGATGCCGGCGGGCCAGTACCTGCTGCGGGTGGACTCGCGGCTGGGCGTGCCGCTGCCGGAGTACGCGCTGGACTACCGCATCGCCACGAGCATCCAGGCGGGCGGGCGCATCAACGCGGGCTTCCAGGAGGGCGGCAACGACCTCTTCTACTTCACGTTGGCGTCGCTTCGGCACGTGCGGTTCGAGGCGACGAGCGTGGCCAACGGCTGCCCGGGCGACACACACTTCCAGCTCGTGCGGCGGCATGCGGACGGGACGCGGGTCGAGATTGCGACGGACGAGGACGGCGGCTCGGCGCCGTGCTCGCTCATCGACATGGATCTGGCGTCGACGCCCGCGGGCTCGCTGGGCTACGAGCTGGTGGTGACGGGCAGCGGGGCGCTGCCGGCGTACCAGCTGACC